>WRMX01000057.1 GCA_009776905.1 Oscillospiraceae bacterium
ACACCGGCGAAAAAAACTGTTGACTTTTACAACCCCTGATGATAAGCTACATTGGCCGCTTTGAAAGGGCATCCAAGAGAGAGCAAGGCTCCTGAAGCCTGAGAAACAGCTCTCCGCCTATGATAGCGAGACTTATACAATGAGGTGATACCTACATGGCACACGCCATAATCGAAACAGGAGGCAAGCAATACAGAGTCGCGGAGGGCGACGTGATATTCATCGAAAGGCTGCCCGCCGAAGCTGACGAAACAGTCACGTTCGAGAACGTCTTGTCAGTAACCTCGGACGACGGCGCAAAAATCGGGACGCCGTATGTCGAGGGCGCCACAGTAGAGGCAAAGGTCGTCAAGAACGGCAAAGCAAAAAAGATAATCGTATATAAAATGCGGCCTAAAAAAGGCTACCGCAGGAAGCAGGGCCACAGGCAGCCATATACGAAAGTGGAAATAACGAAAGTCCCGGAATAGTGGCTTAACGACTCGCAATACATACAAATAGCAGGACAATTTCAATCGCAAAGGCACTATCGCCACGCAAAGCGCGGTATGCCGGCGCGAAAACAAAAATAATTCTACACCATGATGGAGGTGTTATCAAATGGCACATAAAAAAGGAATGGGCTCGACAAAGAACGGCCGCGACAGCAAATCCAAGCGGCTCGGCCCGAAACGCGCGGACGGCCAGTTCGTATTGGCCGGCAACATTTTAGTGCGGCAGCGCGGGACGAAGATCCATCCCGGCACGAATGTCGGTAAAGGCAGCGACGATACATTGTTCGCATTGGTCGACGGCAGGGTCCGCTATGAACCCATGGGGCGCGACAGAAAATGTGTTTCCGTGCATTCGGAGAACGTACAGTAGCGCCGTAGCGCGCGGCGTCCAGGCCGTGGGGCGGAGCCTCACGTTAAGCGCCATAGCGACTCGAATCGTCCACAAAAGCAAGATATTCAACCGCTTGGGCGATACCGCCGCGCGAAGCGCGGTGCGCCGGTGCGAAGGCTGAAATTCGCAGGCGGAATTCACTTCCGCCGTAAAGCGAATTTAGCCGTAGCGCGCGGCGTCTAGGCCGTGGGACGGAGCCTCACGTTAAGCGCCATAGCGACTCGAATCGTCCACAAAAGCAAGATATTCAACCGCTTGGGCGATACCGCCGCGCGAAGCGCGGTGCGCCGGTGCGAAGGCTGAAATTCGTAGGCGGAATTCACTTCCGCCGTAAAGCGAATTTAGCCGTAGCGCGCGGCGTCCAGGCTGTGGGGCGGAGCCTCACGTTAAGTAACGCTGTTTAACTGCAGCGGTACGGAAAGAAATACTCATTATGCGTATTAAAATCACAGCCGACAGCACATGCGACCTGCCTTCCGAAATATTGGAGCGCTACGACATCGGTATTACCCCGCTCTATATCATCAAAGATGAAAAAGCATATAAGGACCGATTAGAGATTTCGGTCCTTGATATGTTTGATTATGTCGAAAGCGGCGCGGGAATGACCCGTTCTTCCGCGATCAATGTTTCTGAATACAGCGAATATTTCAAGCAATGGCTAGAGGATTATGATGCCGTAATCCATATCAATATCAGCAATCACTTCTCAGTTTGCAACCAAAACGCACGCATAGCCGCGCAAGATTTGGAGAATGTTTTTGTCGTCGATTCGCTCAATCTTTCCACCGGCAGCGGCCACATTGTCATGGACGCTGCGATTCTTGCTGAGAGCGGCCTGTCTCCTGAGCGCATCGTCGAGGAGCTGGAACAGCTTGTGCTGCGCGTGGATGCGAGCTTTGTCATTGGCACGTTGAAATATCTCTATAAGGGCGGCAGATGCACAGGGCTTGCCGCTTTGGGGGCAAACCTCCTGAAGCTCAACCCGTGTATCGAGGTCGTCAATGGCGAGATGCATGTCGGGAAGAAGTACCGTGGCCATTTTGACAAGATCATCTTGCAATATGTCGAGGATAGGCTCGGCGGCCGTGAAGACATTGATACACGGCGTATTTTTGTCACTTATCCTCCGACGATGGATCCCGAGCTGATCGCGCGTGTCGTCGAGAAGGTACAGTCTTTGCGTAATTTTGAGGAGGTCATTTGCTGCGACGCCGGTTGCGTCATCTCGAACCATTGCGGTCCGATTTGCGTCGGCGTCCTGTTTTATTGTCGAACGTAGTTAGGAGCTTGCGTCGCGTCACGCTTGCGTGACATGACCGAGCGAGCCCAAACAAAAAAACAGTGGCGCCTGCCACTGATTTTTTATTACTCCGGAACAGAGCAGTCATTCAGCAAAGTCGGAATTAATCAGCTCGCACAATGTATCGACCGCCTCTGCCTCATCCGGGCCGTCTGCCAAAACAGTGATTGTCGTGTCCTTAGCGACCCCGAGCGACAACACGCCCAACAGACTCTTGGCGTTAACTCTGCGCTCGTCCTTTTCGATCCAGATGCTGCTCTTGTATTCATTAGCCTTTTGGATCAGGAAAGTAGCCGGTCTTGCATGCAGGCCTATCTGCTTGAGAACAGTTGCTTTTCTTTCGTACATTGGCGTTCCTCCTATTCGTAGTGGTTTTACTACCCCTTACTTTATCAAAAATATCGAGCCACGTCAAGAACGAATTTCAAATTAAATACGCCGCGTACAGGGGGACTGACTTGATGCCGTTTTCAAATCCGAAGTTTTTGCCCGACACCCTGATTGCGTATTCGGGGCTGTATTGCTTCATGTATGAGTTAAGGCTGTACGAGCGGTTGCTTGCGTTTGCTTTGACTTCGAGCGGAATCGGCTTGCCGTCTATCATTACCACAAAGTCCACCTCCGCTTTTGAGCCGGATTCCCAGTAATACAAAGCATGATCGTTCGATGNAAGACAGATCGCGACATAATTTTCGGTTATACCGCCCATAAATGTATTGTCGAATGTGCGCAGGTTATCCCTCGTCAAGCCTGCCTTATAGCTTGAAAACGTATCGATTGTCAATATAATTGACTTCTGAAGCAACGAATGATACCAATAAATGTATAGTTGCACATTATTTCGCTCCTTCAAGCGTGCTAAATGCATCAGGTGAAATATTTACTCATTAAGTTTTAACTTAAGCATATAAAAAGGCTAATCAATAGCTTCAACACAACCACTGTCCCAGTGGACAGTGGTTGTGTGTTTAGCCAACACATTTGTCTCAAATGATTAACCGGATAAGAACGCTCGCGGTTCTATTCGTGCAAGGCATTAGGCATGCAGGCATCGACTGCCACATCAATTATCTCTTTTCAGCGAGCATAGCCTGTAGCAAGCGCCATATCGTCATATAAGACTGCTGCCGAGTATAGCTGCTCGTAGGAGAAAACGATGTAGGGCTTGTACCGTTCATCACTCCAATTGCGTTAACATAGTCCACCTCTTTGACAGCCCAATCGGGAATGCTGCCACGATCGGCAAACCCGGACTGCGGCGGGTTATCGCGGTCCATGCCAAGGACGCCTGCTGCGCGCCACAAAAGCACAGCCGCCTCCTGGCGCGATATTTGATTGTATGGAAGGAACGTCCCGTTCGCATATCCGGTCACCAACCCCAACGCATATGCGGCGATGATGTCGCTATTGAACGTATCTGTAAATGGATATTCTTTCATCCATTCACCCATTCCCTTCCCGGTCACATCCTTCACCAAGTCATCCCGCTCCATTTCAAGAATCGCACACAGAGCGTTGACGACGAGAATGCTATAATCAAGGCGTGATATGTTGCCGCGATACATATTCTGCAACCTCGCGGGGACGAGATCTGCTTCGATTGCGGAAACGACCTCCTCATATGCCCAACTGTCCATCTCGGACGCTTTGGGCAGCAGCGGTTCGTAAGATATCTTACCGAATCCATACTTTCCATCCACATTGACGACGAGGTACTCATCCGGAGTGGAAGTGACGACCATGCCGTCGCTAAGCACCTTGAAATAACTATCGGGATTGACCTGATCCGCGCCGGGGACCGCGTTGCCGTAGCGGTCTATGATGTACGCCTTCGAGCCATTGTATACGACCGCAAGGCCGTTCTCAAATCCGCTAGCCTCCTCATACAGCGCGGGAATCGCTATGTCACCGCTGACGTCGAGATATCCGCACTTCCCATCAAGCTCGAACACAGCAAGACCTTCATAAAAAGATTGGAGCCTGTCGTATTGGAAAGGGATTATAACTTTGCCCGTCTTGTCGATGGCGCCGAACTTGCCGTCTTTCTCGACCGATGCGAGGCCATTGCCGGAAAAACACCGATATTCATTGTAGTTCACAAAATAATATGACTCGTACTGCGGCTGTATCACCCACGCGCCGCTCTTGTTGATAAATCCGAACCTATACTCGTACTCCCAAGTTTCGAGCCTAACGGTACATTCCCAAGCGCCAGCGAGCCCCTGGTTGAATGGGAATACATTTGATATGCATTTAAAGTAGCTGGCGGTGCTGCTCCCCTCGGTGGTCTGCTCTCCGTAGGCATCGTAGTATGTAAATTTTTCAAAGAAATCAATGACAACATTGCTGTTAAGATCGACATATGTGCTCGGAGCTTCGGTTCCATAATGCGCAGTCCCGCATGGTATCAATCCCTCTGTCGGCACCTTCAAAGGCCAGCAGTCGTACCATTTGCCTGTATCTGGCGGGGCTGGCACGAATTGATTGCCATCGGCGTCAAACAATCCTCCGATAAATACCCATCCGCCATAAAAGCAATAGTCATAGCTATAATCATATTGCCCCCATTCCGATTTTGCGTACAAGTAATGATATCCGTCTTCCGGCCCGGGAGACCCGAACGAATCCGGATCCCTGCGGAATGGCTTGTAGTTCCCGGTAGCGTCGATAAAGCCGAGTTTGACATATTTCACGATCTCCCCTTCCCAATTCTCGCTATCGGCATAATCGCCGACTACCGCATAGCCCTCGGAGAAAGGATTGGCGACATCGTACTTGAAATCAATGATGATGTTGTTGTTCATGTCGATGTAGCCCCATTTACCGTCCTTTTTCACCGGCGCGAGTCCTTCCGAATAAAAACGAGCATCATCGTATTGCGGCGCAATAAGCTGCTCATACATCAAAACTCCCCTATCCACACCGGCGGCCGAAGCAGTGGGCATTAGCGAAGCGCAAAGCGCAATCGCGGCCAAGATTGTTATTATGCGTCGTTTCATGTAATTTCCTCCATTTTTTTATCTAACGTGAGGGCTCCGCCCCCACAACCCGAACATCGTGCGCTACAGCTAAATTCGCTTTGGCGCAAAGACCATAGTCAGCGCCAATGCAAGGGAAAAGAAACGCTTTCTCCTATTGATTCAAGCCTCCACCTCTAGCCATGTCAACGCATAGATGGGGGTTGTTGACTTTGGTATCTGTTCAGTTCATTTCGCAAAGGCTCTTGGTACTTTTGTCTTTAGCGCTTTGTCAATTTGCAAGTTTGAATCCCCCGTCTACCGTCAGGATCTCCCCTGTGACCTGCTCTGCCGCTTCAGATGCGAGATACACTACTGCCGCTGCTATCTCGATGGGCTGATTGCGACGGTGAGTCGGCGTTTTATCCATCCATTCAGCATCGTACTGTGAATACATCGCCGCATTCTGAGCGGCGCCGAGCTTGCTTTCCGTATAACCCGGTGNTACGGCGTTCACGCGGATGTTGTACTGCNCCCACTCATGCGCGAGCATCCTTGTCATATGGTTGATGCCCGCTTTAGAGGCGCTATAGCTGACCGTCGTCTGCGGCGTATTGACGATCTCCCCGGCATTCGACGTGATGTTGATTATCACCCCGCCTCCGCTGTCGCGCATTTTCTTAGCGGCGTATACCGTCATGATAAAGACAGCCGTCATGTCGAGCTTTATCACGTCGTGCCAGTCCGCAAAATTGTTTATATCTGCCTCAATCGATTCAAACCACCGGACAATCCCCGAATTATTGACCAACACGTCAATTGAGCCGAAGTCGGAATATGCCTCGTCTACCACGCGAGCAGGGTCTCCATCTGCCGTCAGGTCTCCAACGTAGAACCTCGCTTTCACTCCGAACTCGCTCTCTATGCCAGCAGCGACAGCCTCCCCTTCTTCTTTCCGGCGCCCCATCATCATAATATTTGCGCCCAACTCCGCGAAAGCCTTTGAGATTCCAAGCCCGATGCCAGTATGGCCGCCGGTAACCATAACATTTTTCCCCTTTACTGAAAACGCATCTATCATAGAACTAATCATAATATATCAGCTCCTGTCGTATGGTATCCTGATTATGCCAAAAGCAAAACAAGATGCTTTGCACACTTCCTATGAAGAATTGCTCAAATAACGGCAGCGCAGTATTGGATGATTAGTTTGCAACGCGGAGCGACTCGACTTCCTCGCGGGTCAATCCGGTTGCCGCGATTATCTGTTCAATCGGCATATTCATTTTCAATAGATTCCTGGCAATTTCCACAGCTTTTTCAGTTCGCCCTTTTTTCTCTGCTCCACCAACCATAGAAGCAATATCGCGCCGCGCCTTTTCGCGGTCATCGTAAAGCATACGGGTACGCTCGTCAGCCGATAATTCTTTGAGCACGCCGACAGCTTTTCTCATCTGCGGGCTTCTTTGTTCAAGCATATCTAAGACCTCCTCATCGTCTGATTTGATAAACTTCATCCAGTACCATAATTCCGTGCTGTCAGTATCAGGCGGCAGCTTGGAAAGCTCCAGAGTGTTAAACTCGACTAAATCAGTAAACTCTGTGCCGTCCTTGTCTGAGCGGTGGCGGAATTGGTTATGATAATAGCTGTTTTCCGGCACAAGTTCGTAGTCGGTGATGATTATTGATATGACTCTCTTGATGACAGAGTAATCCTGACCGGAAGCTATCTGCTCCGTCACCATTTTTGACTGGTAATAAACGCTTCGTTCTTTCATCTCCGGGACAAACCAAAGCTGGACGTCGATATGCACGACGCGCCCGCTTTTTGTGTGGACTTTCACATCCAGAATCCCATACTTATCATTTTCGGATTCTTTCTTAACATGGGGGTCAACGACGGTCAAATAAGCGACGCAAACCTCCTGGCTTAAGCCATGGGGAGTGTCAACTTATGAAGTCATTGAATACTCCAAAAGCATAAATCAAACCAAATACACCGCGTACAGGGGGACTGACTTGATGCCGTTTTCAAATCCGAAGTTTTTGGCTGACACCCTGATTGCGCATTCGGGGCTGTATTCTCGAATGCTCTCATATTAACCCTCGTCAAGCCCGCCTCATAGCATGAATACGCATCGAATGTCAAGATAATTGAATTCAGTAACAACTAAAGATACCAATAAATGTATAGTTGCACATTATTTCGCACATTTGAGCGGACGTTTCTTTATTTCAGTCAATATCTCGTCTGCTTATCCTTGCCAAGAGCGCGGTAGAGGTCATAGTATACTTCCAAAAGATTTACCTTGTTCATGATAATTTCTGCGTCGCCATTTACAGCGGCGTTAAGGGCATCAGCTACGATGTCCGCGCCCGGTTCGTTCCGCAGCAAAGCAAGCAGAGCGCAAGCGTCTAAAACATAATTGCTCATAAATCCAACTCCGCGTCAGCGCGTTTGCGTTTCAAAAAATTGTCAACTGACATTTCGGGATAGTCTGCCAGTATTCCGCGAAGACCAACCGTGCAGTCGGTAGTCTCTTTCACGGGCATTAGCTGGATAACCCCGTCGCTTTCTTTAACCCGGACTTTTTCAGTTTTGATTAGTTTAAGCAAAACTTCGGGGAGTGCTTTTGTCGCCATGACAGTATCAGTCATATGTGACACCTCGTTTCAGTTTTCTCGGTGTCACTTCGGGTCTCCCGGGGTTTCACGCAAAGTCGTCTGACTTTGTGGGGTGGGAGCTTGGCCCGAAGTGAGCGGCACATATATTTCATTATCATTGTCAAAAATAATGTCTCGAGCATTTTGAGGTAATTTCTCATTTCCCTCAAATAGCCACAGCGCAACATGAGTATCTAGCAAATATCTCACTGCATATACTCCTTAAAATCTTCGAGAGGCTCGTTAAAATTATCTGGTACAGTAATCTTCCCTTTAAGACAGCCAAATGCCGCGCTGCGGTCCTTCTTTGAGTCCAAAATCGGTATGAGATTGACAATCCCATCTGCTTCCTTTACCTTAACCATTACTTTTTCCGCCTTTATCAAGCGAAACAGCGGCTCTGGCAATGTGTTTGTGTTTAGCACTAATTCAGTCATATGTGACACCTCTATTCTAAAGTCATTAGCGTCACTTCGGACCAATTTGGCCCGAAGTGGGCGGCGTGATACACCGTCTCCGCCACTGGGCGGCATATTGAAAAAATGAAATCTGCGCAAACTGCTTTTCACTATTTCGCGGGCAAGTGCATACAGGTTGCCGGTGACCGGCAAGCAGTTTACACGATACCCTCCGCAGGAGCCCACGGCAGATTGCAGCGCGAAGCGCTGAATCTGTCAGAGTGGGTCATATCCTCACCCACTGGAGCATATGACGTTCCCCGACCACTGCATCGTGCGGAATCGACGCATTTGATTTCCACAGCCATACTATCATATTTATCCCAGTGAGACAACTATTATTCCATTAATTGAGACTCACTTCAAAAAACTGATGCCACTGTTCTGCGGCTCAATGCTCCTATCTTCATGATTCGGTAAAATGAAATCGCCTTCGTTGAAAGCCGTGACAAGGAACAATGTGTTGTGTTGAAAAGTGCTATACATGCCCCCGCTTTGGCCAAAATATCCGATTTTCATGCAGCAGCCTGTCGCGTTGTCGATGCTGAAATCATACATAACCCCTGCAAGCGGTATGCTGTACTCTGTGCATTCACGCCCTGCAACAGTGCTGTTCCCAATGATGTACGCAGTAGCATCGACGCTTCTTCCGGACAAATCTATCAGACTGTCGATCCAGAATCTGCTCTCAAGCGGGGCTGCAAACCTTGCATAATCGGTAAGATTGTCAAGAGTGTCGCAGACATCCGCGTCCAACAAGATGCTGCTTCCTGCAAAATCGACTATATCAGCGATATTCGCCGATGTAAACGCGGCTGTCCCATATGAGCGAAAATGCACTTGATCGACGTTCCCCTTGGCATCCTTAGACCACAGATACTCGTCGACTCCATTTGAAGAGTAGATCGCTCCCAAATTTCGGGCATATGAAATGGCTATCTGCTCATCGTTCAGATCGACCTTGTATTCGATCCATACACGCTTCGGCAGCTTTGTTGAAAATGTCGATGTCGACACTGTCTCAATGTCCGCATTTGTTTCCTCTTCATCTGCGTTTGTATCCACAATCTGAGAACCGATACTATATGGCTGCCTCTGCATTGCGTAGGAAGAATGCCTGTTTGTAGAAATTACGCTACTAATGATGCTGCAAATGATCGACGCGATGACCATCCTTAGAATAAACGAGCCAAGAGTCAATCGTTTTTTCTCTGTCTTATGTCTCATCATTTTGATGTACCTCCTCTTTTCTTTGAGGATAACATACTATCAATACGCGAAAAGTGTAAAGTAATGTCATATTTGGTGAGAATAATGCTATATTTGACAACATGCACGGATCTCCAGAGCTGTTTTGTCAAGCCTTTCGAAAATTCGGGCATGTATTCTTGCCAAGCATGGTCTTCACCATGCGAGCAAGCGCGGAATCGATATGCGATTTCGCGCTGTTCATGTTAACGAAAAAACTTATAAATACGTTGAGTGTTACTCGCTTTGGCCGGTCTTCACCTCGGTGCTGCCGGTCGTCGCCTTGAGATACACTTCCTCCAGCCCCTCGAAAGCGTCTCTCTGGCACGTCGGCAACTGCTTGAGGCACAAATGGAACACAACGCATGCGCGGCAATTGCCATAATAGACGCACCCCGTGTGCCAGCAATCGCACCCGAACTCTTCCGCATGCGCGGCGTGATCAAGCGCGGACGCCATATCATCGCGCGTCAGTCCTACAGGAGGATTATCCCGCCATTTTAATTTGTTTTTCTGCACCAGCACATTTTTAATCTCTGCCATACCTAACCAACCTTTCAATTTGTTTTTTTGGCGCCCACCCTTCCGAGCAGACCACCTTTTTCTCGTGAGCATTATATAACATAATCCATGCAAAATCAAATCATTTAAAACTTTTCAAGTTTTTACGCGGACGCTACTTTATGAATGTCATTCTGTGGGAGCTTGCGACCGAAGAATCTTGTTCTGCTGCAAATTGAATGGGGCAGGGGGACGTGTTCTGATGGCCCCCATTATCTAAAATAGCACGACGTCAACTTGCGCGTGAACTATTATTCTGTTACAATAAAAATCAAAAATGCACGAAGAGGAGATGAACACCGTGAATATGTCCGCATTTTATGATTTGACCTATGGCATGTTTATCCTTGGCACGGTTAAAGACGGCGAATACTACGGTTGCACAGTCAACACAGTCGTACAAATTTCAAGCGATCCAAATCTGCTGTCGGTCAGCATACATCATGACAACTACACGAACAAAATTCTCAAGGAATCCCGACTGGCGTCAGTCAACATACTTGCCCAGGGGGCGCCTATAGACGTAATCCAAACTTTTGGCTTCAAATCAGGCGCAAATACAAACAAGTTTGAAAATATCGCGTTCCTACCCACCGCCGACAATTTGCCAGTGCTTGAGGAAGGCATATGCGGATGGCTTGAGTGCAAAGTGGTGGATTATATGGAGCTGCCCGCCAGCACGCTCTTCATCTTAGAAGTTTTTGAAGCGGAGAGGCTAGGCGACCATGTCAGCCCCATGACATATGCCTATTATCAGATGGTGATGCGGGGCGGTGTGCCGACGAACGCGCCGGGACACACTCTGCCGGAAGAAGAAGGGGGCGCGCCGGCAGGTCCACAGTATGTCTGCTCCATATGCGGCTATACATACGACAATTCAGACGGACCGTTTGAATTTCTGCCTCCGGACTGGAGATGCCCGGACTGCAAAGCGCAAAAACCTGCGTTTGTCATAAAGACTTGATGGGAACATGGGCTCGAGGCGCGCTTATGCTCCCCATATAAAGCTTAGCGTCGCAAAAACGATGAAACACAGGATGCTGATTATTGGATTCACCCAGTACATCACCTTCTTTGAAACAGGCCGTGCCCGCTTCGGCCTAATAAGACAGCTGTATAAATGGACAAGCAGAAAGAACACCGGTATGCCAATAACGACGAATCCCTTTGTCCATGACAGGCCCGTCTGTCTCCCCGCCAAATCCTGTCGCGCAATGTCCGGTATGATGTTCCACATAAGCCCGCCGATTGGCAGCGGCAGAAACATATTACAGAGCTTATCAGTATTGTTTTTAATGATTTCTTGTCCATAATAATCCTCTATTCTACAGCTCTATTATCGTCACGCCGTCCTCGCCCTCGCCATATCTCCCCAGACGAAAAGACTTCAACCCCCGCTGCTGCCTCAAGCACTGCTGCACGGCCTGGCGTAAAACGCCCGTCCCCTTGCCGTGGATGACGGTCACGATTTCGAGCTTCGCCAAACGCGCGTTGTCCAAAAACCGCTCCATGACAGGGATAGCCTCATCAACGGCCATGCCGCGCAAATCGATCTCAGGGCTGGCCGCGACCTCGCGCAGCATCGCATCGGACCTCGCCAGATGCCGCTTGACCTCCGGCTGCACATCGGCTTCGACAATTGAAACCTCGTCGCTCCTCGCGGTGATATTCATAATCCCCGCGCGCAGCGATAAAACACCGTCGGGACTAACGGAAATAACGTCCGCGAACGTTCCCAGCCCGCGCAGGCGTACCCTGTCGCCAGCCACCGGGGCGCGCGTCGGCCCCTCTGCGTCCTCCTCGGCGACGTCAGCTTCAAGTGACGCATCCGCCTCGTTCAGCCTCCTGAACAACGCGGCCTTGTCCGCATTCAGCATCGCACGGTCGGCATCGCTCGCCGCCCTGCGCTGCAAATCGCGCAGCTCATCCATCACAGCGTCCGCAGTCCTGCGCGCGTCCTCCAGAATCCGTGCCGCTTCGCGCTTCGCGTTCTCCACGGCCTTGCCGCGCTCATCGTCCAGCTGCTTCTTGATCTCGTCTGCGACGCGCCGCGCGTTGTGCGCATCGCTCAAAAGCCTGCTCGTTTCCAGCTTGTCGTTTTCCAGCTCAATGCGTCTCGACTCCAACCCGGCGATCGCATCTTCAAACGACACATTCTCGTTGCTGACCCTCTGTCTCGCATCCTCGATGATCTCCCCCGGCAGCCCCAGCCTGTCGGATATGGCAAAAGCGTTCGACTTGCCGGGAACTCCCAAGATCAGCCTGAACGTCGGCCGCAGCGTCTCAACATCAAACTCGCACGAAGCGTTCATCACCCCCGGCGACGTCAACGCATATATCTTCAGCTCCGCGTAATGCGTCGTTGCGGCGATCAGCGCTCCCTTTTTGCGCGCGTATTCGATGATCGCAATGGCGAGCGCCGCGCCCTCGACAGGGTCCGTGCCCGCTCCCATCTCGTCAAATAATAACAAGGAGCCTTCTTCGCAGTTCGCGAGTATATCGACGATATTGGTCATATGCGATGAAAATGTGGACAGCGATTGTTCGATCGACTGCTCGTCGCCAATATCGGCCAAAATGCCATTGAGAATCGTAACTATGCTGCCATCTGCGGCCGGTATATGCAGCCCGCACTGCGCCATGGCGCACAACAGCCCGATCGTCTTCAACGAAACGGTCTTCCCTCCGGTGTTCGGCCCAGTGATGACAAGCGTGTCGAACTCGCCGCCCAGCCTGACGTCAATAGGCACGGCGTCCCTCGCCGGCAGGAGCGGATGCCGCGCGGCATTCAGCTTTATAACCATGTCGTCCGAAATAGACGGCTCTGCAGCGTCCATCCTATTCGACAGCTTCCCCTTTGCAAAAATGAGGTCAAGCGCGGCTAAAACCTCAAAATCGTTAACCAGATCGTCGCCATCGTCAGCGACGTCGGCGGAAAGCTCACGCAAAATTCGTTCGATCTCCTGCTTTTCCTTTGCCATTAGCTCACGTATTTCATTGTTTATCTGCACGACGGCCATAGGCTCCACAAAATGCGTCGCCCCCGATGATGAAATATCATGCACAAGGCCTGGCACGGCTGATTTCTGCTCCGCCTTGACAGGCACGACATACCTTCCGTTCCTGACTGTGATTATCGGCTCTTGCAATGCTTTTGAGTAGGCTGGCGATGTAATGATTTTATTGAGCGTCTGCCGCACTTTGTCGCTCGCGATGCGCAAATGCCGCCGAATGTCATAAAGGTCGCTGCTTGCATTGTCTGCTATCTCGTCTTCAGATACAATGGCGGACGAAATCTTCGCCTCTAAAAATTTATTCGATTTAATTGCGTTGAACAGATAAAATATCGCTGATACGCTGTCGTCGCGCTCACCGGCTGCGTAGGCCATCGCAGAGGCTGATGAGCGCAGCAAAGCGGCGACGTCCAACAGCTCCTTTGCGTTGAGCATGCCGCCCTTGTCTGCGCGGCTCACGGTCGCGCGAATGTCCTTGACGCCTGAAAACGGTGGGCTGCCTTTAAGCGAGATCATATTCCTGGCTGCGGATGTTTCTCCCAACAAGCTCTTTACAGATGCTATGCTTGCCGATGGCCTCATCGCCATGGCCGCCTCCTTTGCGGTCTCGCTGACGGCTGCGTCCGCGAGCATTTCTAAAACGGCAGGCAGCTCTAATATTCGATATGATTTTTCATTTAGTTCCATATATATCCTCAAAAAAATATGCTGCATTTCATGGATTACGACCACGAGCGCCATTCTGCAAGAACTTGCGGCTTCGCGTGTCATTCTGAGGGCGCCTGCGACCGAAGAATCCTAACATTTCTCATGTTGCAACCACGCATGTCAAAACGACATTTTATGCAAATAATCCAACGTGCGGAACCTCCTGTCGAGCTGCGCCAAAAGGTACCCTTCCGACGCCGCGCCCAGCTCTCGCAGCGCCGCATCGCTGACCGAAAAGGAAAGCAGCTTCTTCGGCTCACAGCCGATGACGTACCGCGCAGCGTTCAACGCCCCGCTGCCTAACACCGCCCCGCTGCCAAGCGCTATGCTGCTGCCAAACACTGCCTTGCTGCCGGCCACCGCGCCTTCACCTACAACAGCCGCCCCATCTCTTACAACTCCCGCGCCGTCTCTTACAACTCCCGCCCCGCCGTCTCCGGGAAATGCCGCTTCGGCCCGCGCGCAATCCGCGCAATAGACCACGCCGCCCGAAAAATCCAGAAACGCGCGCTCGACGGCATCGCTCCCGCATGCCGCGCAATGCGACAACAGGGGCGTGAATCCAAGAATCGCCATCAACCGCAGCTCAAAAGCAGCTTTAACATAAGCCGGAGGCTTTATGCCCTCGCTGAGCGCGAACAACGAGTTCAAACACAACGGCAAAAGCTGCACGCTGGGGCTATCCTCGTCCGATGCAGCTTCCGCAAGCTCCGCAAAATAAGAGCCCAACGCCAGCAAAGCGACATCGCCGCGCAAGCCGCTGAACTGCTCAATGCTGCGAGCTTCGGTCAGCGTCCATCTGTCGCGGCTCGAGAACAATGTCATCTCGGAAAACACAAGCAGCTGGGTCACAGCGGTAAACTTGCTGTTGCGCCGAAGCGCTCCGCGAGCGTTGACGGTGATTTTCCCTTCTCCCCCCGTCAGCACGGTCAGAATCTTGCTGGATTCCTTATATGCCGTTTCGCGTAGAATGATTCCGGTCGTGTTTATGTACATGATGTATATCCGAAATTCCTTATCGACGACTGGCTGTCCCGCCAATTCGCCTTCACTTTCACCCATGTTTGCAAAAATACCTTTGCTCCCATAAACGCTTCTATGTCCTCGCGCGCCATTTGGCCGATTTTTTTCAGCATGGCGCCATTTTTTCCTATAATCATGCCTTTATGGCTCGCTTTTTCGCAATAAATCGTCGCATCGACATCAATGATCCCCACAATGTCGCTCCCCACGTCTCCGTCGCCCCACTCCGGGCCGCCATTCCCGTTCAAAAAACCACCGATAACGCCACCGCTCCCCACATCTCCGCCGTTTGCGCCCGCAAAGCCATCTTCGAAGCCCTCTGCAAAGCCATCGATCCCCACATCTCCCACATCTCCCACATCTCCCACATCTCCCACATCGTTCCCCACATCGTTCCCCGCGTCGCCGCCAGCAGCAGCCGCTCCGGGCACACGTTCGGAGAATTTTGTGATCTCGACCGCCGTCCCATGCGGAATCTCGCGCTCCATGCACAGCAATAACTTTTCGCGAATAATCTCCGCGATTATCTGCTTCTCCGGCTGGTCTGTCGTCATGCCATCGGGAAAAAGCTGCGGCCCTTCAACCGCGAATGAATCGAAGACCTCCAGCAATTGCGCCATCCCATCGCCGCTTTTCGCAGATATCGGTATGATAGCATCAAAGGCAAAACGCTTGGAATATCTGTCGATAATAGGCAGCATCTGCTTCGTTTTCAACGTGTCGATCTTGTTGATAAGCAGCACCGCTGGTACGCCAATGCGCTCTATGTGCTGTATCAACAGCTCTTCCTGCGTTCCGATGCTGTCGACCGGCTCGGCAATCAGCGCCACCGCATCGACATCCGCGACGCTTTCCTTTACGATGCCGACCATATACTCCCCAAGCCTGGTCCTCGCTTTATGAAAACCAGGCGTGTCGAGCAATATCATTTGCGTCCGCTCATATGCAAACACGCCGAATATCCTGTTTCTGGTGGTCTGCGGTTTCGGCGTCACGATAGCGACCTTATCGCCGGTAAGTCTGTTCGTAAGCGTGGACTTGCCGACATTCGGCCGCCCGATTACGGCTATCATCGCTACTTTCTCAATCATAACAGCTAAAACCCCAGTTCGCTCAATATTGCCTTTTCGCGTTCACGCATCTGCTGCTTTCCCTCGCCCTCGTCAACATGGTCATATCCCAACAGATGCAAAACAGAATGGATAGTCAAATACGCAGTCTCGCGTTCACGGGTGTTGCCGTTTTCCTTCGCCTGCTCTTTTATCTTCTCGGCAGACAAGACAATATCGCCAAAAGGCAGCACCCCATCGGCGGACAACGCGACATCAGGCATGCGCGCATCCCACCCCGGAGCCGAATACTCCAGCATCGGAAATGACAGAACATCCGTCGACGAATTCACGCCGCGATAATCACGGTTGAGATTTTTTATGCCTTTATCGTCCGTGATCAACACGCTCAATTCGCATGGGACATCGACGCCCTCCGCTTGCAAGGTAGCGCGGATGCAATGTTTAATTAGAGGGATCTGCAATCGCTCGTTTGAAGCCACGGCGCGATGCCTGGTAAAAATCCGGTGCATTTGCATGTGCTTCACCTACTTCCGCCGCCCGTTACGGGCCGTCTTGATGCGCTCGGAGCGCCTGTTTTCCTGTCTCTCCTGTCATAAGCTTCGATAATCTTTGACACCAGCTCGTGCCGCACTACATCTGCAGACGTCAAATTGCAAATGGCAATATCGCGGATGCCCTCCAAAACACGCATTGCATCGCGCAGACCGCTTGTCTTGTCAGGCGGCAGGTCGATCTGCGTGATGTCGCCGGTTATCACGATTTTCGATCCAAACCCGAGCCGCGTGAGAAACATCTTCATCTGTTCGCGGGAAGTGTTTTGCGCTTCATCAAGAATAATAAATGAATCATCGAGTGTCCGTCCGCGCATATATGCCAAAGGCGCAACCTCAATGTTGCCGCGTTCGAGATATTTATTATACGTTTCGACGCCCATAAGGTCAAACAGAGCGTCGTACAAAGGCCTCAAATAGGGATCGACCTTGCTCTGCATGTCGCCAGGCAAAAAGCCGAGACGTTCGCCCGCTTCAACAGCCGGCCTCGTCAGGATAATCCGATTAACCGATTTGCTGCGGAATGCGGCCACTGCGGCAGCGACGGCCAGATACGTCTTTCCTGTCCCCGCAGGACCGATAGACAGCGTCACGGTGTTCGCTAAAACAGCATCGATGTATTTTTTTTGGCCGATCGTCTTCGCCTTAATAGGCTTCCCTTTTGCGGAAATGCAAATCACATCGCGCGTGATTTCGCCGATTTTGCCCTCCTGCCCCTCCTTGACGAGACCAATGATATACCTGACCATCCTGCTGTCGATCTGTTCGCCCTTTGCGGCCAACGCAAGCAGCCCGCCGATCGCGCGCTCTGCATAGCTCGTGCAGTCTTCATCGCCGGAGATGCAAAGCTCTGAATTCCTGTCCGTAATCTTGACGCCAAGCTCGCCTTCCAGCAATCGGAGATTTTCGTCAAATGATCCAAACACGTTAATGACATTCTCCAGCCTATCAACATTAATCAATATTTCGCTCATATAGACCCGCTCCCATCCTGCCTCAAACGATTCACCAGCTCCTCGTCAGGAGTTACGATAATCGTCTTGTAGTCGGTATATAATACCATACCTGGCTTCCCTCCGCGAGCTTTCTTTAAAAATTTTATCTGCGTATAGTCGACAGGTGTCTTGCCGCCTCCACGCGCCGATGAATAATATGCGGCAATCGTCGCCGCTTCGAAGATTGTGTTGTCATCGGGGGCTGTTCCCTCCTCAGGACAGATAACCACGTGCGACCCATGCAGCTTCTGCGCATGCAGCCATATATCGCTCCGTGCGGCGAGCTTATGGGACAATTCTTCATTCTGCGTGTTGTTCTTGCCCGCATAAATCGTACACCCGCCGGAAGATAGAAATCTCATTGGCCTTGAAAGCCTAGCTTTCGCGCTCCCGCCTTTTGAGCTTCCCGCTCTGGCGTTCCCGCCTTTTGGTTTTCCCGCCTTTGCGCCCCCGCCTTTTATATTCACCGCTTGCGAATTTCCGCCTCTTGCATTCCCCGCTCTTGAAGCGCCGTTTATTGCAATCCCCGCCGACGAGCCGCCCATCCCCTTGCCATGCATCTTCAAATATCCCGTCATTGCCAGCTCTCGGCGAATCTCCTCCATATCAAGCTCGTTCTCCGCAAGGTCGATTTGCACGAGCACGCTCTCCAAATATTGCAGTTCGCTCTCTCCCTGCTCAATTTGCTCCGTCAGAAATCGTTCGGCGTTTTTTGCTTTCGTATAATCCTTATAATACTTTGCTGCGTTTTGCTGCGGAGTCTTCAAAGGATCCAAGGCGATCGTCCGCATCACCACGCCCGACGCTTCCGCCGCTTCAGCAGCATCCACCGCAGCTTCCGCCGCTTCCACTGCGTCCGCAGCATCCACCGACGCTTCTGCCACGCCCGCTTCCGCCACGTCCCCCGCCGCTTCCGCCACGCCCGACGCTTCCGCCGCTTCAGCAGCATCCTCCCCCGCTTCCCCCGCTTCCGCAAAAAAATC
>WRMX01000058.1 GCA_009776905.1 Oscillospiraceae bacterium
GGTGCGCAGCGTAGCTGCGTGAGGGACAAGCGAGTAGAGCGAATTCATTTCGCTCGTAAGCGAGCTGTCCCGATGGGTTGTGGGCGCAGCCCACGTTAGTCGATTAAAGGCGTGAGATTGGTTGTTCATGCCATCAGGGAAGGGTAGCGCATCCAGTAGCCTAATGCTGCCGTCTACGCTGCCCCTCCCGGATTCCTATCTCGTGCTCTGCGGCGTGCGCAATATATGCGCTTATGTCATGTGTTCCGTGCGGGTGATGAAATCGTCTTGCATCGGTTTGCCCATCTCGACGAAATAGACCGAGAAGCCGGCGATGCGAACTATGAGATCTTCGTGCTTATCGGGCTGTTCCTGCGCTTCGTGGAGCGTTTTTGTGGAAACAACATTGAACTGGACCTGCATCCCGCCTTGGTCGAAATATGACGCGATTAAATCGGACAGCTTCTTAGTCCCTTCAGCGCCAAGGACTGTCGAGGGGGAGAATCTGATGTTTAGCTGGTCGCCATTGCCAAGCTTGTAGTGCGGCAGTTTTGACGCGGACATCAGATATGCAGTCGGCCCGTTTTTGTCGAACCCCTGGCGAGGCGAGATTGCCTCGGCGAGCGGATCTCCATCCTTGCGCCCATCGGGGGTGGCGAGCGTGACTCTGCCGAATTCCAGGTGCGTTGTCACAGTGAATGTGCCGCCGCGCCATTTGCCGCGAGGCCCGCGCGCGTTGTTCATGTGGTCTGCATATGCCCCGAGCGCCCATTCGGCAAGGTCGTCCACTTCCGCGACGCTGTTGCCGTAGTGCGGGACATCGTTGATGATGTATTGACGCAAGTCTTCCTGCCCTTCCCAGTTTGTGATGAGGGCATCATACAGCTCGCGAGCGGTGACCTTTTTATCGTCGAAAACGAGCTTTTTGATTGCGATCATGCTGTCGGCGACATTGCCGATGCCGAGAGCCGTGAATCCGGTGGAGTTGTATTTGGATCCGCCGTCCATGACGTCGCGCCCCGATTCCATGCAGCCCTCCATCGTGGCAGTTGCGCTGACGCAGGGGAAGAAAGTGCTGTAAGCGAGCTCATAGAAGTTGACGAAGGTGATGTGCCAATCGAGGAAATATTTGAGCTGCGTCAGATATGCTTCTTTGAACTCGTCGAATGATTTATAGTCATAAAGATAGCCGGTTTTGATGCCTGCGTCGCAGCCGGTTTTCGGGTTTGTTCCGTTGTGGATGGCCATGTTCATGATGCCGACAAGGTTGCTGAAGCTTTCTGCGCCGCTGCTGCCGCTGGCGGACCATTCAGTGCCGCAGCCGGATGGCTCGACACATCCGATGATGCAATAGTTATTAGCGTCCTCCTGCGACAGGCCGCGTTCCATCAGGCATGGGATGATGATGTCGTCATTTTCAAATATCGGCATGCCGCCGGCGATCTTTGAAGATTCGACAGCATATTCCCAGACGACGTCCGGCGTGTTTTTATGTATGCGAACGGACAAAGAGGGGATCGTGAGGAAGAGGCGGGCGTATGTTTGCAGGAGGCAGAGCGATAGCGTGTTGGTCGCGTCGGTGCCGTCCTTGCCAAGCCCGCTGACCGTGAAGTGGTGGCCGCCGTTTTCGTAGTGGTAGGTCGGTTTGCGAGCAACGACGGGCGCGCCGGGGATTCTGGGAGCGACCATTGCGAATTGCATGGCGAAGTAGTCGCCGAGTTTTAGAATGTATGCATCCGTGAGTTCCTGGGCTTGTTCGAGCGTCATCGAGCCGTCTGCGAGCTCTTTTTCCATGAAACGGCCGCTGTATTGGTCGATTCTGCCGAGCGTGATTCCGTGCGCTTGCGCATCGACATGCAGCAGTAGCTGGTATATGACGACTATCTGCATGGATTCCCANGTGCTGCGAGCGGGGTTTTCGGCGATCCATGCGAGGGATGCGGCCATTNTCTCGAGCTCCGCGCGTCGNTCGCCGGTNGCTTTTTTCGCTTCTTCTGCCGTGAAGTCCGCGTAGCGTTTTGTGAGGAGGATGGCGCCTTCGGCGACTTTTTTAATGGAGCGCCACGTCGTGAAGCGTTTGGCATCGGTATTGAAGACTTTGCCTTCCATTGCATCCATGTAGCTTTGCGCTTCATCCGCTATGAACCGCCAGCCTTTGTCGACGATTTTTTGATAGTTGGCGCAGTAGTGGCCTTGGGGCATCATTGCCACGCCCATGCCCCGTCTGTTGCCGAATGTCGTGCAGTTATCGCCTTGGATTTTCCAGATTTCTTCGGGCAGAGCCGCAACGACTGTCGAGTGGATCGTGCGGTCGTGCCAGTATTCGACGGCTTCTTTGAATATTTCCTTGTCTTCGGGGGAGATGTATGCGTATGATTCTCCGGGCGTTTGCCAGTCGCGAATGAAATCTTCCTCGGGCTGGCCCAGGACTGCTTCCATCCAGCTTGTGTCCCATTCGATGTAGTTGACTGTGGCGCGCCATTCTGTACCTACGTTGCCAACGAACATGGCATCGTCTTCTAGGCTGAGTTTGTGTTTTGCGCACCAGTCGTACAGGGCGCCGGAGCGTTTGAGAGCGGGGAGCTCTGCTTCGTGGGTTTTGTAGTATTGCGTGTAGATATCCGTCCTCTCGGCTGTGAGGATCACGTTGCCGTTGTCGTGTTCTTTGCGGCGTTCTTTTATTTTACGTATTCTCGGGCTTATCGGTGCCAGTTGGTACATTTTGTCCATTCCCCTTTCGTGATGGTTTTCTTTGAGAGGATTATATCATAGAAGGTATGATAATGCTATAAATATAATTTGTTGATTTCATTTCTATTGAAACATGCTTGAACTTGTGATAAAGTGTCCCCATGAAATTTATTAACAAAAAAGGAGCGTGTAAAATGAAAGACTTTGCGGGAAAAATCGCGTTCATCACAGGAGGCGCGTCGGGCGCGGGATTCGGACAGGCGCAGATATTCTCCGAGGCGGGCATGAAGGTCGTCATCGCTGACGTGCGGCAAGATCATATCGACGAGGCAATGGCATATTTCAAGAAGACGGGGGCGCCTGTGCATGCGATCAATCTCGATATAACGGATCGCGCGGCGTATGCGGCTGCTGCCGATGAGACGGAGGCTGTGTTCGGATCGTCGCCGGACCTGCTCATCATGACCGCCGGCGTCAACACTTTCGGCCCTGTCGAGGCTTCCACATATGAGGATTTCGATTGGGTGATCGGCGTGAATCTCGGCGGCGTCATAAACGGTTTGGTTACATTCGTGCCGCGCATGATCAAAGCCGGTAGGGGCGGTTATATCGCGACCACGGTGTCATATGGCGCTTTTGGAGCGAGCCCGGGCGTGGCGCCGTATATCACGTCCAAAATTGGCGTGCTTAGCTTGATGGAGTGTTACGCGATGGCTTTGAAGTCATATGGGATCGGCGTTTCGGCTCTTTGCCCCGCCAACATCAATTCTAATATCCCGGATGCTGCTTTGAAGACGAGGCCGGAGCATTTGAAAAACACGGGGTATAATATCACGGAGGCGACGCAGGCTGTCCTGGCTTCTTCGCAGAAGAACGGAATGGATCCGCGAGTGCTTGCTGATTGGTTGAAGAAGGGCATCGAAAACGATCAATTCCTCATCGTGCCTTATAAGAGCGCTGCGAGGATGTTGGAGATCGATATGGCGCGGTACTATACAGATTATTTGCAGCCTGACAGCATGACGAAGTATGAGGAGCGCAGGATGCAGCCGCCGACCGATGAGCAAAAACAGATTTTCTTCGAGAAAGAGGGCTATGAGCTGGGCTCGATGATGCGCGCAGCGCCTGGGCCTGATGTCGGTTTTGGCAAGGCACGTAGCGATATCGACTGGGTCGCCCCCGAAAAACGGGCGAAGTGATTAAGGAGGAAATATAAATGGCTGATTTAGCAGGTGCAAACGGACTTAGGGAGAATTTCAGGGTCGTCGGCACGAGAAATTTGCCGGGCAGGCTTTCATATGCATTAGCAACCGGCATTGCGAAATTCGGGATCGATTATGTGCTTCCTGATATGCTGCATGCAAAATTCCTTCGCAGCCCATATGCAAATGCAAAGGTATTGAGCGTCGATGCTTCAAAGGCTTGGGCGATTCCGGGCGTTGTGGATATCGTGACTTGGGAAGATGAGGATGTCAAGGAGCTTGGGACGCATGGGGAGACTTTCGGCCCGCCAAAGCCCATGCTCGATAATGTCGCCGACCGCGAAGGCGCTGAGGTAGCGATCATTGTCGTCGCTGAGGACGAGGATATTTGCGAGGAAGCTCTGAGGGCGTTGGAGATCGAATGGGAGGTCTATCCGCACGTGACCGACTTGCTCGACGGCAGGCGCGAAGATGCGCCCATCATCCGCCCGGGCGAGAATAATCCGCCGAGTTTCGGACGGCGCCGTGTCGATGATGATACTCCGCCTAAAAAGGGCAATGTGTATTTTGCCAATATGGCGTCCGGCGATATCGAGAAAGGTTTTGACGAGGCGGACCATATTGCGGAGTTCAGCCTTTATACGCCGGCGATGGCCGCTCATTTGCCCAATCCGTCAGGCTCCGTCGCTTGGTGGTCACGCGACCCTTATCAGGGCGAGGGCGACAATCTGCACATCGAGGGCGCCGTGCGCGAGAAATATGCCATCAGCGCGACTTATGGCGTTCCCGACGACAAGACGATCCAAGAGGGGTTGTTCATGGGCGGGAAGTATTGCGATTGGGGTTTGCGTAAATCGCAGGAGATCACGCCGCTCTTGGCAAAACGCACGGGCAGGCCTGTGAGATGCATCAACACCCGCGAGGAGACATATGACTTCCTCATGAATGCCCGCCATGTGTATATGAAAGTCGGGTTTAAAAATGATGGTTCGATCACTGCCGTGGACGATCATTCTATCGCGGATAACGGCTCCAGAGGCAGCTCCGCTTTTGGAAACGTTGGCGATCTGACGCAAGGGCCGTATAACACGCTCCGTTGCCAAAATGTGTTCCAACACATGGAAATCGTTGATTCCAACAGGGGCGTCATGTATGTTTCCGGGCAGCATTGCCCGTTCAATTGGGATTCGATCACGATGGCTCTGTATCTCATCGCGGAAAAGCTGGATATGGATCCGTTGGAGGTCGCGAGGCTTAATCTGCACGGCCCGACGTCGCAGGATGATACCAACCCCGTGCCGAGTTTCGATATGTGCGTTGAGGCCGGGAAAGAGCTGATGAACTGGGATTGGCACAAGGCCGGCATGAAGAAGCTGCCTGACGGGCGTATGCACGGCATGAGTTTCCGCTACCAAATGTGTCCGCGCCATTCCGGGATGCAATATAAATGCAAGCTCGAATTCCGCGACGGAGTTGTGCACATGCCGACGCAGGGGCCGCTTTTTGGCGCATATGTCGTGGAGTGCAATGCGATGGTCGTTGCCGAGGAGCTGGGGCTCAATTATGAGGATGTCAGCATAGATTATGATTATCGCGAGCCGTTCAGGGCATTTGGCGGCGGTTCCGACGGCACGACTGCTTCCGCGTGGGCGATGAAGGAGTGCGCGAATAAGCTGCGCCAACAAATTCTTGAAGCTGCGATCGATTATGCGAACAATCCGCCCCCTCCGGGATTCATGGGGCCTCCGGGACCGAAGCCGGGTCCGTTCGCGGGCATGTCTCCGGACGATCTCGATATTTTTGAGGGGAAGGTCATCATCAAGGGGCAGCCGGACCAAGGCGTTCCTTTGGCGCAGGCAACGCAACAAAATTTGTTTGCGACGTTCACGGGCAGGCCTCCGCTCTCTGTATGGAGCGCGGGAGAGATGGGCAAGCAGCTCGATGTTATGAACACGGCCTTTTGCGAGGTCGCCGTCGATACCGAGACGGGCGAAGTCGAGATTTTGCGTTTTGGCGTCGCTGCGGATCCCGGGCTCGTTTTGCGCCCGATTTCATTGGAGAGCCAGATAGACCAGGTCATGTTCTTCTCGCAGGGTTGCCAGCTGCTGGAGGATTTCGTGTTTGACGGGCGCACCGGCGTGCTGCTCAACAACAACATGATCGACTATAAGAAGCCGGGGATTCTCGACGCCGCGCAGGTGGATCAAAAGTTCGTGGAGTCTCGCGGAAGCAACGCTGCATATGGCGCGAGCGGCATCAGCCACTCATTGGCGAATACGCACCTTGTCATTATCGCGATACATAATGCCATCGGCGCTTGGGTCGATCCGCCTGCCACTCCCGACAAGGTACTCAGAGCGCTGGGGAAGATATGATAGAGCAATTTATGATACAGTAATACTAAGAAAGGTCATTCATAATGAAATTTATTGATCCTATCGAAGAAGATGCGAGAATCGCAAAGAGCCGCAATTATGCATGGGAAACGCCGCCGCCGCCGATTCCGGAGGCTCAGATTGCCGAGACGATCGAAACCGATGTCGTGATCGTCGGAGGCGGGATATCGGGGCTCGCGGGAGGAGCGCGCTGCGCGCAACTGGGGGTCAAAGTAGTTGTGTTGGAAAAGACAGGCGGTTTCGTGGGACATGGGGCGCACGTCGCATCCGTCGGCTCCGACACGCAGCGCGAGAACGGTGTTTTCATCGACAAGGCGCAATTCGCGCGCGACTGGATGCGCATCAGCGGCAGCCGCATAGATGAAGACTTGCTATGGATATATGTGAACCGCAGCGAAGAAGCGTTCCATTGGCTGCTCGAGCAGGGCGGGGACAATATCAAGCCCGTGCTTTTCGGCGGCAACTACCGCGGCCCGGATTTCACGGAATATGCGGGGACGCATTTCGTCGTCAGGACGGAGAACAGCAAATACCGTATGTTCGGCGCAATATTGATGTGCGAAGTTTTGGAAGACACAATGCTCTCAAACGGGGGGCGAATCTTCCGCAATACTGTCGCCGAGCAACTGGAGAAAACCGACGGCCGAGTCACAGCAGTCATAGCGAAATGCGAGGATGGGAAATATCGCAGGTATGTCGGCAAGCGCGGGGTCGTGCTTGCAACGGGAGATATCGGTTCCGACCGCGATATGCTGGAGCATTTCTGCCCCATCGGGATGATTCCGAACCACAATGGGTACTTCCCGCCGGGCATCAACACAGGAGATGGGCACAAGATGGGCCGTTGGGCGGGCGGAGAGTTTGAGCCCGGCCCATGGGCGGTGTCGCTGCATTTGATTGCATATGCGATGTATTGTTTCTTCTTCTTGCATGTGAACCGGCAGGGGAATAGGTTTATGAATGAAGACACATGGGTGCAAGCTAAGTCGATCCGCATTCTCATGCAGAAAGACAACGATTGGGCTTGGTCGGTTTTCGATGCGGACTGGATGCAGGATGTCGCGAGGGGAGCGCCCATTTCGGGCGGTCAATTTACCGATTCTATGATGGCGGTATATGGCGAGCCTTGGGAAAAGGGCGCCGATTATGTCAAGGATGCCATTGACAAATATCTCGAGAACGGTTTTTGCGTCAAGGCGGACACAATCGAGGAGCTCGCGGCCAAGATGGAGGTACCTGCGGAGAACCTTGTGAAGACCGTGGCGCGGTATAACGAGAATTGCGCTAATGGCACGGATGCTGATTATGGCAAACGCGCGGCGTTGCTGACGAGCATCGATAAGCCGCCTTACTACGCTTTGAAGTTCGGCCCGTCGATGTTGAATATTTTCGGCGGTTTTCTGACCGATACGAAGCTGCACGTGCTCGATAAGGAGCGCAAGCCAATACCGGGGCTTTACGCGACGGGCATGATCGCCGGCGGCCTCTATGGCGTGGATTATCCGCTGCTTTTCAACGGCAACAGCCATGGGCGCTGCCTCACTTGGGGCCTCGTCCTGGGAGAGACATTGGCAGCAGGGGAGTAAGTTGTTACGAATATTTATATAAGGGGAGAAATTTATGGGATCTATGTATGAGCATGTGTTCAAGCCAATACGCATCAGGGGGATCGATTTCAAAAACCGCATTGTCCTAGCGCCGCCGTCGCCAAACCGCGGCAGCCCCGACGGGACATTCACGCACGAGCTGGTAGACTTTATGCGCATGTTCGCGCGCGGCGGCGTCACGACGTTGTATCTCGGTAACGCATCCATCGACATCAACGAGTGCAAAGACGAGGAGTGCCAGCTCGATCTTGGCCACCCGACTTCGCTGCTGTCGCTGTCGTGGTATGCGGAGATGGCTGCCGCTTTTGGCTGCCACGCTTCGCTGGAGATCAACCATAACGGAAAGGACACGCCTTTTGAAACAACTGGGCATCCGCCGTATTCCGCTTCGGCAATCATCACATCGTCCGAGCGGACGCGCGCGAAGATGCTCGGCCGCGATCCGATCCCGGCTATCGAGATGACCAAAGAAAAAATCAAGGAGACGATCGATAAGTTTGCAAACGCTGCGTTGCTGATGAAGCGCGCGGGGATGGACATAGTACTTGTCCATGGCGGCCACGGCAACCTTATTTCGCAGTTCACGAGCCCGATGTATAACCTTCGCACCGATGAATATGGCGGCAGCACTGAGAAGCGCGCGCGTTTTGCCATCGAGGTGTGCGATGCCATCCGTGAGAAATGCGGCGAGAATTTTGTCATCGAGTTCCGCATCTCTGCGGATGAGATTGCAGAGGAAGGCATGCATTTCGATGAGACGCTGGAGCTCATTGGACTCTTGAAGCCGCATATAGACATCATCCACGTTTCAGCGGGCATCCACTCGGATTTCAATATGGCATATTATCGAAATTGGTGCCAGAACTACCTGATGCCGCGTGGGTTTAACGTCCATTATGCGCGCGAAGTCAAGAAAGCATACCCGGATTTACTGGTTACGACAGTCGGCTCCATAGTCAGCATCGACATGGCGGAAGAGATTTTGGCGAATGGTTGGGCCGATTTCGTCGCGATGTGCCGCCCGTTGATTGCCGATCCGGACATGCCGAGGAAATATGCCGCGAACCGTCCGTTGGACCGCCGCCCTTGCTTGCGNTGCGACCAATGCGCACGGTTTATGCCAACGAAGATTGTCAANTGCGCCGTCAACCCATTTGCGGGGCTCTCGCTCGAGCTGAAAGAGGGAACCGTGCCTGAGGCAAAGGTGAAGAAAAAGGTCGGCATTGTCGGAGGCGGGCCGGGCGGCGTCTATGCGATGATGGCCGCTGCCGACAGAGGGCATGAGGTCATATTATATGAAAAGTCCGACAGGCTCGGCGGAAACTTGATAGGCGCGGCATCGCCGCCTGCGAAGATCGACATGAAGGATTATCTCGCATGGTTCACTCGCGAGGCCGGAAAATACAACGCGACGATCAAGCTCAATACCGAAGCGACGCGCGGGATGCTGGAACTGGAGAATTTCGACGCGCTGGTGATTGCCGTCGGAGCGGAGCCTGTTTTCCCGAAGCTGCCGGGCATCGACAAGCCGCATGTGCATTGGGCTGCGGATGCAGAGGTCGGGAAGTGCAAGGTCGGCGACAAGATCGTGATAATCGGAGCCGGATCGATCGGCTTGGAAGCAGCTCTCGATTTTGCAGATAACGGCAAGGAGAACATACAAGTCGTCGAGATTGCCGATGCGGACACAGCCAGGATGAACCTATATAAGAGTTCCCGCCACGGCGGCGAGGAGATTCTTTCGCTTATCGCGGAGAAGAATATTCCCGTGCACTATAACACGCGCCTTGATGAGGTGCTGGACGACAAAATCGTTTGCACAGGTCCGGACGGCAAAAAGGTGGAGATCGAAGCCGACACCGTGCTTGTCGCAATCGGCATGCGTCCGCGCTATGAGCTCGTCGAGGAGCTGCGCCATGCAGCGCCTGAGGCGTCGGTATATATCGTCGGCGACGCGAAGGAGGTCGCCCGCATCACTGAAGCGACGAACGCGGGCTTCCAGGTCGGTGTTTATCTGTAATTCTACGAGGAGCGGTATGCTATGAAAATCAGTGTTTTAGGTGCAGGAGCGATGGGATCCTTGGTGGGCGCTCATCTGAAAAAGGGCGGCGGCGAAGTTTATTTTGTCGATGTGTTCGAGGAACATATGAAAGCGATCCGCGAAAACGGATTGATCATGGAGCTGGAATATGAAACCGAACCGCAGACAGTATTCCTCGATGGCGCCGTGACGAGCGGCAAAGAGGTGGGACCTTGCGACGCGGTGATCGTGCTTGTCAAATGCGTGGACATTGAGACAGCCATTGAAGCAAACCCTGAACTATTCGGCAAGGACACCATCGTCCTCGCTCTGCAAAATGGGGTAGGCGCCGCCGATATTATGGCAAAATACTTCGATGGCGACCATCTGGGGTGCGGCGTGCTTAAGTCTTCTGCAAATATTCTCGCCCCGGGGAGGATACTCGGCGCGGTGAGGTTCCCGCAAAGCCCAAAAGGCATCTATTTTTCGCCGATCAACTTAGACACGCCGCTCATGGGCGCGTTTGACGAGCTGGAGAAATTATGGTGCGCGGGCGGCATGCCTGCCGAGCGCAATGACCGCACGGAGGAGTTCATCTGGGACAAGCTGTGCAATAACATTATGTATAATGGGATTGCGGCGCTTTTGCAGACGGCCAATGAAGACAACTCCGGACATGAGGACGGCTGGCTGTTGATGAAGGAGCTGGTGCGCGAGACTTGCGAGGTCGCGAACGCGAAAGGCATTCCGCTGGTTTTTGACGATTATTGGAAGGATAGGTCGGAAAGAATCTACGACAGGAACAGGGTCAAAACGTTCCATTATGTCTCCGCGTTGTTCGATTCATATCAAAAGCGCAAGACTGAGATCGACTGGCTCAATGGCACTGTTGTCAGGGAAGGAAAAAAGTACGGCATTCCGACGCCGTATAACGAGACTATATGGCGGCTTGTCCGCGTCATGCAGGACACTTACGATTATAAGTACAAGCCGCAGGCATAGTACCTGAGCACTTCGCAACAGAAGAATGAACAATGGTACGGTTCTTTTGTTCAATGCAAAAGAACCGTTGCCTTGTTTCGGATTGGCGTGGGGGGTATATGAACGATTTTACCGAAGGAAAAATAACGAAACAGTTGCTGCTTTTCTCGGCGCCGATGCTGATAGGCAATCTGTTTCAGCAGATGTACAGCGTCGTAGATATGATTGTCGTTGGCCGATATGTCAGCGGGGGAGCGCTGGCCGCCATCGGCGTGTCTATGAACGTAATAATGTTCATACTCTCCGTGCTCATCGGATTGACGACGGGAGCGTCTGTCGTTCTGTCGCAGTTTTATGGGGCAAAAGAGTATGACAGCCTGAAAAAGACTGTCTCGGTCAGCATCCTGTCTTTGCTTTGCGTCGCAGTCGTCCTGACCCTTCTGGGGACAACGCTTGCGCCGTTTTTCCTTCGCTTGCTTAACACAAACGACGACGTTTTCGACGATGCTGTTTTATATATGCGCATATTGATGGGCGGGATCGTGTTCCCGGTGTTTTATAACATGTATACGGCATATATGCGCGCGCTCGGGGATTCGCGCCGTCCGCTGTATTTTTTGATTTGCGCGACGATGCTCAACATCGCGCTGGATCTGTATTTTGTGATCGGGCTGGATTTGGGCGTTCTGGGAGTCGCCGTGGCCACCGTCACATCACAGATGGTGTCGGTGGTGATGTGCGTTGTTTATGCTACGAGGAAGATACCGTTGCTGCGGGTGAGCAAGCTGGAATACGACAGCCGGTTGTTTCGACTGATACTGCGATATGGCACCCCTGCCGCAATGCGGCTCGCAATCGTCTCATTCGCCCAGCTCACGATTACGCGGCTTATCAACTCTTTTGGAACTGCGGCAATGGCGGGTATCACGGCAGCGACAAGGATAGACCAGTTTGCAATCATGCCCGTCTCGAATCTAAGCTCCGCTCTGTCAACATTCGTTGCGCAGAATATGGGGGCGGAAAAGGAAGACCGTGCGTTGAAAGGCTTCCGCTCCGCTCTGATATCTATGCTGGTGTGCGCGGTGTTCATGTCGATCGTCCTGATGATATTCAGCCACCCGTTGATATCGATATTCTTGAAACAGGGAGACATCGACACCCCGGAGATTCTGCGTATCGGCGGGGAATACTTGAACGTGATGGTGGTTTTCTACTTCCTGTTCGCCATCCTGTTTTCGTTCAACGGGTTTTTCCAGGGAGTGGGCGACGCGATCATGGCAATGGCCTTCCCGGTGGTCAGCCTGACTATACGCGCCTTGTCTGCATACGCGCTCGTGGGATTCGTCGGAATGGGGCCGGAAGCGCTGGCATGGTCGATACCCATAGGTTGGGGACTCGGCGGTCTTGGGAGTTGGATATATTATAAAAAGCGCCTTTGGGTGGGCAAGACGGCAACGCAGGCGATGAGCGCCGCAAGCCAAGATTGATGAACGGCGAATAAGTAATAGGAGCTTGGGACTTATGCCCCAAGCTCTTAAAATAATATGAAGCCCTGCACACCCGGACGCCGTGCGCTACGAAACCTTCCTGTGTTATTTGGAACGGAGTTCCGCGCGTTTGATTTTGCCGCTGATGGTTTTTGGCAGCTCCGACGTGAATTCGATGATGCGCGGATACTTATATGGAGCTGTCAGCTTCTTGACATGATCCTGGAGTTCCTTGACAAGCTCATCGGAAGGAGACCAGCCTTTGTTTAACACGATGGTCGCCTTGACGACCTGGCCGCGCTTGGGATCAGGCGCTGCTGTGACGGCGCATTCCAGCACGGCATCGTGCTCAGAGAGGACGCTTTCCACTTCAAAGGGACCGATGCGATAGCCGGAGCATTTGATCATGTCATCATTACGCCCGACAAACCAATAATAACCGTCAGGATCGCGCCAGGCAGTGTCGCCGGTGTCATAAACACCGTCCATGAACGCTTCTGCGGTCATTTTTTCGTCGCGATAATACCCTTTGAACAAGCCGACTGCGTCGATGTTGCGCACGATGATGCGGCCTTCCTCGCCATCTTCGCATGTGTGGCCTTCTGCATCTACAAGGTCGATATCATATAATGGGGACGGCTTCCCCATGGAACCGGGTTTCGGTTTAAACCATGGGAAATTTGCGATCAGCACCGTTGATTCCGTTTGCCCAAAGCCTTCGTGCATCTCGAGATCCCATATCTCCTTGATTTTATTAAAAACATCGGGGCTGAGAGGCTCGCCCGCATTGCCGCAATGCTCAATGGCGCCGAAATCATACCCTTCCATGCCTTCGGCCAGCATAAAGCGGAACATGGTCGGAGGAGCGCAAAATGTGGTCACGTGATACTGTTCTAGTTTTGACATAAGATTCTTCGGTTCAAACTTTTCCATGTCATACGCGAAAATCGCCGCTCCGCAGATGAGCTGGCCGTATATCTTGCCCCAGCCGAATTTTGCCCAGCCGGAGTCGGAGACGGACATGTGCAGCTTGTTCTCGCGCACTTGCTGCCAATATTTGGCTGTGACTATGTGTCCGAGAGGGTGAGCGAAATTATGCAGCACCATCTTAGGCATGCCGGTCGTCCCGGATGTGAAGTACAGGAGCATCGGATCGGTGACGCGGATGGCGTTATCGCCGGACGGCCGCTCGAATGTGTCCGGGAAGCTGCTCAACGGAGAGTTGAACGGAAGCCAGCCGTCACGCACATCGGGGGTGAGCAGCTTGATCTCGACAGTCGGCGATTCCGCCAGAGCTTGCTCCATTTGGGAAACGACAAACCCGTCGCTGTCGCTGTAACAGAACACGGCCTTCACTTTTGCGGAGTTCAGGCGATATATCGCATCTTTCGCTGTGAGCTGCATCGTGGCCGGGATGAGCACCGCGCCGATTTTGCATAACGCGACCGCGGCGATCCAATATTCATATCTGCGGCGAAGGACGCACATTACAACGTCGCCTTTGCCAATCCCGAGGCTTTGGAAGTAGTTTGCCGCTTGATTAGACTTATGGCGCAGATCGTCGAATGTGAAGCGGCGTTCCTCGCCGTGGTCGTCGCACCAGAGGAGCGCAAGTTTGCCCGGTTCGAGATCCGCCCAGCCGTCAATTATGTCGAACCCGAAGTTGAAATCATCGGGGATTATGACCTTGTAGTTTTGCATGAAATCCTCATATGACTCGAACTCGGTTCGCTGTAGATATTTTTCAATCATTGTCATTTACTCCAATACATCATTCGGTGATTACTGTCAGGAATCGGGCTTTGCCGTCGCCGATGGCCTTTTGGCCATGGGGGTGAGTGGGGTCGAAATAGACCGCGTCTCCGGCATTCAACACATATTCCTTGTCATCATATATGATGACGACAACGCCTTCAAGCACGAGATTGAACTCCTGACCGCCGTGCGTGACGAGAGCTGCATCCGGTTCGCCGGGTATCAATGTAACAAGCAATGGCTCCATGATTTTTTGCGTGAAGCGGGGCGCGAGGCTCTCGAACATATATCCGGGGTAGCGGTCGATGGTTTTTCCTTTGCCGCGCCTGCAGATTTGTATCGTTGAGAGACGTGCGGGTTCTCCAGTCAGGATTTCCGAAAGGTCGACGTTGAATTTTTGCGATATGTGATACAGCACGCTGATTGGAATGTTTTCTCCGTTTGACTCGTATTCGGCATATTTTTCTCGTGTGGTGCCTGTTTCGGCTGCCATTTCTTCGATGGATAGGTCGAATATTTCACGCAGTTCGCGGATGCGTTCCGATATTTTTTTGATTTCGTCTTGCATTTAATTCGCTCCTCTTCGATCATTTGTTCATGTGTGTGCAGTATATCACTAAAACGTGGTTGCGGCAAGATGGTGGTTTATGCTACAATGTGTCATCAAGCAGGGCGTTAACAGTAACCGGGGGTGTGTTGAGTTGGCGGGGAAAATTGATACGGTCAGGTTAAACAAAGTGTTGCCGAGGGTTGAAGCGCCCATCAACCGCGGACTCTCAAGCGAGCAGGCGCGCGAGAGATTGGAAAACGGGTATGCGAACGTCAAGCCCGATTCCGCCGAAAAGACTGTCGGGCAGATTTTCAAGGACAATCTCCTTACTTATTTCAACCTTGTGTTTATGCTGCTTGCGATGTGCATCATTGCAGTCGGGTCATATAAAGACTTGATGTTCATGACCATCGTCCTTGCCAATAGCTTCATCGGCATTGTCCAGGAGCTGCGTTCGAGAAGCGCATTAAACAAGCTTACGTTCATGTCCACGCCGCAGGCATCTGTGATACGCGATGGCGCCAGAGTAGCCGTGCCTTTTGATGAAACGGTGCTCGACGATGTCGCCGTGTTTTCAGCGGGCAACCAGATATATGCGGATGCGATCGTGCTGGGCGGCGAATGCAATGTGAACGAAGCGCTTGTCACAGGTGAATCTGATGAAATCAGTAAATCAGCAGGCGATACTTTGCTGTCCGGAAGCTTTGTCATATCGGGAGAGTGCGCGGCGCGCCTGGATAAGGTCGGGCGTGAATCTTTTGCCGCAAAGCTTACGCTGGAAGCTAAAAAGACCGGCGGGAAGAGAAAACCGGGCATGGTACTGACTCTGCAGCGCCTTGTCCGGTTCATTGGCATCATAATCATCCCATTGGGAGCATTATTGTATATCCGGCAGACGAGACAGATAGGCGTGGACATTACAAACGCTGCTGTTTCAACGGTCGCCGCGCTCATCGGAATGATTCCGGAAGGGCTGTACCTGCTCGTCTCCGTGGCTTTGACTGTCAGCGTGCTGCGGCTGGCGCAGAGAAAAACGCTCGTCCATGAGATGGGGTGCGTCGAGCTGCTGGCCCGCGTGAATGTATTATGCGTCGATAAGACGGGCACTATCACGGAAAATGAGATGGAAGTAAAAGGTGTCGTGCCGCTATGTGCTGATCGCTACAGCATAGGCGATGTAAATATGATTATGATCGATTATGCAGGCAATATGCCTGCTGACAATGAGACGATGGTTGCCCTCGGCGCATATTTTTCAGACCCGCCGAAACGCCGCGCCCGCAACGTCGCGCCGTTCTCCTCAACGTTGAAGTATGGAGGAGTTTCGTTTCATGAAGACGAATCATATTTTTTAGGAGCCCCGGAGCGCATCCTGCGGTCGCAATACGCGAAGCATAGGAGCGAGATTGAGAAGTACTCAGCGCAGGGATACCGGGTGCTTCTGCTTGCGCTCTACGACAGCGATATCAATCAGAGCATTGATGACAAGCAAGTTATGCCGCTCGCGCTAATATTGCTGAGCAACCGCGTAAGGGAGCAGGCTCCGGGCACATTTAAATATTTTGCGCAGCAAGGAGTGAAAATCATCGTCATTTCCGGGGACAACCCCGTGACCGTTTCGCAGATAGCCGGCGAAGCAGGCATCGAAGGTGCGGAGAGATATGTGGATGCTGCGGAGCTGACGACGGACAGGCAGATCAGGCGCGCAGTCGGCGAATATGTTGTTTTTGGGAGAGTCACGCCTGATCAGAAACGCAAGCTTGTCAGGGCGTTGAAGGCGGCAGGGCACACGGTCGCAATGACCGGGGACGGCGTGAATGATGTATTGGCGCTGAAAGACGCCGATTGCAGCATAGCAATGGCGTCAGGCAGCGAGGTTGCCAGCCAGGTCGCCGATATCGTCTTGCTGGATTCAGACTTTTCATCGATGCCTGCGGTTGTTATGGAAGGGCGCAGGGTAATCAATAATATTGAACGTTCGGCCGCATTGTTCCTCACAAAGAACATTTTTTCGTTTATGCTGGCAATTGTGACATTGATATTTGCCATGCCTTATCCGTTGTCGCCATCCCAGTTGTCGCTTTTCAACGGAATGTTGATAGGCGTGCCATCGTTTGTCCTGGCGCTCGAGCCAAATAAGAGCATTGTCAGGGGCAGGTTTCTGATGAATGTCATTTTAAGCGCTTTGCCTGCGGGGTTGACTGATTTTGCCGCTTTAGCGACGCTTGTCGCGCTCTCACCGCAGCTCGGGATACCCCCCGAAGAAATGTCGACCATGGCGTGCATTGTTATCGCTTTTGTCGGATTCCTGATGCTTTATCGGCTGTGCAGGCCGCTCAACAAGCTGCGCATATCTTTGATCGTGTGCATGTTCCTGGGATTCTCACTTGGGGGAATTATTCTGAGCGATTTGTTCTCATTGTCGCCGCTGTCGGGGCAAAGCGTATGGGCGACTATTGTGATATGCCTTGCGTCGATGCCTGTGATGCTCGCGTTCTCATTTGTGTTTAAGCCGAGGAAACACGCGCCTCGCAGGTCCGGCACAGATACGCAATAATCACATGAGCGATGCATTCCAACGTGGGAGTTCAAGCCCCATGTTAGTGCACGATTACGTTTAACCCCATGCTTTCGAGCTGCTCTTTACGGGCGTTGATGAGCTCATCGGACGGAGGCGTCGCTTCAAAAATCTGTTGCTTTGATTGCAGCCGCTCCCATTTGACAATGCCGAGGTTGTGATATGGGAGGATTTGGACGACTTCGACCGCGTCGCCGAGTTCAAGGAGGAACTTGCCGATTTTGTCGAATACTTCCTCTGAATCGCTGTACATTGGCATGACCGGAATTCTTATCTGGAACTTGCCTCCGGCTGCTGCGATTTTTCGCGCGTTCTCATGTATCAGGTCGCTCGGGACGCCGATGACTTGCTTGTGAAGGTCGCTGTCGAAACCTTTCAGGTCATACAGGAAGATGTCGGTATATGGGAGGATGGATTCGATGACTTCCCATTTGACGAAACCGGTGGTGTCCACCGCAGTGTGCACGCCCTCTTCCTTGCAGCGTTTGAGAACCTCAAGCGTGAAATCCGGTTGGCACAGACACTCGCCTCCGGAGATCGTTACGCCGCCGCCGGAGCGCTTGAAAAACGGCATGTCTCTGTGGACGCGTTCCATGATTTCGTCGACAGTATAGTCGGTGCCGCACATATAGAGGGCTTTTGCAGTGCACGCTTTTGTGCACTCCCCGCAGTTGTCGCACTTTGCGCGGTCGACTGCAGGCAGCTGGATGTCGCCGCTCCCATCGAGGGCGGCTTTTATTTTGCCCGGAGTGATAGCGTCATTGGGGCAGACACCCAAGCAGCGGCCGCATTTTTCGAGGCCTACGCATTTGATTTCCATCCAGTTGAGCTCGGCGTGGAATGCGAGCGACTCAGGGCTGTGGCACCAAGGGCAGCGGAGGGGGCAGCCTTTGAGAAATAGCGTCAGGCGTATGCCCGGTCCGTCATGCACTGAGAAGCCTTGTATATCGTAAAACTTCCCGGTGAGTTCTTTTGTTTCCATTTTGTTCTCCTTGTTTTTTT
>WRMX01000059.1 GCA_009776905.1 Oscillospiraceae bacterium
GCTCTTGAAAACAATGGTTCCCCGNCGCCTGAGTTTGAAACTGACCCTGAACGTCACTACCTCATTGTCACGATTCGCCAGCATGAGGGGTTTAATGTCAATAGGAATGGAAATGTCATAGAGAATGTCATAGAGAATGTCACTGACAATGTCATAGAGAATGTCACTGACAAAACCCAAGCAGCTTTCAGTGTGAAAAAACGCAACGCTAGACAAAATAAGATACTTGAATTATTACGCAATGATGGCACTGTAACCATTGACTTGCTTGCTGAGACGTTAGAAGTGTCAGTGAGGACAATACTCCGTGATATCGAATCGCTCAAAACAAATGACCAGATTTTACGGGTTGGCTCAGACACGAGCGGTTATTGGGAAGTAAAAGATGATGATGAGGAATAACATAGAAGTGTAGAATACTGGCGCTGTCGAAGTTGTGGTAAACTGTTTATCTCGTGCCGATAGCGTTGCAACTTTTTTTCACTGAGCATCCGGAAAGGAGCGACAGATAACTATTGTTCAAGGTTTTGTTCAAGACGCTTAAGCGGTACAACGGGGGCTATTCTGAGCTTAAACTACTCGGAACTCCTGACTGCCGGGCTGCAGACTCTGGCAATACTCGTTGTGACGATAATACTGCTGTGGCTTGGAATACTGGTTTATGTCGCCGGCGTTCTAAAGACAAAACGCCGTTTGCAAACGAAGCTTATCAGGGCTTTTATGGGCGCCGATATTGAAAACCGCGTACATTCCGGCGAACGCCTGTCGATGCTCAATAATGACGCAGAGCTGGCTGATCAGCTATACAGCGACGCCTTCGCAGGCTTGCTTTTCTGCCTGATGCCGATCGTCGGCTTGTCCGCCGCCGTATTTGCCATCGAATGGAGAATGGGCTTGTACACCTTGTTCGCAGGACTCTTTTCAATGGCGGGTCAGTTGCTGTTCTCGAAACCTTTGGCGAAGATCGCAAAAAGCAAACTGGAAAAAATATCTTCCGCGTCAAAGACGCTCGGAGATATCTTCTCCGGCGGGGTCATCGTACGTGTCTTTTCTTTGCAGGATAGGCTTCTCAGAGTTTTTGGACGTGACAATGATGAGATTCGCCACCTTGTGGACCGCGAAGCCAGGATCAATGCGGCTCAGGCCGTGTTCTCGGGAGTCGCGAGCCTTTTGACAACGGGCGGGGTTTTTATTGTAGGCAGCATTCTGATGCCCAGCGGCTACCTGACGCTGCCCGCTCTTATGGCCATAGTGCCCATGAGCGCGAGGGAGCGGACATCTCTGTCGGAGACAAGCGCATTTCACAGACCGATATCGCGGAATGGAGGGACTGCTTCGCTTATGTGGATCAGAGCTGTACGTTGTTTGATCTGACAATTGGAGAGAACATCGCGCTTGGCAAAGCGGGCGCTACCATTGATGAGATCAAGAGAGCGGCGGCTGAGGCCGATGCTGACGCGTTCATCTCGTCGTTCCCTCTGGGGTATGATACGCCTGTCGGGGAGATTGGCGCTATGCTGTCAGGCGGGCAGAGGCAGCGCATCGCGATAGCGCGCGCTCTTATCCGCCGCTCGCCCATATTGGTGTTTGACGAGGCGACAAGCGCTCTCGACAAGGATAGCGAGCGCGAGGTCATTGACACGATCAATCGTCTGCGAGGGAAGCATACGATCCTCATGGTGACGCATAATGCTCAGGCGATAACGCCTGACATCACATTCAGGGTCGTCGGCGGAGGAGTGGAATGAGCAGACAATGAGGCTGAGAAGCCTTATTGTTTAGTATGGAAAGAATGATAGTTTCCGGGAACAGGAGTATGATATGCCACGGAGTTTTAAATCGAGAACGTCTAAAGTTATAAAGAGCTTCTTTAAGTCGATTCTTTTATTATGTTTTGTATTGGCTTCATTGATTATATTGACATTGGTTTTTACCGGCGTGCTGAGGAATAATTCATATAGCGCAAACCGTCAGTTATTGATTGTTTTGCTTCTGCCGATAGTTTGTTTCTCTGTTGTCTTGGGAGCGTTCTTCGCTTTCCGCCGATATAATATCAGAGTTGAAGTACGTTATGACGCGATAGTCTTCTTTCGTGGTTCAAAGGAGTATTTGCATTTCAGATATAGCGACTACAAGTTTTCCACTTTAGTTTCTAAACAGTCCTATAATCTTGTCCCAATATCCGCAACCAGGATGCTGTGCGTCATACCAAAGAACGGTGATAAGAGCAAAAATCACACTTGCCACTGTTTCGCAAAGAATGACTTTGAGGAAATGATTGCATTGCTAAGGCAGGCCAGTTATGAATGGGAGGCCGCTTATGAAGGAAAGCAGTATCCGGACGAAAGCCGTCTGGTAGTTACTCGGTTTGAGGCTGCCGCGGACAGTTATGAGGCGGCGGGGCAGGAGGAGATTTCGTCGCTCGAGTTATTGCCGCTTGAGTTCAACGTCAATAAAGAAGCCTGGATCAAGCGCTATCCGCTGCTTACAATGTCGGTAGTATATGGCGTAATGCTTTTATTGGTATTCTTTGGAGCGGTAATACCGACAATTATTGGCGGAAATTCCACTAACATCGCGTTTGCAGGAGGTTTCTTTCTTTTTTTGCTGATTCTTTTTGGCGGATTGCATTATGCGTTATGCATTGCGCCGATTAGGCGCATAAAAAAGTCAGCGCCGGAGAGGATTGTTCTCGATGCTGACAAAATCGTGATTGATGGAAAGGTTTTCAGTTTTTTTAATACGGAGCGAATCACGGCTACTCCGGATTCTTATGTTGTCACGTCAGCGACGTTTCGAAGAAATCTGTCCATTACCGAAGGCGGCTTGACCTATGTGTTTCCTTTAGGCCCATCAGATGCGATCAAAAAAAAGGGGCCTCCGGTTTTCGAGAATTATGATCTTTTTTATAGGACGCTTCAGTCGATATTTTTAGTAAAGTCAGCTCGCGAGAATGCCCCATGCAAGTTCTCGGCTGAGCTGCATTAACGTGGGACCGCGCCGCAAACCAGATACTGCGCCGCATCCCAGATGCTGCGCGTTTATGATTATTCCGTTTTCGGGCGGAATGAATCTGCCCTGCTCGCTTGTCCAATAAGCAGTAATGCTGCAAATACGAAAATTCGCAGACCAAAATGCGGGGAGTGATTGTTTTGGGCGATACTTCGGATAAAAAGGAATTGCAAAACAGGTATAAGGAGCGCGAGATTGTCGGCGGGATATATGCGATCAAGAATGTGCTGAACGATAAAGTGTTCCTTGAGGTCGCAACCGATATACGCGGCATAAAGAACCGGTTTGAATTTGCGCAGAAAACCGGTTCTTGCATCCATGTGAAGCTTCAAAGCGATTGGGACAGGCAAGGGGGCGGCCAGTTTGTTTTTGAGGTTCTGGAAGAGCTTCAAAAGGGCGACACGCAGACAGCGGAGGGGTTCAAGGCTGACCTCATGCTTCTTAAGGATATGTGGCTCGAAACTATGCCCGGCACGGAGTTTTATTGAGTCGCAGAGAGCGCTCGCGCATACTGTCTCACCGCGCGCCGCGTCCGATTAAACACATCCGCGTCCAACTAAACACACCTGCGTCCAATTATTGTAGTGATTTTTGCATTGGTGTGATATACTTTCGGCGAAAGGCTATATGAGGGCATATGCGGTCTGCGATTGCAAATTTTTGAGGCATTTCACTTTGTTGGGTTGATGAGACCTTTTTATTGGACACTTGGCGTGATATGATGAATATGGCTAGAGAGTTTAACATTCTCTAACATATTGCCTGTTTGGAGGAATCGCTATGACTTATCTTGAAAAGGCTATCAAAGAAGGTATTGTGTCCATAACAGAGACTGAGAGCAGGAGGAATATTACTTATGTTGCCTCCGACAATTATTCGGCACGATATGATGAACCGGAGGAGCAGGTGCGAGCGGAGATGTGGGCCGAACTCATCTTACGATACGAGTACCCCGCAAACCGCATTAAACTGGAGGTTACCATACCTGACCGATTGCCAACAGATAGGGCAGATATCGTAGTTTTCCATGATGACAGCTGCAAGCGGCCTTACGCGGTCGTTGAATGCAAAAAGGAAGGAATTACGGATGCAGAGTTCAACCAAGCTATTGAGCAGGGCATCGGCAATGCATCATGGGTGAAACTGCGGGCCAGCTATGTGCTTGTGGTCGCCGGTGCGACTCGGCGGGTACTCGATGTATCAGATAATTATGGCATAATGGAGCGTGATGCAAACATCATCGCTGATCTTCCGATAGCATATGGGACACCGCAGGAATTCCGTTTCTACAAAGGAAACGAGCTGAATGATATTCAACCTGTTACGAATGGAGCGCTGATCGCGACAATACACAAATGCCAACAAACGCTTTGGGGCGGAGGTAAGCTTTCGCCGCCAACAGCGTTTGGTGAGTTATGCAAGCTCATATTCGTGAAAATCAGCGATGAGCAAAAGGCACGGGAAGACGGTCAGCCTTATGAATTCCAGATTAAGACACACGAATCTGCGACAAAACTCGCTGATAGGATAAACAAACTTTATGAGGAACAGAAGGCGCGAGACCCTGATGTGTTCACCGATTTTATCAAGGTAGACGCGCATGTTTTGCGCAATGTCGTATCACATTTAGAGAGCATCAATCTCAATAAGACGGATCTCAATGTTAAAGGTGTGGCTTTTGAGCGATTCATGGACAGTTTCTTCAAAGGCAGTTTTGGGCAATATTTTACGCCACGGCCTATTATCGAATTTGCAATCCAAATGCTTGGACCTTGTTATGATGATTATGTGCTTGATACTTCATGCGGTTCAGGAGGATTTCTGCTTTACGCAATGGATTACATACGCAAAGAGGCCGCGAATTATTATAAAGAGGGAAGTGCGGAATTTGACAGGCATTGGCGGAGATTCGCCGAATCTCATCTGTTTGGGATAGAGATAAATGACGAAATTGCCCGAGTAGCGAAAATGAACATGATTGTACATGAGGATGGGCATTCCAATGTGATAAGTTATGACGCGCTCGAGAGCATTGATGATATTCACTCAATAAACGCTGGCTTTGCAAGGGATAAATTTGACTTGATATTGACAAATCCACCGTTTGGCGCTCAAATCAACTCTGCTGAACGTCCATATCTGGGTTCATACTTTCTAGGAAATACATATGATGCAAAAGGAAGGGCGAAGGTTCGTAAGAACCAAAGCTCAGAGGTTCTGTTCATTGAACGTATTTATGAATTTTTNAAACCGGGGAGTGGGCGGGCTGCGATTGTATTGCCGGATGGNGTCTTGACCAACAGCAGCATGCAATATGTCAGGGATTATATTCTGGNCAAGTTTCAAATCNTTGCGGTGATAAGTTTGCCACAGGCAGCATTTGCCCATTTTGGAGCTGGTGTCAAGGCATCTATAGTCTTCGTCCGAAAGCGTGCCATCGGTGAGGTACCGGATATTGATGAAGCTGTATTTATGGCTGCGCCGGATGAAATCGGATATGATGCGACGGGTCGCGAAAACGAGCGTTCGCAGTTGCCGGAGGTTGTTGCTCGATTTCGTGAGTTTCAAAAAGACAAAAAGCCTTTTTTTTGCTGACCCCCGGCGAGGGCATGCTATGCGTGTTCGCGGTCAAACGGGGGGAGATTGAGAACAGGCTCGATGTATCATTTAACCTACCTCAAATTATTGAAAAGGATGTACTTTATCGAGTTCCGTTGGGCGAGTTATGCATTCGTGAACCTGATTATGGCGTTTCGGCTGCAGCGATTGAAAGAACTGACGAATCGCAAGTTAAATATATACGTATTACCGATTTTTCTGATTATGGCATTGAGAAGGAACACATTTATACAACGGTCGCTAATTTTCTCCCCAAGCATATATTAAACGATGGAGATATTTTATTTGCGCGCAGCGGTAGTATTGGGCGGACGTTTCAATATGATAGAGAGCTTGGAGCTGCTGTTTTTGCGGGATATTGCATACGTTTTACCATAGACCCGAAGAAGGCTTTGCCCGAGTATGTATACTGGTATACGAAAACCAGTCGGTATGCTAATTGGGTACGCAGAATCAAGCGGCCGACCGTGCAGGCAAATATCAATAAAGAAGAATTCAAATCCCTTGAGGTTGTTTTACCGCCATATTCTGAGCAGCTACGTCTTGCAAGCGGTATTGCTGCCGCTTTGAAGCTTCGCATATCGAAACTCAATGAAGCAAACGCATTGTTGGCAGGGTCAGACCGCTTTGTTTTGGACAAACTGAAGATAGATTATAGCCCTGCCCTTCCCAATATCGGCGTTGCGGTGGAATTGAGAACATTGCAACGGGAAAAAACGTTCGGAGCAGGGTATTACCATCCCGAAAGGCTTGCTGTAATCAACGCAATAGAAAATGATTCTGCTGTTTCGACTCGTAGGCTTAGTGAAATTGTTGATTTTTTGCGTTCTACCGTTCGTGCGGGCAATGACTCGAAGTATCTTGGGCTTGCAGGCGTGGCTCGCGACACAGGTGAACTGAGCGGTGTTGAGGAAACTGCGGACGGGCTGGCGTTTGAGTATCACGCCGGTGACGTTCTTTTCTCGCGGCTCCGCCCCTATCTGAACAAGGTTTTGTTTGCAGAGACTGATGGTATATGCTCGACAGAGTTTCACGTTATGCGCGTAAATTGCGCTGATGTTATGCCGGAGTATCTTGCTGCTGTTTTGCGTTCCGGTATTATTGTAACTCAGACGAGGCACATGATGACCGGGAACACGCATCCACGTATATCAAATGACGATGTAAAGAATCTGCGTGTTCCGATTCCAGCGATTGCTGTCCAAAGCGAAATCGTCGATGAGTTGCGTTTTCGCATTCAAGACTCACGCTCGATCAGGCGCGAGGCAGAGGCGGAGTGGGCTTTGGCGGTGGAATGGTTTGAACGAGAGCTAACGGAAAGTAGGTAGGGGAATCGCTCCGACGCCGGCAAATCAGGCATAAGGCGGTTTTATGCAGACCCATCACTAACAACCTTATGCGGTTCCCTGATGCTCCCGAAGACTACGGATTGTTTACTGACGTTGAGAATAAATGGTACGCCGGGAGTATCAATGCGCTGGGGCAGCAGGGAGCATATCTTGTGCAAGGAGGAGAGGCAAACGGAGATGCGCACCTAACGCGCGAAGAGGCGGCCGTCATGATTTTTAATGCATTCCCCATCGAAAACCCCCTGACTAATTTGAGCTTTACAGACTTCAACAGTATATCGACAAGAGATAACCGGCTGAAAATACGTGCGATGCGGAATGCCGGGTTTGTTTCCGGCTTCCCGGATGGAAGCTTTCGCCCGGCAGCTCCGATTACCCGCGCAGAGGTGCTGACAATAATCGACAACATGATTACCGACTATATTACAGAGCCCGGCGACTACGACTCCTTTAACGGCGACCGTGTCTTTATCGCCGTTGGGGGGGTACGGCTGCTGCTCAAGGACTCTTTGCACTACATAGTTGTATCTCCCAATGCAGGTATGGGTAAGACGGTAGTCGACGGACCGCCTATGACAAGCTACGCGCGCTTTACTACGGAGTGGATACTGGAAAACGAAAACATCGAGAGCAAAGGGTGGGCGTCCCGCAGACATAAGGAATATTTGCGTTTTTACGATTCACGCTTTCCCGGTGGATACGGCAACGAGTATTCGCCATATCTTATTAGCGATGAGGAGTGTCAAATATATCAAGCGCCCCAGACGGTGATGGGTAGGCCATCGTGCTGCTCGTCGCGCTGCCAGATTTTCTCGTCCCATGACTTCCCGGAAGCGCGGTCGAAAACCACAAGGTGCGACTCGTCGGCACCGACGCGGCGGGCGTAGTCCGCAGTTTGCTCCAGACCTTCCGCGATGACGGTTTCCAACGCGCCCCGGAGGAGCTTAAGCTCGATAATGATGCGCTGGAGCGGGCCGTGGATGCCTTGCTTTTCGTCGAGCGGCCATTCGATGAAGAGGTCGGTGCGCTTGCGCCCGAGGCCGTACTCGCGGTTAATGTGTCCGCCGCCGTTCACGATGCGCTGCAGGAACGCCTGCATCAGGAGCTGCGGCGCGGCTTCTTTGTAGCTGAACCCCTCGGCCCATATGTCGGAGTGCTCGCGGAAGAACTGCTGGAACGCCGCGAGCAGCTTTGGCATGTCCAGCTTGTGGTCCGGGGCGACGTACCATTCCGTTTCCTGGTTGCCGATACCCAGCTGTGTGGACCATATTAGCTCGCGCGGAATGATCTCCCTGTAGATGCGGTTGCTGATGCTGATGGATGGCTTCGTGCGGATCAATCCAAGGTCAGCAACGTACTCTACGTCTGACGGAGGTGCGTGTATAACGTCTGCTTCCGAAACAAGCAGTTCGTTGATTACGCTGAAAACGCGCGGTTCTTGCAGCTTGTCGACCAACTGGTCGAGGTGCGTGGCCCGGGACTGGATCAGCCTTTCCCGGGCTTCGCTGTAGTCCGATAGCGTAATATTGCGGCTGCGATCGCGGTTTTGGAGCAGTTTCCAGGTTATCTCGTATGCCAGCGCGTTCACGAGCCAGGGCTGGCCGCGGGTGTCCTCCCAAAGCTCCGGGAAGATAGCCTCGTCAAATGCCTGACCGGTCTCCTGCGTGTGCTGCATCCACAGCGCTTTCGTCTCTTCAGGCGAGAAGTCGCCCAACCGCAAGGATTCTGCTTTAATATTAAACGCGCTCCCGCCCGTGATGATCTCCCCGTCGCCCTGGCGAATGCGGTAGTCGCGCACGTCGCGTACGCCGCAGAGTATTACGCTTTGTGGGAATTCGCTTGGCCGCTTGTTGTATCCTGCGCGGAGCTGGCGCAGCACGGATATCAGGGTGTCCCCGACGAGTGCGTCGATTTCGTCGATGAAGAGCACCGTGGGCTTGTCCGAGGTCGTTGTCCAATATTCAAGCAGTTTTGAAAGCTGATCTTGTGGAGGATATTGCTTGCTTTGCTCAATAAACCATGTGTTCATGTCCGGACGTTGCTGATATCGTGCAATATCTCCTGAAAGCACGCTGCACACGGTGGCGATTCCTTGCGATACGTCGCCGCGTGCGGTTTGAGCGGCTTCAATATTGGTATATGTGCAGGCGAATTTGTTTTCCACGTTAAGTACCCGCATCATCGCCATGAGCGTGCTGGTTTTTCCGGTTTGGCGTGGCGCGTGCAGTACGAAATAACGTTTGTCGCGTATCAGTCGCTGAATATCTTCCCAATCAATACGCGTCAGCGGGTCTATGCAGTAGTGGTCTGCTGCGATCATCGGCCCTGCAGTGTTAAAGAAACGTTCCATATGAGATCCTCCAAGTGTTTTGATGGAAGTGATGGTACCTAAGCGACTCGCTACACTAATAAATAACAGATATCTTTCTGTGCTTAGGTACTATCGCCGCGCGAAGCGCGGTGCGCCGCGTAGCGGCGTGAGGGACAAGCGAGTAGGGCGGATTCATTTCGCCTGTGAGCAAGCTGTCCCGATGGGTTGTGGGCGTAGCCCACGTTGGTTCTTGACGTTGGATGCATATGTGCATTATATAGCAGCTGTCGTTGAAATACAAGGCGGTGAGCATAGCTGATCCTGCTTTGTAGAGTATCAGTTATTAGTGCTTCGTGTCTGATGGCTATCGTCGTCTGCCGTTCATGCGAGAAGCAACCGAATTATAACATTTTGATTACAATATAGTAATTTGTTGTGCGATATGGTAAAATATCGGTATTATTTTTGATAGTAGTGTTGGACAGATGATTCCTGCGGTAATGGCCGCAGATGCGTAATTTGAATGGGAGACGCGATTATGAGAAAGACTATGAAAAAACTTATTTCTACAACACTAGCTTTGGCTATGACGCTGAGCCTTGTCGGCGCATTGCCTGCCTACGCTGCAGCGGAGGGTCCCATACTCGAAATGACCCTCGCGCATAAAATTGACGTAGCTCTCGCCGTGGGACCCACCACGGTCGATTACTCGACTTTCGAGGCAGACTTGCGGTATTGGCTGAAATACGAGTATGACGAGACTAATTTGATCGTGCCAAGAGAGAATCCTGTGCCGGATGAGGATGTTTATATCATGGCGTCCCAGGCGGTTTCGGCAAGCACCACTGCCGAGTTCAGCTGGTGGACTTATGATCATACGCGGCCTGTTGCGACTTATGGAGGAGCTAGTTCATATGACGAAACGACGCACACATACGTTGAGGCACCTGCTTTAGCGGCGACATCGACTGCCTCTGCAACATATTTGCAAGATGGGACAGGAGTAAATTATGCTCCCGGAGTGTGGGGACCAGCTATAACGGGAAGCACAATCAACAACACTCCAAACACCGATAACTATGCGCCCGGTATCGGGTATCAATATGCAGATGTGAACCTATACCTAACCGATCCTACCAATCCCAAGTCCTACCCCATTGAGAAATATGAAATGAATCCCGATCCGACAAACCCTGATCTTGAATCATACAACACAGCGAGTACACGACGGCTTTACCACCCATATCAAGGCAACAATACACACATGGTGTCGTCAAACAACGGTGCCACAATGGACTTTTACGGATATCCGCAGTACGCGTTTCGCGACTGGCAGTATTTGCCAAACGACCAAAAGACGATGAAGACGTTCGAGTTTTCGATAGCCGAAGACCGCGCCTTCGATGCTTTAGATGGGACGGGGTTCTTTTTCAACACCGAAGTGAATGGTTCATATGCCGCAGGCACGCAGACAATGTCCGGATATCTGCTGTTTCTGCAATACAACACTAGCGGAGTTGGCACCAATATGACGATCTATAAGTTTAAAGATGTCAACACTAAGGCTTTTCATAACACTATTGCCGGTACAACATCGAGCAGCGCACAGTACACAGTCGCCGGTTATAATGGAACGACAAACGCAACATCAACAACATATCAACCACAGTTTATACCTGTTGCTAGATCTGCGATATACACCGCAACAGATTTCTCGCGACGCATCCGCATTGAAGCATCGCCCACGATGGTCAAGGTATACTATAATGGCTCTACTGTTAAAAACGACGCTACTGTTCTCGACCCCAACGATTCAGGATATGTGGAACTGACAGCTGACAATCTTGTGGATTTCAATGCTGCTTCTTTATCGGTCACAGGCCTTGGAACAGTAACTTTGCAACAAGGTACAACAATAGCCATGGATCCTGCATATATCGGCCCCAATACGGACAATGACGCTGATTTTGGGTTCGGGCCAATGGCGGCATATCTTGCGCATGGATGCGCGCGCCCCACGCATATCGCCATGCAAAACCTTTCGATGACTGTTGAAAAGGTGAAGTCCCTCACGGAGGTCGTGCGCGAGCCAGAATGGCACGAGAACACGCACAAGTTCCTCGTCAACCTTAACGAGAATGAAATAGCGGACTTCGAGGAAAACGCGATCATCGCGGAGTTACTGGCGAGGCTGACCAACGACGATATCTATTATGTAGGCTGGGGTGCCACAATCAACGCAATCGCTTCGGCCGCATTCCTTCGCAAGCACAGTCTGAAAGGCATGATAATCGATATCGAGAGCCTAGAGGATTTATACGCAAGTGATGAGTGGAAGGCGCTTTCAGAAGAAGCGCAGGAAGCTTACCTTGTCTGCATCGAGCAGGAGCTTACATACGATGCGCAAATCAGAGCAATCGCGGAAGAGATTCACAAACGTTATTGGAGCGCCGGAGCGAGCAACCATGCCCTCGTTTCCGATAATGTTGTCATGGAGGTCACCGGCGCAGATATGCAAAATACAATTGATGCATCTTGGCCGTACGGGAAGTGGATGATTGAGCATATAATCGACGAGAGCTCAATCGAAGTCAGCGATGGCATATATATGACCAATTTTAAAGGTCAATATACTTCAAGCGGGCTATATATGGACGATTTGGAGGAGTCGTATAATTTCCCGCTTCCCGGCNGATACTTAATATACTACCGNGACATACAGGTCGGCGANCTTTTCGTTCATCGCCCTCCTGTTGCAGACTTTTCCGTGACGCTCAATGGAGACGAACCGGTGTTTGTCAATCTGTCATATGATCCTGATGTCTTTGCCGCTGGAGGTGTAAACGGAGCTGAGAGAGGGATAGTATCTAAATCTGAGGAGGAAATGTGGTCTTGGATCGACATAAGCGATGATGAAATGCTTGTCGCGATTCCCGGTTTACCGGCAACGCTGGAAGAGGGTGACAGCTATATGATCACCTTAACTGTAGAGGACTTTTGGGGCGCTACTGCATCTTATTCACATCTGGTTACATATTCCGATGCTGAAAGCGGGGTAGTGCTTGCCCCATTTGGTGATTTTACACTGACACCGGCTTCATTCATCAAAGCGAGCGATCCATTAGCGCAGGAGGCTCAAAAGATTACTCTGACAAACAAGAGCTACGATCCGGCGGGGCTTACCATCACTTCCGAATGGACGGTCTACAAAGACGATGTTATATATACCGAGCTAACGATAGACGATACGGACTTCGCCGACAATATAGCGCAATATGTCGTTGGGACACTTCCAGCCGGGAAATACAAGATTGTGCTTGTTGTGACCAACTCCGCAGATATTGATTCCGTCGCAGTAGCTAAATTCTTTGAAATTGTAGAAGACGCTATCCCGCCATCTGCTTCTATAACGCCTTCCGCTACACCTTCTACGCCGCAGACTTTTACGGGGAACACGAACCTTGCGTTGACCTTCTCCGACACAGGAGGCAGCGGTTTCAGAGATGGCCGATTCGCTGTCGTAACAGTCGCAGCCGGAGATCCCGCGCCAGCGAAACCGGCATCGAGCAGCTCGGAGTGGAAAGCGATGTCCGTATCTCCTGCAAGAACCGTTCTAATCAGCGCAGCAGGCATCAATTACGTATTCTGGGAGGCATGGGACAAGGCAGGTAATTATGCATCGGGCAGTTTCGGCCCATATACGATGGACAAAAAAGAAATATTCATAACCTTGACTGCTTCGCCACGGCCAAACCAACTAGAGGTCGTGTATAACGCTATTGGAGAAGGAATTGAGCTGACAGCGACGTTTTATGAAGCGACACCCGGAGACACGCCCGCTCCCCCAGTAACCGGGACGGTATTCTTCTATCAGAATGGAATTTTGCTGGGAAGCGGGATTATTGGTTCTACCGGCGCAAACATCGCGACTTTGGCTGCGGTACCCATAATGTGGGGTCCTGATGAATTATTCACAGCGGTTTATTCCGGCGACCCAAACTATGGCAACGCAACAGCAGATATAACCTACCCTGTGGTACTTTGCAACTGCGAGATAGTCAATCTGGCTTTTGATGGGGCAGAGATACACATTCCATGGTATTCCTCGCAAGCTAGCCATGAGCTAGATGCAACAGCAGAGGTAGAGCTTTGCGGCCGCGCTGGGCACTTCGACGACCTTACTATTACTTACGACCTCGTGGATGCACCCACCGCAAGCACCATCATTAGCAACGGCAAATTGATTGTCAATGGCAACGCGGTGGGCACTGACACGGTGGAAGTCAAAGTGACCATTACGCAAGCAACGTCAGGACACAGTGAAACTAAAACTGTGTTCTTCAGCGTCGTCAAGGATGCGCAACCGACAGAGCCGCCGACCAAAGGCGATACAGGAGGCGCGGAGGGTTCTGGTGGATCGGGCATAGTCGACAAAAACGATGATGAACCGGTCGAAGTGGATATTTCCTCGATGGATCCGGATACATCTTCTGTTATATCCTTTGAATATACCGATGGCCCTGACAAGAATGATTCGATGCAAGGGACTTTGCGCGAAGGACCTGATTATAGCATTGTCGATGGTGTAATCGTATTCAGTGAAGACTTTTTGGGTGAGCTTTATGCCGGCGAACACGAGTTTGTGGTCGATGTAGATGGAAATAAACTCGTATTCTATCTATATATCGCATATGGCGAGCTTATTATGGAAGTCGCAAACGATCCAAACGCGCCTGCCGTTAACGGAGAGACGGATGATTTTGAGGTTGCGGAGAGAGCCGACCAAGACAACAAAGATGAAATGGATATGGGGTACAATGTCTACATTTACCTTGTTGTTTCAGGAGAACTTGCTACAGACCCGGATGAGAAGGCAAAGATCGAGGACAGTAGCGGAAACAAAAAAATCGGCCCGATTTTCGATATTGCGCTGATAAAGTCGATTCGAGATTCTTCCGGAGATTATCAAGACGACCATCTCTCCGAAGTTGATGATATGATTTGGCTTGTCGTCGACATTCCCGTAGATATCCAAGGAAAAACAAACTATGTCGTGGTACGCGCCCATACCGATCCTTTGACGGGAGATATTACCTATGAAGAGCTACTACCAACGGAAGTGATAAACAATGGAACTCAGCTCCGTTTCCCCAGCGACAAGTTTTCGGCTTTTGCGATACTATATGATGAGATCGTTTCTTCGTCGCTGACCATCAGTTTTGAGGCAAACGGCGGAAGCGGAACCAAGGCAGCGGTCCGGGTGGCAGCGGGTGCTTCTTATGTATTGCCTGCAAATCCATTTTCGTACCCCGGATATGTGTTTTCCGGTTGGAAGGTGGGGAATGCCGGGGATGTTCTTGATGTCGGAGAGACAATAGCTGTATCCAACGATATATCATTGTATGCGCAATGGGAAAACGACGACGACGACCAGAGTCAAGTCACACCCCCTGACCTCAGCGATGTTTCGCGGTTGTTGGTTACGGGGGAGCATATCGCGTATGTTCATGGGCGGGACCATGGTTTGTTCGCGCCGGAGGCTTTTATGACGCGGGCCGAGGCTGCGCAGATGTTCTATAACTTGCTTCGGAACAAGGATGTCGACATTACCGTGACGTTCACGGATGTGGCCGATGATATGTGGTATTCCACGGCCGTCAATGTTTTGGCTTCGCTCGGAATCATTGGGGGCTTCCCGGATGGGGGGTACCATCCTGATGAGAACATGACGCGGGCGCAGTTCGCGGCCATCGTCGTGCGTTTTGCGGTGTTGTCCACCGGCAGCATACGTTTTGACGATGTTCCCGAGTCGTATTGGGCGTTTGATTATATCAGCACTGCTGCTGATTTCGGGTGGATTCAGGGCATCGGAAACGGGTTGTTTGCTCCGGGGCGCGACATTACGCGCGCGGAGGTCGTTACGCTTGTAAACAGGATGTTGGGACGCAGCGCCGACAGGGCTTACGTTGATGGTCATCCGGACTTGGTGCAGTATCCTGACACGCCAAATACGTATTGGGCTTTTTATGACATTGTGGAGGCTTCGGTCGGGCATGATTTTGACGTGGTCGACGGGGCGGAGTTTTGGAAATAATGTGTAGTTTTCCAGTTGATGGTTTCGCTGCGGTTTAATATGGTAGCAGGGTGATGGGACGATATTGGCATCGTCCCATCACGGCGATGTGAGACAATATCACACGTGGTTTAGCCGATTGCGAAGTGCCGCATTTTGCGGGCGGCAGGTTGCCGCCCCTACACAAGATACAAATAAAAGCAACCATAACCCATAGGAGCGCGTGTTGTGCGTCCGTCAGGTTCTATTCAATGGCGGGTGCGCCCGGCATCAGAGTTGATTTCTACATTTATGCATAAAAAACACTCTACATATAAAACACATACATAAAAAATACTTATTGACTTGTTTTGGTATTACGTGGTATCATGCTCGTTAGGCAAGTCTTCGGTGCCGTGATTATTTTACACAAGGGGGAGCGCGGTATGATAAAATACGTTATAAAACGTTTATTATTATTCATTCCGATTCTGCTGGGTATTTCTTTCATTGCGCTGATCTTCATAGACATCGCGCCGGGCGATCCGGTGGCGATCATCACCGGTTGGGACGCGAAGCCGGAGGAGATCGCGAAGGTCGCTGCTGAGCTTAAGCTTGACAGGCCGATTCTCGTGAGGTATTTCGAGTTTGTCATGAACGCAGTGAAAGGTGATTTGGGCGTCACGTTTTATACCAAGCGGCCCGTTATGCCTGATATCCTTGCCCGCTTTCCATATACCGCGCTGCTTGCCAGCATGAGCGTCATTTTATCCATTTTAATTGGGGTTCCGCTGGGGATTTACGCTGCGACGCACCAATATTCGTGGAAGGACAATGTGGCGATATTGATTTCTTTGGTGCTTGTGTCCATGCCCTCGTTCTGGCTTGCGTTGCTGCTTGTGCGGCTTTTGGCCGTCAAGCTCAATCTTGTGGCGGTGTCGGGAATCCAGCATTGGTCGAGCTGGGTGTTGCCTACGTTCTCGATTGCTGCCGGCTATGCGGCTTCGATTTCCAGGCAGGCGAGGTCGAACATGCTGCAGGTCATCAGGGAGGACTATATCACGACCGCGCGCGCCAAGGGGCAGTCCGAGGGTGTCATATTATATCGGCATGCGCTGAAGAACGCGTGTATTCCGCTTGTTATGACCATCGGCAGCTTGTTTGGCATGGCGCTCGGCGGTTCGCTCGTCACCGAGATCATTTTCTCCATTCCGGGCCTTGGGCAATATATGATTAAATCACTGACGAACAGGGATTATCCCGCCATTCAGGGGACGGTCTTGTTTATGTCGGTGATTTTCTGCATTGTCATTCTGGTTATCGACATTGCTTTCGCATTCATCGATCCCAGGATTCGTTCCCAGTATCTGAGAAAGAAAATGAAGGCAGGGGAGGTAATCTAACGATGGAAGAGAAAGCTTCAAAGAAGCAGTCGCAGATCGCGGAGGTCTGGCGGAGGCTGAAAAAGAACAAGATTGCGACTATTTCGCTGTTTGTCATTGTTTTTGTCGTCCTGGTCGCCGTGTTCGCTCCGTTGTTGGCGCCTTATTCATATGAGGTTCAAGACACATTGTATTCGCTCTCCGGGCCGAGCAGCAAGCATTTGCTTGGCACGGATAAGCTGGGGCGCGATATCCTCAGCAGGCTCATTTACGGTTCGCGTCAGTCGCTCGAAATGGGGTTCACCGCCGTGCTCGGCGCCGCCGTCCTGGGTATTTTCATCGGAGCGATCGCCGGCTATTATGGGGGTTGGCTCGATAACTTGCTGATGCGTTTGCTCGATATTTACCAGGGCATCCCGATGTTCCTTTTGACGGTCACTCTTGCGGCGGTTTTGGGGCCGAGCCTCCAGAACGCCATTATCGCGATAGGCATCGCTTTGATACCGGGAAATGCTCGATTTATGCGCGCTTGTATCCTCACCGTGCGCGAGATGGAATATGTCGAGGCGGCCAAGTCCATCAATTGCAGCAATGCGAGGATTATTATGAGCCATATCATCCCAAACGCGATCCCGCCTATGATCGTTTCGGTCACTATGGGGCTCGGGTTTGCGGTCCTTTCGGGCGCGGGTCTCAGCTTCATCGGCTTGGG
>WRMX01000060.1 GCA_009776905.1 Oscillospiraceae bacterium
CCCCGGCCGCCCCGGTTTCTTCCGTCGCCGCCGCCTGCTCGATTGGCTCGGCCGCTCCGTCAACAGGCTCGCCCGCGCCACCCGGTGCGTCCGGTGGAGCCTCCGTGGCGTCGAGCAGCTCGTCAAGGTCCTCGCCATCATCCGCCTGCTCTCCATCTTCCACATCGTCCGCCGTCTCCGGCGTGGTTGGTTCATATGACGATGCAAGGTTGGGGCCTGTGAATGTCCCATTCAGCTTGCTGAGGACTCTTTCATATTCCGGAGTGTCTATCTCATACGCGACCGGGCGATAATCATTGATGCTCATGTCGCCGCTGACCGAGCAAGGCATATTGGCAGGACCGAAGACAGATATTTCCCCATTTACGTCGCGTTTTATCGTAACCATTGCGAGGACGGTGTCCTTGTCCCGGGGGTTCGTGTTGCCCCCGAAAGTCCAGTTCGCCAAGCTATAATATATCAAACCGTCTTTGTACTCTTCCATTTCCTGCAATGTGTGCGGATGCGTGCCCATCACAATATGGGCGCCCGCGTCTATCGCCGCGCGTCCGACCTGGCGTTGCCAGGACGTTGGGTGGTACGATCCTTCATCGCCCCAGTGCAAGGCCATGATAATTACTTCCGCGCCCGCGTCTTTCATCTCGGACGCGGCTTTTTTTACGTCCGAATCATTGGCGAGATTCTTTGAATACACGCCGATTTTCAGCCCACGCTCCGTCGTGAAAAGGCGCCATCCGCCGTTCGGCGCAAAGCCCACGCCATGCTCCGTGAGTATGTCCTGCGTGTCCGAATAGCCGGTCTGGCCATAATCCATCGTGTGGTTGTTGCCAAGCGCGACGCAGTCGATGCCAGCTTCCACCAATATGTTCACATATTCGGGCGGAGCGCGGAAGCGGTACGTTTTTTGCTGCGGAATATTATAATCCGAAATCACGCATTCGAGATTGGCTATGACAAAGTCGGCATCGTCCAAAATAGGCTTGACCATGCTGAACGGGTATGCGTAGTCGTCACCGACGATCCTTTCATACGCGCGCGCGCCTCCTTTGGACCCATGGTCGCTGGCGAGCACGCAATCGCCCATCATGGCAATCGAGAAGAATTCATCGGTCGGCTCGGGAGGCTCTTCGGGCGTCGGCTCCGGAGGTGTCGCCAAAGGTGCTTCCGGGGGCGTATCAATCGGGTCGTCGGGGGTGGTGATCGGCGTTTCGTCGATCTCCGGCGATGTTTCGCTGATTGTCTCTGGAGGAGGCGACGGCTCCGATTCGGGCGTGTTTGCTCGCGGCGATAGTACGTTGCTGCCGATGAGCACGCAGACTAACACGATGATAATTATCGCTGCGCTTGCGATGCCTCCGCGCGTGCGTTTTTGTTTTGTCATGCTAACCTCACTGTAGTCGTTGGTCTGTTTGTCGTGGAATATAGCGGAATGTTGTGAGCATCGTCCCCTGCATGGAGCGCGGACGCCTCGTGAGTGCGCGGAAACCACAGGTGTGCGCGGAAGCACCAGGTCTATGCAGGCTAGGAGCGTCCGATCTCCTGCGCTTCGATGAGCAGCTGCTGCTTAATATCCCATAATTTCTGCGAGAGGTCCACGTAATATGTCTGCGGATTTTCAAAACGCTTGACCTCGTCCCATAAGAGCCCGACTTGGTCCATGCAATATGAGCGTATCTGCTCGATATCAGGCTGCGAATAGACAAGCGCCCCGTTCTTGAATATTGGGACGAGCAGTTCTTTTGTGTAGAAGCCGGTCAGCGTTTTTGTCTTCCATGTGGACAACGGGTCGAAAATCGTATGCGGCGACCCTTCGTCGATGGTTTCGTCGTATACGCACAATTCGTCCGCGAGCGCGATGCCGCTGTCCTTGTCATAAAAGCGGTACGCCTTTTTATAATGCGGATTGGGGATTTTCGTCAAGCTCTCGCTGACCTTAATCCTTGGCTTGATGATGCCGTTCTCGTCTTCAATGGCGACCAGCTTATACACGCAGCCGAAAACGGGGTCGCTCTTTGCCGTGATGAGCCGCTCTCCCACGCCAAAAATGTCAATTTGCGCGTTCTGCATCGCGAGGTCTTTTATGAGATATTCATCAAGCGCGTTCGAAGCGACGATCTTGCATTGATGGAGGCCCGCGTCGTCGAGCATTTTCCTGGTTTGTTTCGATAGATATGATATATCGCCGGAATCCAATCTGACGGCGCATGTCGTTATCCCACGTGGGAGCAGCACTTCCTTGAATGCCCTTATCGCATTCGGCACGCCGCTTTTTAATGTGTTATATGTGTCGACGAGCAAGGTCGTGTTGCGGGGATAAAGCTCGCAATATGTCTTGAATGCCTCGTATTCCGTGTCGAACATCTGCACCCACGAGTGCGCCATAGTCCCGCTTGTCGGGATTGAGTAGAGCATGTCGCTCAACGTGCATGACGTGCCCGCGCAGCCGCCGATATATGCGGCCCTGGCGCCGATGATCGCGCCCTCCGTGCCTTGGGCGCGCCGAGTGCCAAACTCCCAAACCGTGCGCCCCTGTGCCGCCCTGACGATCCTGTTGGCTTTTGTAGCAATCAACGATTGGTGGTTCAGCGCCAGGAGGATGAAACTCTCTATCAGCTGCGCCTCGATGATCGGCGCCTTGACGGTCATTAGCGGCTCGTTAGGAAACACCGGCGTGCCTTCAGGAATCGCCAGAATGTCGCCCGTAAAACGGAACGTTTTGAGGTATGAAAGGAAGCCGTCGCTGAAAATGTTCTTTGAGCGCAAGTGCTCGATGTGCTCGTCGTCGAAACGTAGGTTTTCGATGTATTTTATAACCTGCTCGAGCCCCGCTGATATAGCGAACCCGCCCTCATCGGGCACCGAGCGGAAAAAGACGTCGAAGTATGCGTTCTTTTTGTAGAAGCCGTTGCTGAGGTATCCGTTGCTCATTGTGAATTCATAGAAGTCGCAGAGCATTGACAGATTGTTTTCTTCCAAGTTGATCACCTCGGTATGTTGTGGGGGAACGAGCTGCGGTCAGCGCTTTGCGTGCTCAAGCTCGTCGCGCAGCTCCTGCGGCACCTTCTTGCCCGAGACCTCGATTTTCTGAATAATGTTGGACAAAAGCTTGATGCGCTGGTGCTGCTTGACGGTGAAACGCTTGGACAGATCGGCATATCGCGGGATGGTCTGTATGAGCTTTTCCCTTATCTCAGCCGGGAACGGGCAATAAAGGAACAACAGCCTGCACGCGGCCTTGTTGAGGCGCTGCATGCCTTTTGCCTCGTATTGGAGCCAATCCGCGTAATTTGAGACGTACACCGTCTTGTAATTGTTCCTCGCGCGGGTGAGCTCAGTCTTAATCGCAGCTTTGATCTCCTGCGAGAGTTCGCGGTTCGTTTTGTAAAACTGCAAGTAGTCGCAATATTCGCTCGTGAGCGAGGGGTCGGTGACATCGCCCCACCTGGCTCCCTGGATGCGCTTGCACATCTCCCAGCGGAACTCGGCGGTCAGCTGTATTACGACCGACTTCATGTCAGTTTGCAAGAACAGGGGCATGAACATGCGCGAGGGCGTCGTGCGGACTTTTCCCGCGATTTCCTGCCACATGATCCCCCTTGTGCCGATATTCGGCATCAATATGATTTCAGGCAGAACCTCGACGCTGATAAAGTTGTCCGTGATCCCGAGCGGGCGGTTTACATAAGCGGTTTCGCGATAGAACGCAGAGAAATCCAGGCTGCGAATCTCGTCAATCGCCGATTTGAGCGCCTCAGGCCTCACGAGCGAGGCGTCCGGCCTCCGCTGCACGTTCTGGTCTGAAAACACGGGGCAGAACAGCGAAACTGCGCCGGACGTGATCCTGTTGACGACGGGAAACGCGTTCTCCATCTCGTATCGCAGCTTGCCTTCTGTATCGGCCAACAGTCGGGTCTCTTCTTTTGCGTCAATGGTGCCCTCATTTTTCATATTCCGCAGATATTCGGTATAATCCATATCAAACTCGCTGCGGCTGGGCTCCTTTTGGCCCTCATATACCGCTGTCATCCATTCACGGAGAGTGAATATGCCCGCTTCCGGATCTCCCTTGAAAGAATCTGCGATGGAATATAAATAGTCAGCATTGTCATATCCGGCAAGCTTCGCATCGACATAGCCAAAGTTGAGGAACATATTGATTATTGTCGGCGGGGTGGGGTCATTGATGCTTTTAATGAAGACTTGGTTATATATGCCATAAAACTTCTTTGTTAGCTCTCGGCGCGTCGAGCTGGCGTTTTCCTCGGAACTGCCTCTGTCCGAAAGCTCGGTGTAGTCCCTGACCAAGCGAGCGAACTCGCTGCATACATCAACGTCGCAGCCGGAGTATTCGAGGATCGCGTCCAGCGAGCCGACCAGGTTTTGTTTGGCGCCCTCCGCTGAGCCTGCAGCCTCTTCCGGCGCCGAAGCATCGATTGCGGCTCTTTTTCCCTCCAGGAGCTTTTTATACGCATCGAGGCGTTTATTATAATATGAGCGGTCTATGCCCGTCATCTTTTGAAGAGCCTTTGTCAGCCGTGCGATGAGCGGCTCTATTGCCGCGTCGGCATCTTTAAGGCCGGCCGAATTTACGTGCAGATCTGTGATGAGCGAAAAAATGTCATATTCGCCGTCTGCGAGGAAGAGCGCCGAAACGTTTTTGATGTAATCCTGGTACTCCATGCAAGATTGAATAGCCTGCGTGAGGTCTTCCAAGCCTCTGCTGAAAAATCCATATGACAAGCCGGTGTTGCCGTGGAAAAATGCCTTGCGCGCAGCGGCATCCATGTCTTTCAAATCGGAATAGTAGTCCGCCAGCCACTCCTCCGCCGGCTCGGCGTCCGTGAACTGTTCCAACTCCGCGATGCCGGGCAGCTGTTTGGAAGCAAACGCATATCGTGAGCACAACTGCTCATACTGCGCAATTACATCGGTGGCGAGGTTAAAAACCTGTGCCGCCTCATGCTCGAGCGAAGCACGATATTGCAAGCAATCTGCGGCTTTTCGGCACACAGCGTCGATGATCAGGATCGCGGCGTCCGAGTTGCTGTGCATCAAAGTTTCCAGATTTTCGATGCCGCCATACGTGTCCGTGATGACTGCGGTGTCCGTGATCGCTATATATGTGAGGCTGTATATGCCGGTGCACAGGTCCTGCACGCCGAGCATGTCGCCCTTTTCATATGTCAGCAGATGCCCGTTGAGGGAGGCCTCGACGCGCCCCTTTGCGATGAACGAGAGGTTTTGCAGCGGCTCGCCTTCGTTGCAGATGAGGGATCCTTGGGTGTATTCGACTAATGGCATTCTATATATCCTTTCCTGCTATTCACGCCCTTGCGCTCTGAGGCGTAATTTTCGTTGTTTGTTGTGGTTGCGGTCGAAAGCCGCCGTATGGTATACTACGTCTAACGCGCGCGAAGCGCGGTGCGCCACCATCTTTACATTCTACATTTTCATACGCAACTATGCAAGCGAAATGACAAATTATAACTACTGTTCACGTCCACCTCACCGGGCGTGAATTGCAACAAATTATAGGAGGTTCTTTTATATGTCAAATCTAGAATTGCTGCCCCCATTCACAGGCCCGCTCGAAGAGTTTCCGTCCTCCCCCGAAATGCCCGCAGGCGTCAAAAGCGTGACGTGGAAAGACGAAGAAAGCTGCTTCATAGATTTCAGGTTCGACGTCCAGTATGACGAGCGCGACGGCGAAAAGCTGCATTTGCAAATTCTCATGCCTTCCGATGACATGATGGAGATGCCGCCAAAAAAGAAGCGCCCGCTGATCGTGTATATACCTGGATCGGCGTGGCACAGACAAATGGTCTACATTACGCTGCCGAGGATGATCCGCATCGCGGAGCGCGGGTGGGCAGTGGCGATCGTGCAATACCGCCCAAGCGAGGTCACCGGGTTCCCGGCGCAGATTGAGGATGCGAAATCCGCCATCCGGTTCATGCGCAAGAATGCCGAAGAATACTGCATCGACCCAGACAGGGTGGTGTTGTGGGGCGACTCCAGCGGCGGACACACCGCCGTCATGGCGGCGATCACCGGCGATGGGCTGCTTGATAACGGCCTGTATGGCGAGTTCTCATCGGCCGTGAACTGCGTTGTGGACTGGTTCGGGCCCTCCGACGTGTCGAAGATGGGCTATTATCCGAGCACGATGGACCATGGCGGGGCCGACAGCCCCGAGGGATACCTGCTTGGCTGCGTTGACGTGATGGAGAATATCGATCTTGCCGAGAAGGCATCGCCGATGTACTATCTCGATAATGGAAAGAAAGCCCCGCCGATAATCATCATGCATGGATCGAGCGACGAGGTCGTGCCGTTCAACCAGTCGTGCATGCTCTATGAAAAGCTGATAGAGCTCGGCATGGTCGTCGAGATGTATAAGCTGGAAGGGGCGCATCACGGTTACAACGGGTTTAACAGCACAGAGGCATATGATGCCGTGATGGCGTTCGTAGCGAAGCACGGGGGCTGAACCGCTTAGCAAGACCAACGTGGGGGGGCGGAACCCCCGCGTTATATCTCACCCCCACGTTAGATCTCACCCCCACGTTGTATCTCAGCGTATGCCTATATACTCGTCATATGTCATTGCGCGGTCGATGATCCCGCCATCAGCAAACTCAATTATGCGGTTCGCGACCGTCTCGATAAGCTGATGGTCATGCGTCGTGAAAATGACGTTGCTCCCAAAGTCGCTCAGCCCATTATTGAGCGCCGCGACGCTCTCGAGATCGAGATGGTTCGTCGGCTGGTCCAAAAGCAGAATGTTTGCCCCCGAAAGCATCAGCCGCGACAGCATGCACCGCACCCTCTCCCCTCCCGAGAGCACATCGACCCGCTTATAAACATCATCGCCGGTAAAAAGCATCCGCCCCAGGAACGTGCGCAAGTAACTCTCCCGCTTGTCTTCGGAATATTGTCTAATCCAATCGATAATGTTCAGATCGCTGCCGTCGAAATATTCCGTATTATCCTTCGGGAAATACGCCTGCGTCGTGGAAGCCCCCCATTTGACCTCCCCCTCGTCAGGCTCCATTTCGCCGCTCAAAATGCTGAACATTGTCGTGATCGCGTTCTCATTCCCGCCAATGAACGCGATTTTATCGTCGCGCCCCATTATGAAGCTGATCTTATCAAGCACTTTGACGCCGTCGATCGTTTTCGACACATCGGTGACGAACAACCTGTCCTTCCCCGGCTCGCGATCCATCTTAAACCCGACCCAGGGGTATCTGCGCGACGACGCCGGCATCTCCTCAATGACAATTTTATCAAGAAGCTTCTTACGGGAAGTCGCCTGCCGCGACTTCGATTTGTTTGCGGAAAACCTGCGGATGAACTCCTCCAGCTCTTGGATTTTATCCTCGGTTTTCTTGTTCTTCTCCTTAATGAGCTTCTGCATAAGCTGGCTCGAATCATACCAGAAATCATAATTGCCGACATACATCTTAATCTTGGCAAAGTCAATATCGACAATATGCGTGCAAACAGTATTGAGGAAAAACCGGTCGTGAGCGACGACGATCACGGTCCCCTCATAATCCATCAGGAACTCTTCCAGCCACACGACCGAATTGACATCAAGATTGTTCGTCGGCTCGTCAAGCAATATTATATCAGGCGCGCCAAACAACGCCTGCGCCAGCAAAACCTTGACCTTCTGCCTCGGCTCCAGCTCGCTCATCTGCGCCTCATGTAGCGCCGTGGCTATCCCCAGCCCCTGCAACAACTGCGACGCATCGGACTCCGACTCCCAGCCGCCCAGCTCCGCATACTCCTCTTCAAGTTCCGCCGCGCGAATGCCATCCTCATCGGAAAAATCCTCTTTGAGATAAATCTCGTCTTTTTCGCGCCCGCATTCATATAACCTTTTGTTCCCCATAATCACGGTTTCGATGACGGTATTATCATCATACATATTCTGTTCCTGCTTCAAAACGGACATGCGCACTCCCGGAGTGATGTCCACGCTTCCGCCGGAATGCTCCATCTCCCCCGCCAGGATTTTCAGAAATGACGACTTGCCGGAGCCATTCGCGCCGATAATGCCATAGCAGTTTCCGGCGGTAAATTGCAGATCGACATGCGAAAAAAGCGTCGTGTCCCCAAACTGGAGGCTCAGATTATTAACAGTAATCAAAACAAACCCACCCTTTAACGATGATGAATAACATGCTACAATGATGCTGTATCTATTTAGGTATCTTGTATTGTGAATCCGGGAAAGGCAGTGCAGACGGCAGCATGAGGCGATTTCGCTGAAAACAAGCGCGAATTTGGCGCAGCGCAGCCGTAAAAACGGCATGGATGCCGTTTTAGCCGATTCACGGCACGGACGCCGTGTAGAGGCGCTAGGCGGAGCAAGTCAAAGGAGTGCTATGTTTTCGCGAAATCCAGCCGTAGCTGCCGGATGCACTGCCTTTCTCGGATGAACCTGAATAGATAAATCATCATATCAATTATAACATACATCCTTCAATAGCGCATAAAAATTTGATTGTTCCGCAAAACCATGATACAATGATTGCAATCAACCCCCCACAGGAGGCAGAAGCAATGCCATACTTATTCGCAGTCATCGCAATACTCGTGGTCGCAAACTTCTACCTGCTCTTCAGACGCAGGAACAAAGGCCGCAACGTCGGCAAAACTGCAAAAGCACAACGCGAGGCTCAAGTGAAGCACCATGCCGACCTCGTGCGCAAGCTCGACCGCGAACAAGAAGACGCAGCCAGGCGCGTGGAACTCCGCAACAAAACTTTGGAAATGTACGAACAAGTCAAAACAAACTCCGCCGAAAAAGAAAAAGCAGAAAACGCAGACAGCGTGGCACATACAAACGGCTCTGATGGCTCCCCGGACGGCGCAGACAGCGCAGACAGCGCGCAACACACTGACGTTCCGGACAGCGTGGACAGTGCAGACCATGCAGGCAACTCCGACAGCGAGGAACGCACCGCATCTGCTCAGGACAAATAATATCCTGCTAAAACAATATGAAACGCTCGCGGCCGCTCCAAAGGCCGCGAGCGCAACTATATCCGAAAACTAACGCGAGATACCTACCCATTACCGAAACGCCGCTTGCTCCGGCCCAATGCGTTTTCTACCTCTAGGCCTGCGCCGCCAAGTCAAATTCAATCTTCCCGTCCCTGGCAACCACCAGCACAGTCTCGCCCTCCTTAATGCTCCCGTCAAGCATCTTCTCAGCAGCCAAATCCTCCACGGAACTCTGGATCGCCCTTCGCAGCGGCCGCGCGCCGTAAATCGGGTCAAACCCCAATCCCACCAGCAAATCTATTGCCGAATCGTCTACGGCCATAGTAATCCCGATCGATTCCATGCGCCCCTTGACCATATCGAGCATCTTCGAGCAAATCTCCTTGATATCATCGCGGCTCAGCTTATGGAAAACAATCGTCTCATCGATCCTGTTTAGGAACTCCGGCTTGAAAAGCCGCTTGACCTCTTCCATCACAGCTTCCTGGATCTGCTCGAATTCCGCCCTGCCGCTGTCATCATCGCCGGAACTGAACCCCAGCTTCGTGCGCTTCTCGGTGATATTGCGCGCGCCCGCATTGGAAGTCATGACAATGATGGTGTTCTTGAAGTCCACATGGCGGCCCTGCGAATCTGTCAGCACGCCATCTTCCATAATCTGTAGCATAATGTTGAAAACATCCTCATGCGCCTTCTCAATCTCGTCAAAAAGGAGCACGGAATACGGCCGGCGGCGAACCTTCTCCGTCAAGTGGCCGCCATCGTCATATCCGACATATCCGGGCGGAGAGCCAATCAGCTTCGACGTCGTGTGCTTTTCCATGTATTCCGACATGTCGACTCGCAGCATGGCGCTCTCGTCCCCAAACATCGCCTCGGCCAACGCCTTGCACAGCTCGGTCTTCCCGACGCCGGTCGGCCCCAGGAACAAGAACGAGCCTATCGGTCGCTTCGGGTCCTTCAGCCCGACCCTGCCCCTCCGCAGCGCCTTTGCGACCGCAGTGACGGCAACGTCCTGGCCGACGACGCGCCTGTGCAGCGCCTCCTCCATGTTCAAAAGCCGTTCGCCCTCGTCCTGGTTGATGCTTGTCACGGGAATGCCCGTCCAACCGGCGACGACCTCCGCGATATCCTCCTCGCCCACGCACCCCGAATTGCCGCTCTTCGCGACCTCCCAAGTCTTGCGCGCGTTCTCGATGGCTTCGTTCAAGTCCTTTTCCTTGTCCCTCAACCCGGCGGCGCGCTCAAAATCCTGGCTCTGCACGGCAGCCTCTTTTTCGTTCGCCAAGGCCTCCTTCTGCGCTTCCAAATCCTTTAAGTCGGGAGGCAGCCTCAACGAATTCATCCTGACTCGCGAAGACGCCTCATCGATCAAATCTATCGCCTTGTCCGGCAGGAACCTGTCGTTGATGTATCTGCTCGACATCTTCACGGCCGCATCGATCGCCTCATCGCTGATCTTCAGCTTATGGTGCGCCTCGTACCTGTCTCGCAAGCCTTTCAGGATTCGTACAGATTCCTCTTGCGAGGGCTCGTTGATGGTCACGGGCTGGAACCGACGCTCGAGCGCGGCATCCTTTTCCACATGCTTTCTATACTCATTGAGCGTCGTCGCCCCGATGATCTGCATCTCGCCACGCCCCAATGCGGGCTTGATAATATTCGCGGCATCGATGGCCCCTTCGGCCGCGCCCGCTCCGATTATGGTATGCAGCTCGTCGATGAATAAAATGATGTCGCCCGACTTCATAACTTCCTCGATCGCAGTCTTGATGCGCTCCTCAAACTCGCCCCTGTACTTCGTCCCGGCGACCATGCCGCTGAGGTCGAGAGTCACAATACGCTTGTTCAGCAGCGTCTCCGGCACGTCGCCCGTGACGACGCGCTGCGCCAGCCCCTCCGCGATGGCGGTCTTCCCGACCCCCGGCTCCCCGATCAGCACGGGATTGTTTTTTGTCCGCCTCGATAAAATCTGGACGACGCGCTGGATTTCATCCTCCCTGCCAATGACAGGGTCAAGCGTGCCAAGCGCGGCCGCATCCGTCAAATCGCGGCTGAACTGGTCCAAAGTCTTCGTCTCGCTCTTGCCTTGCCTGCCGGCTGCCGCCGGACTCTTCACGGGCTTGTACACATTGCTCCTGAAAACATTTACGATATCAGTGTACATTTTGTTAAGATCGGCGCCGGTCACAAGAATCAGCTTCGCGGCCACGCTGTCATATTCACGCAGTATGCCCAGCAAAATATGCTCCGTGCTGACATACCCGTGCCCCAGTCTGTTCGCTTCCATTGCCGCCGTCTCGATAATATGCTTCGCGCTCGGCGTCAACCCCTGCAGCGCCGATTCGCTCGTGGCCCCGCGCCCGACGTTCTTAACGATCAGGTCATAGATCAGCTGGCTCTCCAGCCCCGCTTCGCGCAGAATCTTCGCCGCGACTCCGCCCCCCTCGCGGGCGAGCCCGAGCAGTATATGCTCGCTGCCGACGTAATTATGCCCCAGCTCCGACGCGGCAGCCTGCGCGTGCTCGAACGCCGCCCTTGCCCGCTCGGTATATCTATCTTCAAATCTCATATCACACTTCCTTTTATGTAACAGATACAGTTACAGTTTCAGTTACAGTCGCAGGCACAAAGGTGCTATTCCCCTGCCTCCATCTGACGGATCTGGTCCCGTAACTCCGCAGCCTTTTCAAAATCATCTTTATCCGCGGCAAGCCGCATCTGTTCGCGCATGATGTTGATCTCGCGGCGCTTTAACATTTCCTGGTCGATCTCAGCGGGCTGCGCCTGCTGCGCGGGCTCCGCGCAATTGCAATCGCCCTGCTCCTCCGCCCCCATGCAGCGCTCCTCGCCCCCGGCGATCCTCTGCGGCATGAAAGCGACCATCGGCGCTCCGAACAAACTCCAGCCAAAAGGCCCCAATGCTCCAATCTGCTGCCGGGGCATGAACCCGTTGCGCCCCCCGAAAATCGGCATGAACCTGTCAAACATACCGCCAAAGTCAAACATGCTTTCAAAGTCATATCCGGACTCTGTGGCGCATTCGGAGCATAGATGCGTTTCCGTCACGGCCCCGTTTACATTCGATGAATAATGAAAATTGATCTCATTCTTTCCGCATTTCTGACATTTCATAATTAAAACCTCCTAATTTTACAATAGATAAATTAACAATTGCTTCAGTATGCTCGCCCTAAGCACGTCGCGCAAGTCAGGCGGTGCAGGACGCAGCGCGTTGTTTCCCGTCGCAGATAAAATCAACCTGGTCTCAGAGTCGCTTATGATGCCGCTTTGCCTCAAATTCGCCATCAAGGCCGTGACGGTGTTGACATCGACAGTGTCGCCTATAGCATTCACAGTGTGCATGATCAGGCGCTCCGGTTCCATCTCTACCCTTGTAATACGGATGTATCCTCCGCCTCCTCGCCTGCTCTCCACGATATACCCATGCTCAGGCGAAAACCTTGTCGAGATCACGTAATTGATCTGGCTCGGCACGCAATTGAACCGATTTGCGAGTTCCGCCCGCTGCAGCTCCGCGGTCCCGCCCGTCTCGCTGAGCATATCGTCGATGAAGCCTGCGATGATATCGCTGATTCTCATACATACCTCCATTTGACTTTGACTATCTTTGACCTTGGTTGGATTCTACCTCACAACGCGCAGCTATGCAAGCACCGTTTTGACCTTTTCTGACCATTATGCTCGCCAAAATTCGGCAATACCTTGCCTATGCTGCAAAATACGCAATATTTCGTTAATTTTCGCGATATTTCTCCATTTTCCAAAATTTTATCGTCAAGGCTCTATTTTTGTTTAAACATACAAAGTTGAAAAAACACACACTTTAATGTTGATTCTTTCGCGCCGATGTATTAAGCTATCTCCATTCCGCAAAATCAATTTCAATTCACGCACTGTGAATCAGCAACAAAACGAATGGGGGCACGTTCCGGCCGCCGCCCTGGCTTTCAGGGCGATTCCTGCCGAACGTGGATGGGGGAGCAGCATTGTTGGGCAACTCATATATTGAACAATATAGATCATACCTGACAGACGAGCGTAAAATGTCTGCAAACACCATTGCCTCGTACATGCGGGACATCAACCAGTTTGCCGTTTTTTACATAAATGGCGGCAACGCTGACCTCATAGAGGTCACTGAGGGCGATGTCCGCTTGTTTTTGGAATGGCTCGAATCCAACGGCCGCTCTCCTGCCACCGTCTCGCGCTGCACGGCCTCCCTCAAGCTGTTCTTCGCCCGAATGCAATGCGAGGGCCATATCCAATGCAGCCCTGCTGCCTGCGTTTCAAAGAGCTCCGCCACAAAAAAGCCGCCCAAGGTGCTTACGGGAGAAGAAATAGACAAGCTCATAGAGCAGCCCGACACCTCCGATGTCAAAGGCATTCGCGACAAAGCGATGCTCGAGACGCTTTACGCCACAGGCATCCGCGTCAGCGAGCTCGTTGCGCTGGACGAGACGGACGTCAATCTTTCCACAGGGTTGATCACCTGCCGCAACGGCAAAGAACGGGTCATCCCCATTTACGATGCCGCCGTCAAAGCGATCCGCATCTACTTGTCCACAGCGCGCGCGCAGCTCGTATCCCCAGACGAAACCGCCCTGTTCGTCAATACAAGCGGCCGGCGAATGTCGCGCCAGGGCTTCTGGAAAATTCTCAAAGGCTATGCTGAGGACGCGAATATCAGCGATGACATAACTCCCCTCATGCTGCGGCACTCATTCGCCGCGCATCTGCTTGAAAACGGCGCTGACCTTCGTTCGCTGCAGGAGATGCTCGGCCACGCCGACATTTCTTCCACGCAGGTCTACGCGCGCGTTATCAAAAAAAGCCTCAAGGATGTATATAAAAAAGCGCACCCCAAAGCATAAGAGGCGCCGGGGCGCCCATTATTTTTAGGAGGACCTCATGAAAGACGAAACAAAATGCCTGCATTCGGGCTACACCCCGAAAAACGCTGAGCCGCGCGTCGTGCCTATCGTGCAAAGCACGACCTACGTATACGACTCGACGGAGGCCGTCGGCGCAGTTTTCGACGAGCCGACGCACAGCCTGATCTATTCCCGCTTCGCAAACCCCACCGTCATGGCGGTCGAGAACAAGATCGCCGACCTCGAGAGCGGCATCGGCGCCATGTGCACGTCATCGGGCCAGGCCGCCACTCTGCTGTCGATACTCAACTTATGCAACGCCGGGGACAGCTTCATCAGCACGTCTCAAATATATGGCGGGACTGTCAACCTCTTTTCATATACGCTTAAGAAATATGATATAGAATGCATCTTTGTGGACTGCGACGCGGACGAAAGCCAAATTCACGCCGCGTTCAAGCCAAACACGAAGCTCGTATTCGGCGAGACTCTCGCGAACCCCGCGCTCACTGTCCTGGATCTGGAAAAATTCGCCAAAATCGCGCACGCGCACAATGTCCCGCTCATTATTGACAGCACGTTCGCGACGCCCGTGTTGTGCAAGCCGATCGAATACGGCGCGGACATCGTCGTGCATTCCACCTCAAAATACATGGACGGCCACGCGCTCCAGGTCGGCGGGGTCATCATTGACAGCGGCAATTTCGACTGGTCATCCGGCGACTTCCCCATGATCACTACCCCCGACGAATCATATCACGGCATCACCTACACCGACGTGTACGGCAAAAGCGCGTATATCATCAAAGCGAGGATGCAGCTCATGCGCGACTTCGGCGTCTACCCCTCGGCGCATTCCGCCTTCCTCCTCAACCTTGGCCTCGAAACGCTCGCCCTCCGCATGCAGCGTTATTGCGAAAACGCCATCGTCGTCGCGAAGCACCTGAAAGCCTCCGACAAAGTTGAGTCCATATGCTACCCCGGGCTGGAGGACGACAAATATTACGCCCTCGCGCAAAAATACCTCAAAGGCGCGAGCGGGGTCATCTCATTCGTCGTCAAGGGTGGAAAGAGCGCGGCCATCAAATTCATGGACTCGTTGGAGCTCGCGTCAAACCAAGTGCACGTCGCGGACATACGCACTTGCGTGCTTCACCCCGCAAGCGCGACCCACCGGCAGCTCACGGACGAGCAGCTCGTCGCGGCCGGCGTCAGCCCCGGTATGATCCGTTTCTCAGTCGGGCTGGAGCATATCGACGACATAATCGCCGACATCGATCTCGCCTTGAAAGCGCTGTAGCGCATTTCCTCAGACCATATACCGACGGCGCCGCAAATCATGCGGCGCCGTTATAATTCTTCCCCCCGTCATTCTGCGCGCAGCCCCCCGTCATTCTGCGCCATTAAGGTTCTATACTTCCCGTACTGCGCCGCGCCAACGACCGCATCCACCTCGATATACTCGTCCAAATACCTCGTATCGGTGACGGAGCACTCCCTGTGCAAGGCATCGACCATCCCCGCCTTGTCATATGGCAAACGGATCGTCACGCTCTTCTTTTGCGCGGCAAGAGCCTCTTCGACGACAGCCAGCAGCTTCCCGATCCCCTGCCCCGTTTTCGCGGAAATTTCCACAGCCATCTCGCCGCTGAATCTGACATCGTCGCTCAAAATGTCGCATTTATTATATGCCTCGATGCGCGGAGTCTGCGATGCCCCCAGCTCCTCGATCAACTCATTGACTATGCGCGCCTGCTCCTGCCATTCAGGGTGCGAGGCATCAATCACATGCACGAGCAAATCGGCGTATTTCAGCTCCTCGAGCGTCGCCTTGAAAGCCTCGACCAGATGGTGCGGCAGCTTCCGGATGAAACCAACGGTGTCCGAAATCAACGCTTCCATCGTGTCGCTGACATCAAAGCGGCGCGTTGTCGTGTCTAAAGTATCGAACAGCCTGTTCTCCGCCTGGATGCCCGCTCCCGTCAAGGTGTTGAGAAGCGTCGACTTTCCCGCATTCGTATACCCGACAAGCGCGACGACTGGAACGCTGTTCTTCTCCCGCAGCCGCCTCTGAGTGTCCCTCGTCCTGATGACCTCGTCCAGCTCCTCCTCCAGCTTGGCAATTTTTCGTCTGATATGCCTCCTGTCGCTTTCAAGCTGCGTCTCTCCCGGGCCGCGCGTGCCGATTGGCGCGCTCGTCCCCGTTTGGCTGGTCAAATGCTTCCACATGCCCGTCAGCCTCGGCAGCAGATACTTGTACTGCGCCAGCTCCACTTGAAGCCTGCCCTCTCTCGTGCGCGCCCGCCCCGCAAAGATATCCAAAATCAAAGACGAACGGTCAATGACGCGCAAGTCCAAATCCTCGGCCAGCGCGCGCATCTGCGACGGCGACAGCTCATTGTCGAACACCGCAAGCGTGCATTCGTTGTCTTCCGCCAAAGCCTTCAACTCCTTCACCTTCCCATCGCCGATGAACGTGCGCGGTTCAGGCGTCTTACGGTTCTGGAGCACCCTGCCGATGCAGACTCCCCCCGCAGTCTCGAGCAGTGCTTCCAGCTCGTCCAGGCTCTCCTCCGTCGAACGCTCCCTTATGTCCATGCTGTCAGCTGCAAGCCCTGCGATGACAGCCCTTTCAGGCTCATTTCCAATATTATCTTTTTCTATCATAAACACAATCCTCCAAAAAATAGCAAAAACCCGCGCAGAAAGCGCGGGTGCATGGCGTCATTCGCCAAAAGGCTATTGCTCCAGGCCGAATTTCCTGTTGAACTTTTCGACGCGTCCGCTGGTATCGACCAGCTTCTGCTTGCCCGTATAGAATGGATGGCACTTTGAGCATATCTCTATCTTAATATCTTTCTTCGTGCTACCCGTCTCAATAACCTCACCGCAAGCGCACTTAATAGTCGTCTGCTGATAATCGGGATGGATTCCCTCTTTCACAATAATCACCTCATAACAAAGCATTTTTACGCGCGAAAAAGATGATATCACAAGCGCAAACAAAAAGCAAGCATTATTTTTACATATAATCAACCACCACCGTCACAACTATACAACGAACATTGAATCTATGTATGACCGCTCGCGTAAAAACTCGCTGACCCGCCCGAGCATGACCGCCGCATCCGCTCGAGACAAAACACCCGCCGGCCTGAAACAGCCATCGCCAAACCCGGCAATCAACCTGGCCCTCGCGCAGCTCATGACAGCATCAAACGCCCAACTGCCAATATCATCAGCGTCCGAAAACACGCTGTCATCAAAATCAACTTTGGACATGGCCGGCTCAAGCTCAAATGGGATCACCCCAACAGCATCAGGAAAGCTGCCGCCGCCAGCCGCACTCCCAGCATCAGCAAGGCCACCGCCGCCTCCGCCAGCCACTCCCCCAGCATCAGCAACCCC
>WRMX01000061.1 GCA_009776905.1 Oscillospiraceae bacterium
TGTACCCTTGCCTCAGCATTATTATAGCAAAACATAAAAGGCACAGCCCGGTTTCATCCCGTTTTGTGCCTTTCGCAGAAAGGAATGGACTATTAATATGAGCGGAAATATTGATATTACGGAAACGCTGGAATATATTCACAGCGTAAAATGGCAGGGCAGCAAGCCAGGCCTGGAGCGGACGCGCGAATTGCTGGCTGCGCTTGGGAATCCCGAGAAAAAGCTGCGGTTCGTCCACGTCGCGGGGACAAACGGCAAGGGGTCGACGTCGGCATATATCGCGTCTGTCTTGCAAAAGGCCGGCTACAGGACGGGACTGTACACGTCGCCTTTCATCGTTTCTTTCAACGAAAGGATGCAAGTGAACGGTGAATACATCACGGACGACGAGCTTGTCCGGATGACAGATGCCATTCGGCCGCACGCGGATGCCATGGAGGACGCGCCCACCGAGTTTGAGCTCATCACTGCGCTTGCGATGATGTACTTCTTGCAAAAGGAGTGCGACGTCGTCGTGCTGGAAGTTGGCATGGGCGGCGAGCTTGATTCCACGAATGTCATTGACGTTCCGGAGGTCGCTGTCATTGCGACAATAGGTTATGACCATGTCAAGGAGCTGGGCCCGATGATTTCCGATATCGCCATGGCGAAAGCGGGCATTATAAAAGGCGGCGACGTGGTCGTTTATGGAGGCGTGCCTGATGTCGAGGCCGTTTTCGAGCGCGTGTGCGGGGAACGCGGCGCCCGGTTGCATCATGCGGATTTCAGCCGTATTTCCGAGCAGCACCACTCGCTCCATGGGACGGAGTTCTTGTTTGAGCCATATGGGCGCATGATGACGCCGCTTGCAGGGGCATACCAACCGAAGAATGCCGCACTGGCCATCACTGCATTGGAAACGCTGCGCGGCAAAGGATACAGGATTTCGGACGCTGATATTGCCGCAGGGATCGCCGCTGTTCGTTGGCCCGGGAGGTTCGAGGCGCTTGGCGAGCGGCCGGCGTTCATACTCGACGGGGCTCACAATCCGGAGGCGCTGGAGGTTGCTGCGGACAGCCTGAGGAGTCTTTTCGGCGACAGGAAGATCGTTTTTGTTATGGGGGTCATGGCAGACAAGGATGTCGACGAGATGGTCGGGTATATAGCGCCGATGGCTGATGCTTTTTTCGCAGTTCGTCCCGATAATCCGCGGGCGATGGATGCGAACGCGCTTGCCGCGTTGCTGGAACGTCATGGGGCGCGCTCTTTTGCATCCGGCAGCGTGAAGGAGGGCGTCGCGAGGGCGATCGAGCGCGCCGGCCCTGAAGGTATCGTGTGCGCGCTGGGTTCTTTGTATTTCTCAGCGGACATCAGGAGCGCTTATGAGGCGGTGCGCGCGGGGGCTTGAGCCGAGGGTGATCGGGGGTTCGGGCCGCGCCTGGACGCTCGCAATATCCCGGCGTTCGCGATAGCCGGAGGTTCGGGACGGCATTTAGGCGTTCACGTTTATCGGAGGTTCGGGCTGGCACTTAGGCGTTCGCGATAGCCGGAGGTTCGGGCCGGGGTCTGGAGCCTCACGGTAGATCGACATAGCAAAGCGGGGGGAATTGTCATTCTACAGACGCAGCTTATCATTCTTATTATCATCATAATCGGATTTGCGATATCGAAGGCGGGGATATTTCCCGCCAAAACAAGATCTGACGTGTCGAATGTCATCATATATCTGATATTGCCTTGCAGCATTTTCAGCTCTTTCCATAAAGGCATGTCCCCTGAAATCCTGCGGCAATGCATCGTCGTTCTCATTGCGGCGCTCGGGCTGCAGATGCTATATTTCGTGCTGAACAAGGTGCTCTATATCCGCTTTCGAGCTTCGAAGCGCATCATCGCGCAATATGCGACGATTGTCAATAACGCGAGCTTCATTGGGCTGCCGTTATTGGAGTCCGTATACGGCGAGCCCGGGCTGCTTTACGGCTCTGTCATATTGATCCCGATGAGGATTTTCATGTGGACAGCGGGGCTGTCTTTGTTTACGTCTGCGGACATGAAGCACCGCATCAGAATCGTCGCGACGCATCCATGCATATGGGCCGTGCTGCTGGGTTTCGGGTATTTATTCGTGCCCTTTGAGCTGCCCGGCTTTTTATCGGGGACGATCACCGCGATCGGCAATTGCAATCTTGCCATGTCGATGCTTGTGATCGGGTCGATTCTGAGCGAGGTCGACTTGAAGCAGATTCTCGACCGCGATTGCTTGTACTATTCGTTATTCCGCCTCATAGTGATTCCGGCGATCATGTATGGGGCGCTTGCGTTGCTGAGGGCCGACCATGTGACGACCGGGTCGGTGGTGCTGTCTTCCGCGATGCCTGCGGCTGCGACGACGGCAATGCTGGCGGACAAGTATGGGAAGGATTCGGCGTTTGCGTCGAAGACGGTTTTTACTTCGACGGTTCTTTCAATGTTGACGTTGCCTGTCATGGCGGTTTTGCTGACAAGATAGGCGGGGTGGGGGCAGATTGGCGGACGGTCTGGGGCAGGGGCAAGCCCTGCCCCTACAATGGGTTTATGCATATTGACAATCTGCGGATGATTGTCGGACGGTCTGGGGCGGCAGGTTGCCGCCCCTACGGAGCGATGGCGGGCGGCAGGTTACCGCCGCTATGCGTGCGGTGGTGTGAGGCAGATCGGCGGCGTAGCGGAATGGGGGCTGCCAAAATGGGGTGCGACCGTAAAATATTACAAAAAATGTGAATATAATACAAAAAACGATGATTTTGTAAATTATTTCTACGTTTTTGGATATTCTAATGAAACGCGCCGAAATAGTTGGTTTTTCAGCGTTTTAATATTTACTAAATGGCAAACAGATGGTAATATGTCTGCAAACCAAACGCAACTGTTGTATCTAATTTTAAGGAGGCTTTTATCAATGCTAGACCCGACCAAATACAAAGACTGGCAAATTGCCGAAGAGGCCGAGAAGACTCTTCCGGGAGTGGACTATTTCCGCGAGAAAATGGGGCTTCAACCGGACGAGATCATTCCGTTCGGCAAAACTCCTAAGCTGGATTTCATCAAGATTATGAACCGCCTGAAGGATAAACCCGACGGCAAATATATCGAAGTTACTGCGATTACCCCGACGCCTCTCGGCGAGGGCAAGTCCACGACTTCGCTCGGGCTCATTGAGGGCATCGGCAAGCTGGGCAAGAATGTCGGCGGATGCTTGCGCCAGCCGTCCGGCGGGCCGACGATGAACGTCAAGGGGACCGCGGCCGGCGGTGGCAATGCGTTGCTTATCCCGATGACAGAGTTCTCGCTTGGTTTGACGGGCGATATTAACGATATCATGAACGCGCATAACCTGGCAATGGTCGCTCTTAACGCGCGCATGCAGCACGAGCGCAATTATGACGATGCGAAGCTCGCCGAGATCGGCTTGAAGCGCCTCGACATCGACCCGAACCGCATCGAGTTGGGATGGGTGCTCGACTTCTGCGCGCAGGGCTTGCGCAATATCCGCATCGGCATGGGCGAGGGCACTTCCAACGGATTCGAGGTCGATTCCAAATTCGGCATCGCCGTCGGTAGCGAGCTGATGGCCATCCTTTCCGTCGCAAGGGACCTGAAGGACCTGCGCGAGAGGATCGGCAAGATCATCGTAGCTTACAACAAGAAGGGCGATCCCGTCACCACAGCGGATCTCGAGGTCGATGGCGCCATGACGGCATGGATGCGCAACACGATTAACCCGACTCTTTGCTATACCGTCGAGCATCAGCCGTGCCTCGTGCACGCGGGGCCGTTCGCGAACATCGCGATCGGGCAGTCGTCAATCATCGGCGACCGCCTCGCGCTCAAGCTTTTCGATTATCACGTCACCGAGTCCGGCTTCGCCGCCGACATCGGGTTTGAAAAATTCTGGAACGTCAAGTGCCGCCTTTCGGGGCTCAAGCCGCACGTTTCCGTCCTTGTCGCCACGATCCGCGCGCTTAAGATGCATGGCGGCGGGCCGGCCGTGGTCGCGGGGCGCCCGCTTCCGACGGAGTATACCGAGCAAAACTTGGAGCTTCTGGAAAAGGGCACGGAGAATCTGTTCCATCATGTCAACAACGTCATAAAGTCGGGGATCAAGCCCGTCGTTTGCATCAATAAGTTCTATACCGACACGGAAGAAGAAATCGCACTGCTCAAGCGTTTGTGCAAAGAGCGCGGCGTGCGCTGCGCGTTGTCCGAGCATTGGCAGTATGGCGGCGAAGGGGCCCGCGAGCTTGCGGAGCTCGTCGTCGAAGCTTGCGAGGAGCCGCCGGAGCTCAACTATCTATACGACCTTTCGATGCCGCTTCGCCAGCGCGTTGAAAAGATCGCCCGCGAGGTTTATGGCGCGGACGGCGTCGAGTGGGCGCCGCTGGCCGTGGAAAAGGCCGAGCGCTTTGAGAGCGACCCGCATTATGCCGACTTCTGCACGATGATGGTCAAGACGCACTTGTCGCTGTCGCACGACCCGACCATCAAGGGCGTGCCGAAGGGGTGGAAGCTACCGGTGCGCGACATCCTTGTTTATGGCGGAGCGAAGTTCCTTTGTCCGATGGCAGGCACCATCAGCATGATGCCGGGGACGGGGTCTAACCCTGCATACCGCCGCATCGACGTCGATACCGACACGGGCGCTGTTTCCGGATTGTTCTAAGGTTTATACTGCGCGCCGCACGCGGCGCACCGTGCGCGGCGCGCAGTATTCGGAGTCTCACGCTACTATTATTGGGGGTAATGATCTGTGTCATTCATAAATAACACGTGCAAGGATTTCGTCGATATCCTTGCATCGAAAGCCGCTGTCCCGGGCGGCGGCGGCGCATCGGCGCTCGTCGGCGCGCTGGGCATGGCATTGGGCACGATGGTCGGGAACCTGACCGTCGGCAAAAAGAAATACGCGGATGTCGAGACCGATATGTATGCCGCGATGGAGAAAGCGGAGGCCTTGCAAAGCGAGCTGCTGCTCATGGTGGACGAAGATGCCGTGGCGTTTGAGCCTCTTTCTAAGGCATACGGCATCCCAAAAGAAGACCCGACAAGGGAAAAGGTCATGGAGGATGCCTTGCGCATCGCGACAGCGGCTCCGATGGACGTCATGCGCGCTTGCGCGAGGGCCATCGACATTATCGTTGAATTCGCGGAGAAGGGCAGCCAGCTGGCTATTTCCGACGCCGGGGTCGGCGCCGCGTTCGCGCGGGCGGCAATTATCGGCGCGAGCTTCAATGTATATATCAACACGAAAGCGATGACGGACAGGGAATATGCCGGCAAGGTCAATGCCGAGGCTGAGGCTTTGCTCAACGAGTATGTCGAAAAGGCCGAAGTCATCGTAGCGAAAGTTTACGAGAAAGTGTGTGGTTGACGAGTATGGCTGATTTATTAAAGGGCGCCGACGTTGTTGCAGCGTTGGGCGACAAGATGTCAAAGGACATCGAGGAATTGAAAGGGAAGGGCATCACGCCCACCTTGGCGATTCTTAGGGTCGGCGAAAGGCCGGACGATATTTCATACGAAAAAGGCGCCATGAAGCGCTGCGAATCCGTCGGCGTCGTCGTCAAGAGCGTGGTTCTTCCCGCTGACGTGACGCAAGGGGTGCTCATCGACCATGTCAGGGCGCTCAACGACGATGGCAGCGTGCACGGCGTGTTGATTTTCCGCCCGCTGCCGAAGCATCTGGACGAGGACGCTGTCTGTGCGACATTGAAGCCGGAAAAAGACATCGACGGCATCACGGAAGGGTCGCTCGCGGGCGTTTTCACGGGCAACGGAAAGGGCTTTGCGCCATGCACGGCGCAAGCGTGCATGGAAATCCTGGATTATTACAATATCGACTGCAAGGGCAAGCGCGCCGTGGTGGTCGGACGCAGCCTGGTCGTCGGCAGGCCCGCCGCTATCATGCTCATGGGCAAGAACGCCACCGTCACCATCTGCCATACGCGGACCGTCGACATGCCGTCAGTCACTCGCAACGCCGAGATTCTCATCGTCGCTGCCGGGCAGATGGAGGGGCTGACGAAGGATTATTTCAGCCCGGGGCAGATAGTCATTGATGTCGGCATCAACTGGAACGATGAAAAAGGCAAGCTTTGCGGCGATGTCAAGTTTGACGACGCCGAGCCGATCGTGGCGGCGATAACCCCCGTCCCCGGCGGCGTCGGGACCGTTACGACTTCCGTGCTCGTGTCGCATGTCGTCGAAGCCGCTAAAAAATCTTGATATTTAAGGAGTATATATGGTATGATAATTATCGCGGAAAAGCTTAATGGTTCGATTCCGTCATGCGGCAAGGCGATCGCCGCACGCGACGAGGCGTATATCAGGGACATGGCGAAGCGCCAGGCCGACGCGGGCGCCACTTTCATCGACTGTTGCGCGTCCGTCAATGAGGGCGAGCTCGAGACGTTGAAGTGGATGATCGATTGCATCCAGAGCGTCACGGATTGCCCAATTTCCGTCGATTCGCCCGATGTCAATGTCGTTATCAAGGGCATGGACTTTTGCGCGAGGCCCGGGCTGTTCAATTCGGTGTCCGGGGAGGGCGGGAAGATCGACATCGCGTTCCCGATCCTTGCAAAGCCTGAATATGTCAAATGGGACGTCATGGCGCTGCTTTGCGACGACACGGGCATTCCAAAGAGCGCGGCCAAGCGCATCGAGGTCTTTGACATGGTGATGGCGAAGGCTGCGGAGTATGGCATCGACGAGAAGAGGATCCACATCGATCCGCTCATCGAAATGCTTTGCACCACGGACGATGGCGAGGGTGTATTCATGGTCCTCGAGGTCATGAAGCACATTAAGGATACCCATCCGAAAGTTCACATTTCCGGCGCGATTTCCAACATTTCTTTCAACCTTCCGGTCCGCAGGCTCGTCAACCAGGCGTTTGCAACGCTTGCCATCAGCGCGGGCATGGACAGCTCCGTGATGGACCCATTGAGCCAGGATTTGCGCGGGGTGATTTATGCCGCCGAGGCGATGATCGGGCTGGACGATTTTTGCGCGGAGTATACGGCGGCCTATCGCGAGGGCATCTTCGGCGCGAAGAAAGACTGATAGGCAGCGCGTCGTGGTTTCCGCAGATCATTGGGCAGCGTGGGTACACTGCAGAGCTTCTGTCCCGGTGCGGATACCTTTCATTTAACGATTCAATATTTATATTTTTTTACAGGAGGAAATATTATGTCTAAGATCCAAGAAGTCGCAACCGCAGTAGAAAGTGGCAAAGTCAAGCTCATCGAGGACCTCGTGCAGGCCGCGCTTGATGCAGGCGATGCCCCGGATGCCATCCTCAACGATGGCATGATCGCGGCAATGGGAATCGTTGGCGCGAAGTTCCAGGCGAACGAGATTTTCGTTCCCGAGATGCTTGTCGCCGCGAAGACAATGAAGAAGGGCGTCGAAGTCCTTCGTCCGCACCTGGCCGGCGACGCCGTCGGCAAGCATGGCAAGGTCGTCATCGGCACGGTTTCCGGCGACTTGCACGACATCGGCAAGAACCTCGTCGCTCTGATGATCGAGTCGGCGGGCTTCGAGGTCATCGACCTTGGCGTCGATGTGCCGGCCGAGAAATTCGTAGAGGCTGTCAAGGCGAACCCGACTTGCAAGATCGCCGCTGCTTCCGCGCTTCTCACGACAACGATGGATTCCATGAAGAATACCGTCAAGGCTTTGATCGATGCCGGCTGCAAGAACCAGGTGAAGATCATGGTCGGCGGCGCTCCGATCACCCAGGATTTCGCAAATGAGATCGGCGCGGATGCGTACACTCCGGATGCCGGCGCGGCTGCCGTCAAGGCCGTCCAGCTCGTTTCCTGAGTCCCTACCCCTAATTAGTACCTGGCGGATGCACAACACCAACAAAAAACAAGATATTTTTCAGCCCGTCAGGTACTAACACCGCGCGAAGCGCGGTGCGCCGGCGCGGAGGCTCGATTTCGCAGGCGGAATTCATTTCCGCCGTAAAGCGAAATGAGTCGTAGCGCGCGGCGTCTGGGTTGTGGGGCGGAGTCTCACGTTAGTAACTGACGCAAAGCGTGCCCCCGCTGCCATGGAATCCATGACAGCGGGGGTATGTTGCGAGTCGCAAGGGCGTGAATTGTAACTTCCGCTACTGAAATTGAAAATCGAATGTAAACTTCCTATATACATTTTTGCTTTAATGGAGTATAATAATTACATTATAGTATTGATCCATGAGATTTGTGAGGTGCTCCGTATGAAGCAATTAAGGAACTATACAGAAGAGGCAGTTAGGCTGTTTGTCGACAAATGGATCGTCGAGGCCGACGTGTGCCAATGCGACAGCTGCAAGCTCGACGTCATGGCAATCATGCTCAACAACATGGAGCCGCATTACGTCGTCACCGATCAGGGCGCCTTGTACGCGCAGATGAGCGATTTCGATCCGCAGCACAAGGCTGATTTGATGACGAACATGGGGCTGGCCGTTCAGGTCGTAAAAAACCGGCCGAAACACACGAGGGAGTGAGGGCCGGGTTTTTCAGAAGTTTTGGGCGATTGTTAATCGCCCGATAATCGAAATTCAATTGTAGGGCGCGGCATCCTTGACGCGCCGTTTGAAATGCGAAATAACGTAACAATGTCCTTATGTAGGGCGCGGCATCCTTGACGCGCCGTTTGAAATGCGAATGCCTACTTGACGAACCGTTCCAGCCTGTCGAGGCCTTCCTTGATGGAATCCATCGATGCGGCATATGTCATTCGGACGAAATTGCTGCATCCGAAGCCATCGCATGACACGACGGCTACCAGCCCGCTTTCGAGGAAGGCGAGCGAAAAGTCGTCGCTGCTGTTGATGACTTTGCCGCCGAGTGTCTTCCCAATGAGCTTTTCTATGTTGATCATTACATAAAACGCGCCTTCCGGCTTGCGGCAGCTCACGCCCTCGATCGCGTTGACGCGTTCGACGATGTAGTTGCGGCGCTGCTCGAACACATCGCGCATTGCGAGGATGCCTTCCTGCGGGCCGTTGAGGGCTTCGACGGCCGCGAATTGCGATATTGTGCTCGGAGAGCTTGTGGAATGGCTGAGGTAATTTGACATTACTTCGGCTATTTTTGCGTCCGAGGCAGTGTATCCGATGCGCCAGCCTGTCATTGCATATGATTTTGAGACGCCGTTGACGATGATCGTGCGCGCCTTGACGTCGTCGCCGAGCGATGCGACGCTCGTGAACTTCCGGCCATCGTAAACGAGGCCGTAGTATATTTCATCGGACAAGATATACAAATCGTTCGCGACGCATACTGCGGCAAGCGCGCGCAGTTCGTCCGCGTCGTAAAGCATTCCCGTGGGGTTCGAGGGGTTATTTAAGATGAACAGCTTGGTTTTTGCGGTGACCGCCGCCTCGAGCTGCTTGCTTGTTATTTTGAAATCGCTGGTTTCGGGCGCGTCGATTATGACGGGGACGCCGCCGCACATTCTGATGGCCTCGGCATACGTCACCCAATAGGGCGCGGGTAGGAGGACCTCGTCTCCGGGGTTGAGCAGAGTTTGCAGCGCTATGTAGATGCTGTGTTTTGCACCGCTGGCGACGACTATCTGCCCGGCGGTGTAGCTGATGCCGCAGTCCGCAAGGAGCCTGTCTGCAATGGCCTGCCGCAGCGCGGGAATGCCGTTGGAGGGGGTATATTTAGTCTGCCCGTCCTTAATCGCTTTATATGCGGCTTCCTTAATGTTGTCGGGAGTGTCGAAGTCCGGCTCGCCTGCGCCGAAGCCAACGACGTCCTTTCCATCTGCTTTCATCTGCTTGAACAGTGCGTCGACCTTGAGCGTCGTGGATGCCTGCACTGCCGCCGCGACTTTTGATATTTCTTTCATTTTCATATCCCCTTTTGCAAGTTTGGAGTCATTATAATGCATAATTCGTTGAAAATCAAGTGTAATCTGTTGAAATTTGCAACAAAAATGCATTTAGAATTACAGATGGGCCGCCGTCGAGTGTCATTCTGAGGGAGCTTGCGACCGAAAAATCTTATTCTGTCGAAAACGGAATGTAAAGATCCTTCGCTACGCTCAGGATGACAACGGGTGCTTCGCTCAAATGATGCCTTGCCAGGAGAGGATGAGCAACACGCACGTGATGATGACGAGCGCCGAGACCAGAATGACTCCGATGTTGACTTTAGCTTTTGCGGCTGCAGGGGCGGGCGCGGCGGGGAGGAGCTGGGACTTGCTCAGGGCGGCCCTGACGGGTTTATAAAGGAGCATGGTGATGGCCGCGCTCAGGCCGTATTTAAGCAGGTTGAACGGCAGGAAGACCGACGCGAGCATGGGAATGACGGCCTCCCGAGTTATATATGACGTGTATATTGGGACTATAAGGTAGTTCCAAAGCAGCATGACGGGAACCGTGATGACAATGCCGCAGACCAGGCCCGTCGCTGCGCCGGGCAGTTTGTGCCATTTTTTGTAGACGAAGGCTGCCGTGCATGCAAACGTGCACGACGACAGGGCGTTCATGATGGCGCCGTAGATGCCGGTTTCGCTGACGGTGACCATTTCGACCAGCGCGACCACCACGGACATGGCCAGCGCGGACAAAGGGCCGAACAAGAATCCGCCGATTGCGATTATGACATCTTTGGGCTCATACTTCAAGAAAAGAACCACGGGGATGCGTATGAACACCATTACAATGTATGCCATTGCGCTGAGTATTGCGAGCGTTACCAGTTTTCTGACTTTTTCCGACCTCATTTTTTTGCCTCCTTTAATTTTGGAGCGACCTCGTAAACTCAAAAGCTTTGAAACACCTGTCATTCTGAACGAAGCGAAGAATCTTTACCTCTATTATTTCGTAAGTGTTCAGACAAGATCCTTCGCTATCGCTCAGGATGACAATGGGAGTTTTCGAGGTTACTTTTTGGAGCGACCTCGCTCTCGCCTGAATTATTCGCTGCATTCAAGGCCACTCTGATGAAAAAAACACCCGAAGAGAGCGTTCTTCGGGTGTTTTCACATGCAATCGCCCGGACATGCCATGCGGGCGCGCCGCATCAGGCTGTATCCGATCTTCTCCCATCCAGACTATGACTGTCGGTATTGGAATTTCACCAATTCAACGCTTTCGCGCTCGCGGACTATACCGCCGGAGGGGAATTTCACCCCACCCCGAAGATGCGTCTATTCATTTATGGGAGTACAATAGCATATCGTTGTCAATTTGTAAAGCGGTTTTTTCTTGATTTTTCATTTTTTCGGCATATAATAATCAGATAATGCGAGAAGGGGCGTGAGCATCTATGGGAGACAAAAGGAAACAAAACGCGGAGCATAGCAGCGTGCTCCACAGCACGCTTGGAGGGCTGCAGACCGAACCCATCGCCGTCAAGCTGATCGAGAATGAAAGTGAGATTCCTGACGGAGCCGTAAGGCCGTTCCGCGACTACGGAACGCACATGGCAATGTGCCAGGCGTTCGCTCTTGTGAGGCGCGAGCGCCGTACAATCTATTGCGACAGGGAGGGCGAATGGTGCTGGGCGCCGCTCGTGGCATTCGGATTGTGCGAAAGCGACGAAGGGACGGAGGCGTTCGACATTCTCACGAGCGTCGTCGGCGTGAGGGACAAGGACGCTGCGGCGAAGTTTTTCGCCAACTTCCCGAGGCTTCCTTATGGAAAGTACGCCGGAGTTCTGCTCGCGCCGCTTAGCGATTGCGGTTTCGAGCCTGATGTGACGCTCATATACTTTGATAATAATTCGCAATTGCGCGGCGCAGCGCTGGCGGTGAAGAGCAGAACCGGAAGCTTGATTTCAACGCAGCTCGACGCGATCGATTCTTGCGCATATGCCTGTGTCGCGACGATCAACAGCGGCGAATACCGCGTGACCATCCCCGATATCGGAGAGCATGAGCGCGCCATGGCGGGCGAGAACGAGATTATCTTGTCGGTGCCGCATGGAAAGCTTGCGGAGCTTACAGAATCTTTGTCCGTGCTCGACAGCTCCGGGATGGGCTTTGCCAACTGGAAGCGCGTTATGACATATGATTTCCAACGGCCGAAGTTCTATGACGATGTGTTCAGGACGTGGGGGTTGTGATTATTGAATGATGGTCTCTGCGTTATCATCATATTTGCATTTTTTGCACATCGTCTTGCTCCCGGCTGCGCAGGAACCGTAAGCATGATAAATTTAAATCTCAATGCCTGACCTTGCGCTCGGCGTCAGGGCTGTGGGGGCGGGGTTCTCACGTTGGGCAATGAATCTTGATTCCGGGAGGAGTATTCGCATGAAGTATGATTTTGAAACTGTCCTTGACAGGAGCGGCTCGGGGTCGATCAAATGGGCGGAAATGAGGGAGCTGAACCCTGACTTGCCGCCCGGGATCATTCCGTTCTCGGTCGCGGACATGGAACTGAAAAACGCGCCTGAGATCATGCGCGGGCTTCGGGAGTATTTGGATGAGAATAAGATTTCTCTGGGGTACACTTTCCGCACCCAAGGCTATCTCGACGCCGTGTCCGGCTGGATGAAGCGGCGGCACGGATGGGACGTCGATATGGATTGGCTCGTGATGAGCCCCGGGGTCGTCACCGCTTTGTATTGCGCGGTCAGGGCGTATACGGAGCCGGGAGAGGGCGTCATTATTTTCACGCCCGTGTATTATCCATTCATGTCTTCTATCTCGCAGAGCGGGAGGGTTGTCGTCGACGTGCCGCTGGTCATTGCCGACGACAGGTATGAGATCGATTGGGACGGCTTTGAGGCAGCGGCACGCGATGCTGGAAACAAGCTGTTGATTTTTTGCAGCCCGCACAATCCGGTGGGGCGTGTGTGGACCCGTGAGGAACTGGCCAGGCTGTCCGATATTTGCCTCAATAATAATGTCTTTGTCATATCGGACGAGATCCATAATGATTTGGTCATGCCGGGACACAAGCATACGATATTTTCAAAGCTTTCGGACGCCGCCGCGAATAATTCGTTGATATGCTCATCGCCTTCAAAGACTTTTTCGCTTGCCGGGCTGCAAACTTCAAATTTGTTCGTCCCGGACGCCGCTCGGCGGAAACAGCTCCAAAAGGAGATGTCGATGTTTGCGCTGCATACCTTAAACGCCGTCGGCATCAAGGCTTGTGAGATTGCGTATAACGAATGCGAGGAGTGGCTGGACCAGGCAATTGGGCTGATCGAACGCAACGCGCGATTCGTCAATGAGTTCATGATGAGGCATATTCCGCGCATCAAGGTTTTTCCGCTCGAGGGCACGTATCTCCAATGGTGGGATTGCAGGGAATTGTTTGACGATCATTTGGAGATGGAGAGCTTCATGCAGAAGCGCGCGTTTTTGTTCCTGGACGAGGGGTATATATTTGGGGATGCGGGGCGCGGGTTTGAGCGCATAAACCTTGCTTGCCCGACGAGCGCGCTGGAAGAGGCGCTGGGGAGGCTGGCCTCTGCGCTGGGAACGGCGTCATCTGCGGGGCGAAGGTAAAGATTCTTCGCTGCGTTCAGAATGACACGGATGTGGACGGGGTCATGTTCGCATCGTCGCGATACGATAATCTGTCAGTCAATATGACATTATTATGGGGAAGAGGTTTATATATGGATAAGATTGAAATTGTGGAAAACGCTGTGGAAGCCGCAAAGAAAACGCAAATCAGGGACGACCTGTGTTCCAGGTCGACGATGTATGGGCTGCAATCGGTATTTGATTTCATTCCCGATTCGATGGTGAAGGCGAGCGCGTCGCTTGCGGGGGGATGCGGTTCCGCTTCCGGTTCTTGCGGCGCTTACTGCAGCGGACTGCTCGCCGTGGGGCTGCTTCTAAACTCAACGATGGAGGAGGAGGCAGGCGATCCTGCTTCATTCGAGAAAACGGCCGCGGCGTTCAATGAATACCGAGACCGTTTTATGGCTGAACTGGGGACGACGTATTGCCCCGAGATCCAAAAGGGGCTGTTCGGCAGGAGCTATCGGCTCTATGACGCCAATGAGTTGAAGGATTACATGGCGCTGCCGGGGCATGCCGAGAAGTGTGCCGAGGTCGTGGGCTTGGCGACGCGGATCGCCGCCGAGATGATCGTGGAGCACAATTCGGCGGGGCCTGCGATCCGGGTGGTGGGGGTGGAACCCCCACGTTAGATATATTGGATTGGCGCCGGGAGGCAAATGGATGAGCAATCTTTCCGAAAAACTGTATATATCTACCATTGCCGAAAATGCGGCAGAACTTGCCCGTGTGCACGGATTGGGCTTGGAGGTAGCGGAGTTTACCACGGCGTATAATATGGACATAGATTTTGAAAAATGGGATGCGTTGGTATGCGAAAAAATGCGTGGCATAAGCCGCTTCGCTTTCCACGCGCCGTATAGCGAGCTTTGCCCCGCCGCTATTGACCCGCTTGTTGTCGAGATCGCAAAAAAGCGTTACGCCCAAGCACATGCTTTGATGTGCGGCTATGGCATAAATGCGATGATTGTCCACTCAGGATTTGTGCCGATGCTATATCATGAAAGCTGGTTTGAAGAGAAGTCCGTAGCGTTCTGGAAAGAATTTATGTCGGACAAGCCGGCGGATTTCCGATTATATCTTGAAAATACGCTTGAGCCTTCGCCAGGAATGCTTTGTGCTATNGTCAATGCGGTAGACGATAAGCGATTTAGACTTTGCCTCGATATTGGACATGCGGCATATATGGGCGTGAGCACTCCAATCGAGACGTGGGTTGAACTCGCATTGCCGNATCTTGGACATGCTCACATACATAANAATTACGGCGAACGTGATTCTCATAATGCGCTCGATGACGGCAGAATCGACGTTCGCCCTGTAATTGAAAGAATATTGGAAACAGATCCAAATGTGACGTTCACAATCGAATCAATTGACGCAGAAGCTTCTGTGAAGTGGCTAATGCGAAGTGAGTTGCTGTCTTGAGTTGAGAAAAGCCTATGGATGATACGGGGCGAAGACGCAGGTCAGTCTTCAATGCCCATGTCCGCCGTAGACAGCAGGCGGATGTCGTTTTTTTGCAGCACTGCTGCGGCGACGTCGTTGTCCGCGACGCGGATGATCACATATGCGCGGTCCTTCTCGTGCGAGACGAAAGCATAGGTGTATTCGACGTCGATGCCCGAATCCGCCAATACGCGCAGCACTGCCGCGAGGCCGCCCGGCGCGTCGCCGACTGACACGGGCAGCACGTCGTTTGATTTCACCAGAAAGCCCGCGTCGTTCAGGATGGACAGCGCCTTTGACGGTTTGTTGACGATGATCCGCAGTATTCCAAAATCGGCTGTGTCCGCGAGCGACAGCGCCCGGAGATCGATTCCTGCCCCGGCGAGCGTTTCGAGTGTTTCGACCAGCTTGCCGGGCTTGTTTTCCACGAACACGGATAGTTGCATTATTGTCACTGTTTATTTTCCTCCATTAAACTCGTTATCATTATGTCATGTCTTGCGGTTCCGGCAAAGGCGGGAGCAAGACGATATTCATTATATCTTTCTATTGTCGATGACGCGCACGGCCTTGCCTTCGCTGCGCGTTATCGCTTTAGGCGCGACAAGCGTTACTTTCGCCGCAATGCCAAGCATGTTCTTGATCCTGTCCCTCAGCTCCCGTTCCCGGCCCTCGACGGCTTTGACCGTGTCCGAGAACATCTCCGGCGTCAGCTCGACGCGTACCTCGAGGGTGTCGGAGTGCTTGACCCTGTCAACGATGAGCTGGTAATTCGCGGAATAGCCGCTTCCGACAAGGACTTCCTCGATTTGCGACGGGAAGACGTTAACGCCCTTGATGATGAGCATGTCGTCGCTGCGGCCCATGAGCCTGGACATCTTTGTGAGCGTGCGTCCGCAGGAGCATTCGTCGCGGGACAGCACGCAGATGTCGCGCGTCCTATAGCGCAGCAGGGGAAAGGCTTGCTTGCTGATGCATGTGAAGACAATTTCCCCTTTTTCGCCGAGAGGCAGGTTCTCGCCCGTGACGGGGTCAATCGTCTCGGCGATGAAATGGTCTTCGTTGATGTGCATCCCGGTTTGCTCGGAACACTCGAAAGAAACGCCGGGCCCTGTTATCTCCGTCAGCCCATATATGTCATATGCCTTGATGCCGAGCTTGTCTTCCAAGCGCACCCGCATTTCGTTGCTCCATGCTTCCGCGCCGAAGATGCCCGCTTTGAGTTTGATTTTGTCGCGCAGGCCCGTTTCTTCGATCGTTTCCGCAAGGAATTCTGCATATGAGGGCGTGCAGCAGAGGATCGTAGTGCCGAGGTCGCACATGAACTGGAGCTGCCTGTCCGTGAAGCCGGACGACATGGGCAGCGTGAGGCTTCCGAGTTTGTGCGAGCCGCCGTTGAGGCCGGGACCGCCGGTGAAGAGGCCGTAGCCGTATGAGACTTGCACAACGTCGCTTTTTGTCCCTCCGGCAGCCGCAATCGCGCGGGCGCAGCAGTCTTCCCAAAGGTCTATGTCGTGCTGGGTGTAGAACGCCACCACGCGCTTTCCTGTCGTGCCGCTGGTTGACTGGATTCTGACGGCGTCGTCGGTCGGGATGGCGAGGAGGCCGTAGGGGTATGCGTCGCGCAGGTCGTTTTTTGTCAGGAACGGGAGTTTGTTGAGGTCGTCGATCGATTTGATGTCGTCGGGCGTCACGCCCTTTTTATTCATCAAATCCCTATAATATGGAACGTTCTTGTATACATGCTTGACTTGCGACACAAGCCGTTCGTTCTGGAGAGCGGTCATGTCTTCTCGGGACATGCGCTCGATGTTTGGTTGGTAGTAGTTTTGCACTGGTATTTTCCTTTCGTTTTATTTTAATGTTGTCTTCAGTGGAAAGATTCTTCGGTCGCGGGCTCCCATAGAATGACAGGGGGGGGGAGCGCGGCGGGGATGCGTGATATATGTGGAAAGATTCTTCGGTCGCGGGCTCCCTCAGAATGACAAGGGGCGGGAGCGTAGCGGGGTTGCGTGATATATGTGGAAAGATTCTTCGGTCGCGGGCTCCCATAGAATGACAGGGGGGGGGGAGCGCGGCGGGGATGCGTGATATCATTTGGCATGAGCGG
>WRMX01000062.1 GCA_009776905.1 Oscillospiraceae bacterium
GTGAATTTTCCCGATTCGATTTTTGAGATATCGAGTATGTCGTTAATGACTCCGAGCAAGTGACCTGCGGCGTTGTCAATCTTGTCCAGACAATATTTGATGCGTTCTTGGTCACCGGTGGCTTTTGCGATTTCCGTCATGCCGATTATCGCGTTCATCGGCGTTCGCATTTCGTGGCTCATATTGGAGAGGAATGTGCTCTTTGATATGCTGGCCATTTGAGATTTGCGCGCTTGCCTGCGATATAGCATTATGCACACCAGGCAGATCGCGATGACCAGCACGACCGCGGAAATCAAGATATATGAAAATAGCACGTTCTGGTCATATGCCTGCTTTATATACCTGTCCTCCATATCCACGCCCGCCAACACATTAGACAGCCTTCCGTCTTTGTAGTACACCGGCGCGAACGCGGAGATATAGCCGTCCCACCCTGTGGAGTATGAGCCCAGCGGCACCGCTGTGGCTGTGCCTGTGAGCGCGATATCCGGCGTTGGTTCGCGGTCCACTTGGTCTGCAGCGAGGCCGGTATAGTCATCTTCAATGTTGTCGATTATGAATTGCATCATGTTGGTTTGCGTGTCCAGGCGCAGGAAATACGTGTATGCCGAATCGGAGGTGGTATTAAATTCTATGACTTTCATCTTCAAATCAATATAGCCTTGCTTGGCCATATCTTCGGGGACGATGTATTCGTCCATCTCATCCGCAGTGACCAGCAGCGCGGCAGCGCGGCTGAGCGCAACCAGCTGCTGCTTGGCGGATTCCTCGATCATGTGTGCGGAATCGGTCATCATGCGGCTCGATACTATAGCTACGACGGCTACAATGATTGCTGCGGCAAAGAACAGGAGCAAAACAAAATTGTTTTTTATTGCTTTCTTCATCGTTATTTCCTCGCAATTCCACAATTACATCTCGGGTGAAGATCCAGGCAGGCAACGCGGGCTCCTGCCCTTGTGCTGCAATGGTTACAATTCACGTCCGGTGGCGCAAGGGCGTGAACGATAGCCTGCCGTGTGCTGCGTGCTACCTCTCATTATACATACCATGATAGAAAACGCAATGTCTTTGAAGTATTTTTCTGTGACTATTATTCCATATATGTGTCTTTTATATATCGGAACAGACTATTTTACTGTTTTTAGGGCAAAAACCATAGACAAAAGTTGTAATTTGTGGTAGAATCAACTGTGTGGAAATGAAAATACTTGAAAAGGATTGGCTTTTATTTATGAGTAATGTGTCGCAAGGGAATGTTACCAAACAAAAAATACTGGAGCGCGCTGCGAGCCTTTTTGCCGAAAAAGGTTTTACGGAGGCGTCTATCAGGGAGCTCACCAAAGATGTCGGGCTGAAGAACCCTGCTTCTTTGTATAATCATTTCTCCTCGAAAAATGCCATTTTGGAGCATATGTTGGAGGAATACACCGACAACAACATCGATGTTTTTGAACATCGGAATATCACGGAAATTCTGCAGGCGAATCCGACTGCAGATGGTGTTTTGTCGTGTTTGCAGATATCATATCCGAAGGATCGCATTGATTACTATTTAGACGTCTTGTGCGTGATGCTCCAGGAGCAGTTGCGCAACCCTCTTGTTTGCAAGTATGTGTCGGACCAGATCATTCTGCGTGCAGAGGTGAATATGGGGAAGGTCATCGAAAAGCTGAAAGAGCTGGGGATTGTCCGCCCGGATACCGATCCGGATTATTGGGTCAAGCTTGTTTCGAGTTTGTTCTATTCATTCGCGACGCGCAGGATGCTGGGCATCGGCGACAATGCTCAAGGGTATACGGGGAGGAGCATGGAGGAGATGCTCAGGGAAACATTCGAGATTATGCTTGCGCGATGCGGCGGCACGGCGGCGTAAACTCGTAGGCAGCATTCATTTTGGCGGAGCCCTGCGAATCCCACCGCAGCTCACGCAGCCCAGCCAATCCGGCAAGCGCTCACGCAGCCCGGGCCATGGCGCCGCCTCATGTCGGTAATTTCTGCCCGGAGCCTGCTACAGCAGGCAGGCCATATTCGCTCTCCAGCATTGCAGCGAGGCGCTTGATTTCAGGTTCCCAGATTTCGCGCTCCGGCGGGACGTAGTCGCTCATAGGGTATTGCAGGCATAATGAATCATACTTCTCCGTGCCCATTTTGCGGTATGGCAAGAGTTGGTATTGTATGATTCTTCCGCTTAATTCGTCGCGAATGAACTTGCCGATCGCGCGGATGCTCGTGTCGTCGGCGTTGTGGCCAATAACGACCGGCGTGCGGATGACAAGGTTTTTGCCGAGATCGACCGTACGTTTTATGTTTTTCAAGATAAGTTCGTTGCCCGCACCTGTAATCTGCAGGTGTTTTTTTGCGTCCATATGCTTGATGTCCGTGATGACAAGGTCCGTGTGCTCGTACACGGCTTCCATGTGCGCCGCCGGGCAATTGAGCGCAGTTTCTACGCATGTGTTGATGGATGCCTCTTTGCACTTCGCGAGCAAGATAGCCGCAAATTCCCATTGGAGCATGACTTCGCCGCCGGAAAGGGTGACGCCGCCGCCGGTGCGTTCATAGAAGCTGCGGTCTTCTTCGATGATTGCCATCAGCTCGCTCAATGCCATCAATTCGCCCCAGAGCTTGATCGCCCGCCCGGGACAGACATCGGCGCATTTGAGGCAGTTTTTGCATTCGGCCGATTGCCGGATGCTCGAGATGGTTCCGTCCTTGTCGTGGACAAGGGGAGAATGCCCGACGAGCGGGCATATCTTGACGCAGTATCCGCATTTTGCCAGCGACAGGCATTTTGCGGGGTATATGCCAAGCTGGGGGCTGGGGTCGATCGTTTCGGGGTTGGAGCACCATAGGCAGCGCATATTGCAGCCCTTGAAGAATATTTCCGTTCTGATGCCCGGACCGTCGTGAATGGTGTATTTTTGTATGTTGCTGATGAGCCCGGCGGGTTCGTTGTTTTTAAATAACATGTCAGTCAAATGAGAGTTCGGTTCTGCCAATCAGGTCGCTTTGCAGCTCGGGCGACAATTCGACGAAATATGCGGAGTAGCCGGCGATGCGCACGACAAGGTCTTTGTACTTCTCCGGATTTTGCTGCGCGGCGAGCATTGTTTCGCGGCCGATAATGCTGAACTGGCTCTGCATCCCATTATCTTCAAAGTATGTGTCCATGAGCCCGATGAGGCTGTCGCGTCCTGACTCGCCGGAGACAGCGGAGGGCGCGAACTTCCAGTTTAATATGATGCCATTGCCGATTCGCGCATGGTCGAGCTTGGCGACAGATTTTGCGACCGCTGTGGGGCCTCGGCGGTCGTGCGAGCAACATGAGGTGTGCGCGGGGCCGATGCAATCTGAAACAGGTTCGCCTGACTTCCTGCCATCGGGGGTGGCTGTCACGACGGAACCGTGCATGACATTGTTCGTGACGGAGTAGACCCCGGGAGTAAACTCGCCGCCGTGCGCTGTCGGGCGGTGTTCGATGTGCTTGCAGTACGTAGCCATGACGAATCGAGCGATATCGTCCGCATAATCATCGTCGTTGCCATAGTGGTGCATCCTGTCGGAATTGACAAGCGCGTAGAGCGGCTCGTGGCCTTCCCAATCGGCGCTCAATGCTTCCAGCAGTTCCGCGCCTGTGACGGTTTTGTCGTCAAAAACGAGTTTTTTGATGACCGAGAGAGCGTCGGCGGTCGTCCCTATGCCGACGGCTTGCGGGCCCGAGCCGTTATATGTCGCGCCGCCTGCAGAAATATCGATGCCTTTTTCGATGCACCCCTCGATGATCAATGAAAGGTATGGCAGGGGTTTCAATCGTTGATGCGTAAGGTCGTTTTTATTGATTAGCGTTATAAGGGCATCGCACCAATATTTCATCTGCTTGTCATATGACTCCATGACCTCATCGAAGCTATGGAATGATTGGAGGCTTCCCGTATCGGGGCCGAGCGTTTGGCCCGCTCCGACGCAGGCGGCATATTGCTTGCACGATGCGGAGCAGCCGATGCACTTGCCGCCGTTGATGGAGAGCTGCATGATTTTTGTGAGGTTGACAGAGCCGGAGTCGTGCCAGCCATATGTTTTGCCCGGCACGCTTGGCTCGACGCAGCCCACGCCGATATAGTTCCGCGCGTCGCTGAGGTTTCTGCCATAATTCGTGAGCGATTGTATCATAGGCTCGTCATTGAAGATTTTTGGCTCGCCGGTGCCGATGCGGATGACGTTGAAGACCTTTGTCTTGAACTCGAGCGGAGTGTTTTTATGCAGGCGAACGCCCATCCATGGGTTTGGGATGCGCGTATGCGCGTGTGCGTCGAGAACCATGTAGCTCAAATCGTTAGTGATGTCGTTTCCATCCTCGTCCACGCCCCCGACATCGAGCGCCGTCCCGCCCATGATCGTGCCGGAAGAAAAAACGATTGCGTTTTTATCACGGATTTTGCGGAGTTCGTGGATTTTTATAAAGCTGTGCTCGATGAGCTCCTGCATGAATTCTCGCGTCAATGCGGAGGTCGCGATGTCGTTTTTATAATACGGATAGAACAATTTGTCGAAGCGTCCGTATGAGACTGAATGTCCGTTTGTTTCAATGATGATCATGTTTGTGGCGATGTGCCATAATTGGATAGCCTCCCAGAAGTCGCGTGGCGCGCCTTCGGCGACGTGCAGGCAGTTGCCGGAGACGCGCAACAGCTCCGCTCTGCGCGTTGCGTCCGGTTCCGCATTTGCCATTTCCGCTGCAAGCCGGCCATAACGTGCGATATATGCGCTCACGCCGTCCAGCATTATAAGCTCCGCGTCATAAAATTGGTGCTTTTTGAGGCCGTCGGGATGTGCAATGTCGAGCATGGAGGAGCGTTCTTCTATTTCCCGGCGGATGCCGCCGAATCCGATTTTGAAGAGTTTTTCGTAGTTTGCCGTGACATGCCCAATGCCGGCATATATGTATAAGTCTTCGAGCAGAACTGCGGCTCCGAGGTGCGAACCCTTTTTTTCCTCTTCCGTGTATGTCGCGAGGGTCGCTTCGGACAGCGTTTTGCCTTTCCATTTGCCCTGGATCGAGAGAATGTCGTTTTTGGTTTTTTCGTCGATGACATAGCGGTCGTTCCTGCGGCTGTCAAGGGGGAGGTTTACGAGCTCGTCGCAGAGCCAGTCAATGGAAAATTCGGGGTATATGGGCGCGGAGTTTGGAGGGGCAGCAAGCTCGCCGACAATGAGCTCATCGGGCCATATGTTTATGGGCACGCGCTCGAGGACTTCACGCAAGGCGAGCGCCCATAAAGTGTGGCGGGGGTGCATGGCATATTTTTCAAAGCATTCGGTGATAATGAGGGCGCGGGCCGCGTCCGCTGTCGTATCCGTGTTTTTGTTGCGCTGCAGCATTTTGTTGATACGCGGGAACGGGGATGGGTTTTCTGTGAGGCCGGATATACCGACGCCCCATTCGCGGTCTATCGGTTCTATGGCGAGGGGGGTATCGCTTGTCGTTGTCGTTTTTGTTGTTGTCATTATTGTCCCTCCGTTCGGGTTTGTTCATTATGTCGATTTTATCACTTTTGCCCTTGCTTTACAAGGGCGTTTTGCAAGATGGACTTCATTCTGAGAGGGCTTGGGTACTGTCCACGCCCGGTGAGGTAGACGTTTGTTTTGCTTCCGACCGCGTAGCAAGGAAGCGAAGCGGCGCGAATATGCGCATGGATGCGCATCTGAGCGATGAGGAAGCAAAAAAACGTCTGCCGAGCGCAAGGGCGTGATAAGTAGCGCATTTTGCGGCTTGCAAATCATGCGACATATCTATATAATGTCAATGTTGCGCGGGCAGTCATTGTTCAAGGCATCCGCGTAATGAAACTTTTGACCCAAGCTCCTTGCGCAAAGCAGGCGAAATTCATTTGGAAGGATGTTCAAATTGATCTACTACGACAAGAAAAAAAACACGCTTATGGAGTCGGAATATAAATATATGCTCCAGGACAGCGACGAGCCGAATTTATATCGCGAGATGTTTCCATATGACGAGGTGCCAAAGCTGACGTTCAACAACCGGGTATGCCCAATCGACCCTCCCGACGATATATGGATCACTGACACGACATTCCGCGACGGGCAGCAAAGCAGGGCCCCATATACCCCTGACCAGATCGTCACGCTTTATAAATATCTGCACCAGCTGGGCGGGCCGAAGGGCATCGTGCGCCAGACCGAGTTCTTCCTATATAGCGACAGGGACAAGGAAGCCGTCCGCCGCTGCCAGGAGCTGGGGTATGAGTTTCCGGAAGTCACCGGCTGGATCAGGGCGCATAAGACCGATTTTGAGCTGGCGAAGGGAATGGGACTGAGCGAGTGCGGCATTCTTGTCAGCTGTTCAGATTATCATATATATAAAAAGCTAAATAAAAACCGCCGCGAAGCGATGGAGGATTATCTCAGCATCATCAGGTCGGCTGTCGAGGTCGGGATTCGCCCGCGTTGCCATTTCGAGGACATCACAAGAGCGGATTTCTATGGTTTTGTCGTGCCGTTTGCCACGGAGATCAATAAAATCGCGGCGGAGAGCGGAACGCCTATCAAACTGCGCGTTTGCGACACTCTTGGTTATGGCTCTCCGTTTTCCGGGACGTCGCTTCCAAGGTCTATTCCCGGGATCATTTATGGATTGCGGGTTTATGCGGGATATCCGTCCGCGATGCTGGAGTGGCATGGGCATAACGATTTTTATAAGGCGGTCGTCAACTCCACCACCGCCTGGCTGTATGGCGCTTCGGGGGTCAATTGTTCGCTGCTCGGCATCGGCGAGAGGACGGGGAACACTCCGCTTGAGGCAATGGTGATCGAATACGCCCAGTTGCGAGGCACTCTTGATGGCATGGATACCACTGTCATACGCGATATCGCTGACTATTACGAGAAGGAGCTCGAATACTCCGTGCCCGCGCGCACTCCGTTCGTCGGCAGCGATTTCAATATGACGCAGGCAGGGATCCATGCGGACGGTTTGCTGAAAGATGAGGAAATTTATAACATTTTTGACACTTCGCTGCTTTTAAAAAGCCCGCCGGGTGTTGCGATCACTGCTACTTCCGGCGCCGCCGGGATTTCGTTGTGGCTTTCGACGCATGTTTTTTCCAATGAGAAGATTGATAAAAACGATGAGCGAGTCACATTGTTGAAAAATTGGGTCGATGAGCAGTATAGCGAGGGCAGGGTGACGACTATCAGTTACCAGGAGATGTGGCAAGCCGTGCATTTGCTGAACATCGTGTAGCTTTTATAATCGGACGATTCAAACGCGGGTGCGGGTTGTAGGAGGCCGGGGTTGAGAATCGAGATGTTGGGCGGTTTCATGATCGAATATGACGGAAACCGTATTACCGAGCAAGTTAAAAGATCCTCAAAGGTCTGGAAACTCATCCAATACCTTGTGGTGCATAGGGACAAAATTGTGTCGCAGGAGGAACTGGTCGACGCGTTTTGCAACGATGAGGTCGTGAGTAATCCGGGCAGCACCGTGCGCACGATGATATACCGCGCGCGCACTGCCCTTGCGGATTGCGGGATGCCATGCGCCGATGACGTCATACTATCCGGCAATGGCGGGTATAGATGGAACAACTCCCTGGAATGCACGGTAGATGTCGAGGAATTTGCCGACTTGGTAAAAAAAATCAGCCTTGTTGATTCACGCGATGAGAAATACGCGCTAATCAAACAGGCGACTGATTTGTATCATGGCGATTTTTTGCCGAATTCTTCTGATGAGATGTGGGTAATGCCGCTGGAGCGGTGGTATCGCACGGCGTTCATCAACAGCGTGCACGAGGCGCTGAGCATTCTTGCGGAAGACGGCCGTCATGCGGAGGTTGAAGAGCTCTGTTCAAAGGCCCTCCGCACAGACCCTTTCGATGAAAGGGTGTTGGAATATCATCTCCGCGCCATGCTCGCTCAGGGCAAGTACATGGAAGCCATGGACGAGTATAGGAAGATGGAGGCGATGTTTTATGACGTGCTCGGTGTCACGTTTTCCGACAGCTTGCGCTCGTTATATCCGCAGCTCCAACGTCCGGAATCGCATGAAGGGGCGCCTTTGGAGAATGTGCTCGGCGAATGGCTGGAAGGCGCTAACTTCCCGGGCGCTTTTTATTGCGATGTAAGCGTTTTTAAGACTGTCTATCAGATTGAAGCGCGTTCTGCCGTCCGTTCCGGGCGAACTGCCTATATCGTCAGATTCGAGACCAAGCAGAAATCGGGGGAAAAGGATGGGGGAGTGATGAAGCAGCTCAGCCAAGTGATCCCCTTATGCTTGCGAAAGGGCGATTTATTCACGCGGGCGAGTCCCAGCCAGTATATGTTGATGTTGAATAGTTTGACATATGAGAATTGCATGATGCTGGCGAGCAGGATACTGAATTCGCTGGATGCCAAATATCAATCGAAAGTGGCTGAGACTTCGATCAGGCCTGTCAGGCCGATTATATAAGCATCGTTTCGATTATCAATTCCAGGGCTACGGAAACAGATTTGCTGCGGATTTCGTCGCGGCTGCCGGTCAGATTGAGAACGCTGCAGGTTTCGATCCCATCTGCAGCGAACGCGATGAAGACCGTGCCCGGCGCCAAACCTGATTCGTCGCTTTCAGGCCCCGCGATGCCTGTCGTTCCGATGCCGATGTCCGTGCCGAGCTTTTTGCGCGCGCCGTCAGCCATTGCGATTGCAACGTCTTTGCTGACTGCGCCTTTTTTGTTTATTAGCGCTGCATCGATGCCGAGCAGCGCTGTTTTTGCGTGGTTGCTATATGCGACGACGCCGCCCGCAAATGCTTTTGAAGCGCCGGGCGTGTCCGTGAGCTGCTTTGCGAGAAGGCCGCCCGTGCATGATTCTGCGGTGGCTATCGTGAGGTTTTGTTTTATAAGGCGCTCGATTGCCGCTGCGGGCGTTGGTACGATTGCCGCTGCGGGGGTTGGCTCGATTGCCGCTGCGGGGGTTGGCTCGATTGCCATAGCCGGGTCAGCGGGGTCCGTGGGTGTTGGCGCAGTTGTGGCTGAGGACTCCAGCGCGGCAGGAGGCATTGTTGTATTGTTCATGATTTATCCTTTCGAGGTGGCGGCGACGGCTTCATCGACCAGCGCTGCGACATCAAGCGCCGCTTCCGCTTCGACGACATCCGCGATGCGAGGCTTTGTCCTCGGGCGGCGCGGCGTGAAAACCGTGCAACAGTCCTCGTATGGCAATATTGACGTCTCGTATGTACCAATCTCACGAGCGCGATCGACGATCTCTTTTTTATCAAACGCAATGACAGGGCGCAGGACGGGCAGCGATATGCATTGCTGCGTCACGGCGAGCGCTTCGGGCGTCTGGCTGGCCACCTGGCCAAGGTTTTCACCCGTGATGAGGGCCGTGCAGCCGTTATAGACGGCGATTTTTTCCGATATGCGCATCATGAACCTGCGAGTGATTATCGTGGAAAGGCTCTCGGGGCATTTCCTGGCGATTTCTTCTTGTATATGGGTGAACGGGACGACTTCAACCATCAGTTTCCCGCAATATGTGCCGAGTATTTCCGCCAGTGTCAGGACTTTTTGTTTTGCCAGCTCTGAGGTATATGGAAATGAGAAAAAATGGATCGGGATGACCTTGACGCCGCGCTTCGCCATCATATGTATTGCTACCGGGCTGTCGATGCCGCCGGATATCAAAGCGGCCATGCGCCCTCCTGTCCCTAAGGGCAGTCCGCCGGCGGCTGTTGATGCAGGCCCGTGTACATAGGCCGCAAGGTCGCGAATTTCGACATTCACAATTATTTCCGGAGTCTGCATGTCCGGTTTCAGATGGGGGAATGCTTCATGCAGCAGACCGCCGACATATTGCGAAAGCTCTATGGAGCTCATAGGGAAGCGTTTGTCTGCGCGTTTGGATTCAACTTTAAATGACCGCGCGCTTTCCAGCCGGTCTCCGAGATATTCGACCGCGGCAGCAATGATCGCATCTTTGTCCTTTTCGCAGGCAACGGCTCGAGCGATTGTGTTCACTCCGAATACTGTCTTTGCCGCGTCAAAGGCGGCATCCATGGCGCACGCCCCCTCCGGTTCCGCATATATCGTTGACTGCATGCTGTATATTTTGAATTTGCCATACGGCTGCAGCCGTCGCTTGATGTTTGAGATGAGTTTATCTTCAAACTCGCGCCGGTTGAGCCCTTTCAGTATTATCTCGCCTTGTTTTAATAAAATTATATCATCCAAAAAGCATCACCCGGTAAATATTTTAGGCCCCGGACCCTCACATGTCAATTTATACGTCAATTTTATACGTCAATTTTATATCAGCATATTCATCCTATATTGAATCGCTTCGGCAAGATGCATGGGAGCGAGGTCCTCGCTACCGGACAAATCCGCTATCGTCCTCGCTACGCGCAATGTGCGGTCATATGATCGCGCGGTCATCCCCAATCGTAAAAATGCGTCCCGCATCAGCTTCTCGCACTCCGGCGATAGCGCGCAATACTCATTAAGCTGCTGCGCACCGATATATGCGTTGCTCCTCATGCCCGTCCCGGCATACCTGCGCCTTTGCAGATCACGAGCGGCATTGACGCGCGCGCGTATCGTCGCCGACGGCTCGGAGCGCTGTTTGTCTCGTAGCGTATCATATTCGAGCGACGGGGTCTCGATAAAAAGATCGACCCTGTCCAGCAATGGCCCTGACAAACGCTCGTGGTATCGCCTGATCGAATCGCCGGAGCAGATGCATCTGCCGGAGCGATGGCCGTGCCAACCGCATTTACAAGGGTTCATTGCGCATACGAGCATGAACCTGCTGGGGTATGTGGCGGAAGACGAGGCGCGCGAGATCGTGACGCAGCCGTCTTCAAGCGGTTGCCTCAATGATTCGAGGACCACTCTGTTGAATTCGGGCATCTCATCGAGGAAAAGGACTCCGTTGTGCGCGAGCGATATCTCGCCCGGCCGTGGGTTGGACGTCCCGCCGGCGATAGCAGGAGCGGAGACGGTGTGGTGCGGGCTGCGGAACGGCCTCGTCGAGACTATCGGCTGGTCGCGGCTTGTGAGCCCCGCAACAGAATGGATTTCTGTTGTTTCCAGCATCTCTTCATGGCTCATGTCCGGGAGGATGGAGGGCAAGCGTTTCGCAAGCATGCTTTTACCGGCTCCGGGCGGGCCGATGAGCAGGATGTTGTGGCCTCCGGCAGCAGCCACTTCGAGAGCCCGCTTGACGTTTTCCTGTCCCTTTACATCGGCAAAATCATACAAAGGGACGAGGTCGGGCTTTGGTTCACGAGCGATGGCAGGCTCTATCCGCTTAATCCCGCTGATGTGGTCGAGCAGCGCGGTGACGTGCGCGACGGGATAAACTGTGACGCCTGAAGCATATGCAGCTTCCTCTGCGTTGTCCGCGGGCACGAAAAGCTCTTTGATGCCCATTCGTTCAGCGCACAGGGCCATTGGCAGGGCTCCGGCGACATGGCGCAGTTCGCCTGATAGGGACAGTTCACCAAAAAATGCGGAGTCTTTTGAAAGCTGAGTGATGTTTCCGGAAGCCACCAGAATGCCGAGCATGACGGGCAGATCATAGACCGTGCCTGCTTTTCGTGTGTCCGCGGGGGCGAGGTTGACGGTGATGCGGCTGACGGGAAAGGTCATGCCGCAGGTTTTTATGGCGGCGCGGACACGTTCGCGGGCTTCTTTGACGGCGATGTCCGGCAGCCCAACGATGTCAAAAGAGGGCAGGCCGGAGGACAGATAGCACTCGACGGATATTTCGTATCCGCTGATTCCTCCCAATCCCATCGACCTGACTTTTGACACCATATATTTTCCTCTTTCTCCTCCGGAAGGTATTGACAACCGGAGCGATATCTGTTATTGTGCAAGCAAAGAGGCGGCTCCATTGCGAAGGGCGGTCGCCCCCTGAATCGATTTGTAGTCGAGGGAGGTGCCGCGCCTGCACTCTGGGTGCGGTTACTTCTTTTTGGTAAGTGAGACTACCAAATTGATCACCGCAATGATTAGCATCAGCAATGCAAAGATTTCTAATGCAGTCATTATGATCACCTCCGATATGGGGGCAACCGGACCGCCTCTATGTTTACTTCTTAATAATATCGCGCGCGCGCGTTGCTGTCAACGCACGTTGTTATCATCGTTTTGGCGCTCCGATTCAGCAATTCATGTTATGGCCGAGATTACACATTGTATGTATAATCCCGGTCATAATTGTGGTTTATTTTTGTTTTGTTATGCTGAATATACAAGGCATTGTTAAATTTCGGCGCCGATATCAGAGATAGAGTTTGTTGCATATAGTATTATTCTTATCAGGTTTGTGTGATAAAAATGTTGATGCAGCGCGTGCGGATTATGCGTCCCAATTATCGAGGACAAACTCGTCTGCGCCTGCTTCGAGGAAAGCCTCCAATGTTGCTTCAAAGACTTCCTGCAATCCCACAGCGTCTATATGAGCGGCGATGCATATTATGACGCCGTCATTCTCCACGCAAGGGATGCCAACGTATACCGGCTCTTCAAACAGAGCGTTGATAGCATCCAATGTGTCCATGTCGCAAATAATCGCATCGCTGGCATCCGCTGCAACAATATCAGCGAAGGCTGTCGGATCGATAACATTCAATGCAGCGTTGATGCCAAATTCGGTGAGCAGGCTCGCTTGCATTAATTCGCCGAAAACGACGAATTTCTTTCCTGCATCGGTCATGATCACAAGGTCGCGATCGGGATATCTGCTGTCGTCAGTTTCTTCCGCGTCAGTATCAGCTTCGTCGCCCGAACCTCCAAGGGGGGCATCCTTCATGAACGCGCGCCATAAAATGATTGCCGCTTGCGCACGGTTCAATGTGGCATCCGGTCTGATCGTGCCGTCATTGAATCCGCCGATCAGGCCGTTTTCAACGGCCAATGCTACATATGCCCTTGCGTCGTCGGCAATCGTATCGGCATCGGAGAATTGGTCCAAACAGGAGTCGTCGGCTGCTGAAACATCGTAGCCTTTCAGCATAGCCATCGAGACAATAACGTCCTCGCGGAGCGCGGCTTCGTTCGGGTGATAGCTGTCGTCATCGTAGCCCGGCAGATAGTCTGCGGCTGCATTGATGAAGGGGATGTACCATTGATCTTCCACCGCATCGGTAAAGAGGACGCTGAGGTCGTCTGCGGGGAGGCCTGCAGCGCCGATCATAATCTTTGCCCATTCGGCGCGCGTCACGTCGTTGTTCGGACGGTATGTCCCATCTTCATATCCATCGATTATTCCTGCTTCGGTAAGGGCTGTGACCTCCGCATATGCCCAGTGGGTCTCAGGCATGTCGGGGAAAGAGAGGGCGGCGGGCTCTTCGGGTGCCATTATGTCGTTCTCTTCTGTTTCAGCTTCCTCGGTATCGGCGCCCTCGGTATCAGTTGCTTCGGCATCGGTTTCCTCTGTTCCTGGTACTTCGGCATCGGGATCTTCTGTTCCGGCCTCTTCTGCTGTTTCCTCTGTTGTTTCCGGTTCGTCCGGCGTTTCTTCATCTGCGAAGGCTATGCCGGTGATTCCTGCCAGGAGCATGATGATTAGCAGGTACGCGATCATGCTTTTGATGTGTGTTTTAGTTTTCATTTTTGCCTCCTTAATCTTTGTTTGTTTTCTTCGATGGTGATTATATATCATAATGTGAAAAAGTGCAAGAAATTGGGGTGTATTATTTCAATTGTAAACGTGTAAAATCATTTACAGTTGTGAAATATACTGTTATAATGTGTGAAACAAATGTGAAAAGCAAAATGCTTGCACAATCAAGCGCGGAATACCGGAAGCAAAAGACAGGCGTCAGAAGCATTTTCGCCAAGCCCTATAATACTTCCGGCTCGCCAAAAGACATGAAAGGCAGGAATATAATGGCAAGAAAGCTGAAAACAATGGACGGGAACACGGCAGCGGCGCATGTTTCATATGCATTCACCGAAGTCGCGGCGATATACCCCATTACGCCGTCATCGCCGATGGCGGAATACGTCGATGCATGGTCGGCGGAGGGGCTGAAGAACATATTCGGCCAGACCGTGCGGGTCATCGAGATGCAATCGGAAGGCGGAGCGGCGGGAGCTGTCCACGGCTCAATACTTTCGGGAGCGCTTACGACGACATATACTGCCTCGCAAGGGCTGTTATTGATGATTCCGAATATGTATAAAATTGCCGGTGAGCAATTGCCGGCTGTCATCCATGTGTCCGCGAGGACGCTTTCGACGCATGCGCTTTCGATTTTCGGCGACCAGGGCGACGTCATGGCATGCCGCCAGACAGGTTTTGCAATGCTTGCATCGACTAACCCGCAGGAGGTCATGGATCTCGGCGCGGTCGCGCATCTGGCAGCTATCAAAGCGAATATGCCTTTTTTGCATTTCTTCGACGGCTTCCGTACTTCGCACGAGATGCAGAAAATTGAAGTTTGGGATTTTGACGAGCTCGATTCCATGATCGACCGCGATGCTTTGAAAAAATTCCGTTCGAGAGCAAACATGCCCTCGCATCCTGTGCTGCGCGGTTCTGCGCAAAACGGCGATATTTTCTTCCAGGCGCGTGAAGCGGCGAATACCGCTTTCGCAGCGTTGCCGGACATCGTCGAAGGCTGCATGAACGATGTCAACGCGAAGCTTGGCACGGATTATAAACCGTTTAATTATTATGGCGCTCCCGATGCGAAGCATATCATTATCGCGATGGGGTCGATCTGCGACACGGCGGAGGAAGTCGTCGACTATCTCAACGCCAGTGGAGAAAAGACCGGGATCATCAAAGTCCGTTTGTTCAGGCCGTTTTCGACAGAGCATCTGCTCGACGTTTTGCCCAAAACCGTGACGTCCGTTGCGGTGCTTGACAGGACAAAGGAGCCGGGCGGCGTCGGAGAGCCTTTGTATCTCGACGTGGCGACTGCGCTGAGAGGCGCGGGGATCAAGGTCTTCGGCGGACGATATGGCCTATCCAGCAAGGATACGACGCCGGGCAGCGTTGTCGCCGTATTCCGCAATATCCAGTCGCAAGAGCCGAAGAACGGGTTTACCATCAGCATCGTCGATGATGTCACAAACACTTCGCTGCCAATCGTTGAAGAGCCTGATACGACCGCGAAAGGCACGAAATCGTGCAAGTTCTGGGGCATCGGTTCCGATGGCACCGTGGGGGCGAATAAGAACTCCATCAAGATCATCGGCGACTATACGGACATGAAGGTGCAGGCATACTTCCAGTATGATTCCCGTAAATCCGGAGGTGTTACCGTCAGCCATCTGCGTTTTGGCGATAGCCCGATTAAGTCGACATATTATGTGTCGAAGGCCGACTTTGTCGCATGCCATAATCCTGCTTATCTCGAATCGTTCGATATGGTGCAGGATGTGAAACCGGGTGGAGTGTTCCTCGCGAACTGTGCATGGGATGTCGACGAGTTTTCGGCGCGTCTGCCCGCTGCCGCGAAAAAATACATTGCGGACAACGATATCCAATTATATGCCTGCGATGCGGTTTCGATGGCGAAGGAACTTGGCCTCGGCAACAGGACCAACACAATTTTGCAAGCTGCGTTCTTTAAGCTTTCAAAGATACTGCCAATCGACGATGCCGTTAAATATATGAAGGCCGCGATAGCGGATACATATGGCAGATATGGTGAAAAAGTCGTTGGAATGAATAACAGTGCCGTGGACAAGGGCATTGAAAACGTCGTAAAAATTGATGTCCCCGCTTCGTGGAAGAACGCAACGCCTTCCCCTGTTGAGGCACCTGTTCTAGCGGGAACGAAGAGCGTGACGGACTATGTCGGCAATGTCATGGGCACTATGAACCGTATGCGCGGGGACGATTTGCCTGTTTCGGCCTTTTTGGACACCGAGGGCGGCGCTTTGATCCCGCTGGGGACGGCCGCATACGAAAAACGCATGATAAATTCGGAAGCGCCGAGATGGATTCCTGCGAATTGCATACAATGCAACCAATGCTCATATGTCTGCCCACATGCAGTCATCCGCCCGTTTGTATTTGACGAGGCCGAGGCTGCCGCAGCTCCGGAAGGGCTGCAGATGGTCCAGATGACCGGCAAAGGGAACGAGAATTATAAATATGCCATCATCCCGACCGTGCTCGATTGCCAGGGGTGCGGCTCTTGCGCGAATGTATGCCCTGCGAAGACAAAGGCCTTGGAGATGATTTCGATTGCTGAAGCCGCGCCGGGGCAAAAGAATTTCGATTACGCTTTAAACAATGTCACAAAGAAGGAAACAGGTTTTGCGGCGAACACCGTCAAAGGCACTCAATTCCGGAAACCGCTGCTCGAGTTCCCGGGCGCTTGCGCAGGCTGCGGCGAGACGCCATATGCCAAGCTTGTCACGCAATTGTTTGGCGACAGAATGTTCATCGCGAACGCGACCGGCTGCTCGTCGATTTGGGGCGGCAGCGCGCCGTCCACGCCATATACCACGAATGAGGAGGGACGCGGGCCTGCATGGGCAAACTCGCTCTTTGAAGATAATGCGGAGTTTGGGTTTGGCATGGCCATGGCGATGCAGCAGCGCCGCGCAGGACTGGCGGCAAAAGTAGAAAAGCTGCTGGAGCATGAATGGCTCGGCGCGGACAGCCCATTGAGGGCCGCTGCAGAAAAATGGCTGGAGGCCAGGGAAGATGGCGAAGCTTCCAAGGCAGCGTCGAAGGAGCTTGAAGACGCGATCATTTGGTCGACCACGTTTGATGATGAGGAGATTGCCGGCTGGAAACAGGGCGCTCCGGAGGTTTATGAGCAATATTGGGATGAGGAGAACCAGCAGTGCAAGTGCGGCCTTTGCAGCGACGCGCGAGAAATCCTTGCGGACAAAGACCTATTCGTCAAGCCTTCTGTGTGGATCTTCGGCGGCGACGGCTGGGCATACGACATCGGATATGGCGGGCTCGACCATGTCCTAGCATCGGGCGAGAATGTCA
>WRMX01000063.1 GCA_009776905.1 Oscillospiraceae bacterium
GCGCGGTGCGCAGCGTAGCTGCGTGAGGGACAAGCGAGTAGGGCGAATTCATTTCGCCCGTGAGCGAGCTGTCCCGATGGGTTGTGAGGGCGGAGCCCTCACGTTAAATACCTGGCGAACAGCACGAGGAAGACAACGAGAACAATTACCGAGAGCACTCCGATAGTGATCAATAATTTGTTATATTTGTCGGTTTTCCTCCGATGGCGGGTCATGTTGAAAAGAAAGCCTATCAACGAGATGAGGAACGACACGAGAATCGCAATGAACGCGCCCCTGAGCATCGCCGAGTTCCAGTAGCTCGCGACGTCGACGTTGAGGATTCTGGTGATGAAGTTTTCATGCAGGGGGCTGGCGCGCTGAATCAATAGAAAGGCGAACAACGCGCTGATCCAACCGATGATAGCGATAATTGTGACCGAACGGACTACCCAGTCCTGCTTTTTTCTGCGCTCAACGTATTTCCTCGTCGGCAGCGGCAGGTCGATGGGGTCTTGTTCGTCAGGAAGGTGTTGGTCGTCCATGTTTTACCTCCTTGCGGCTATCTCCTAGCTGATTGTGAAATGCTGTTTTTGCGGGCGGCAGGTTGCCGCCCCTACTAGACGTCACTGACCTAATAAAAACAACCACAGCCCATAGGGGTGAGCATCGTGCGTCCGCGGTGGCGCGCGGTGGCGATGCGGGGGCGGCTATCTCTTGGAGAATTGTGGCGCGCGCCTCGCTGCCTTTAGACCGTATTTCTTGCGTTCTTTCATGCGCGGGTCGCGAGTGAGGAAGCCTGCATCCTTGAGCGGCTGCCTGAAGGAATCGTCGACGAGGAGAAGCGCGCGGGAGATGCCGTGCCTGATGGCGCCAGCCTGGCCCGTGACGCCGCCACCTTTGACGGTCGCGCTGATGTCGACTTTTCCGGACATGTCGGATTTGTTAAGCGGCTGGCGGACGATGTATTTGAGCGTTTCGAGGCCGAAATAATCGTCGATGTCGCGCCCGTTGATCGTGATCGTGCCGGTCCCGCCGGGATATAAATGGACCCTGGCCACAGAGGACTTCCTCCTGCCGGTGCCGTAAACGTATGGTTTTTTGCTTGTATACATTATTGTGACCCTCCTTATGCCTGCGCCCATGCGACGGGCTTTTGTGCAGCATGTTTATGCTCTGCGCCTTTGAACACTCGCAGACGTTTCAAAGCGCCTCTGTCGCGGGTGTTTTTTGACATCATGCCGCGTACTGCGAGCGTCATGGCAAAGTCGGGGCGGACCTCCATCAGGCGTTTGTATTGGACTTCCTTGAGCCCGCCTACCCAGCCGCTGTGGTGGCGGTAGTATTTTTGCTGGAGCTTGTTGCCCGTGAGGACTGCGTCGGCGGCGTTGATGATGATGACGAAATCGCCGCAGTCGACGTGCGGGGTGTAGTCCGGTTTGTGCTTGCCGCGCAGAATGTTTGCCGCTTGGACGGCTGTGCGGCCGAGGGGCTGCCCTGCGGCGTCGAGGATGTACCATTTGCGCGTGACTTCTTCTTTTTTTACAAGGGTTGTTGACATTGTTTGACCATTCCTTTCGGTTTGCCTATGATTGCCTATGAAGTGCGTCCGTTCAATAATTCCGGGAAATCATATCCGGGATATCATATCCGGGAAGCGTAACAGAAGGCCGATGCGGGCACCGACCTCTACAGGGGTCGAGATTGTTTACAGGGGTCGAGATTTGACATGTGTCGCTCGTTTGTGTAGGATGTGGGGGTGGAACCCCACGTGCGCAGCAATGCAATTCCATGCCTTGCGGTTACGGCGGAGCCGGGAGCAAGGCGGCATTCATAAAATGTACCACATGATAAAATGCGTGTCAAGTAGTGTTTTCCTATTTTTTAATATATTATCTTTTTTCTCTTGATTGCTCCGTTTTTCTTTGAATTACTCCCGAATGCTCGATTTCAAAATACATTTTTGGTGGTCTGATATGGTTTCTGATATTTTTGATGAAAATGATGCGGCGGCGCGGGCGCTCAATAAGCTCACCGGGTTTGTCCGCCGATGCGTCGATGATTATGATATGATCGAGGAAGGGGAGACGGTGGCCGTTGGCGTCTCGGGCGGCAAGGATTCGCTTTCTTTGCTGTGTTCATTGGCGCATCTGCGGAGGTTTTACCCGAAACGATTCGAGATCCATGCAGTTACATTGGACATGGGGTTCGGCGGGATGGACTTTGCGCCCGTTGCCGATTTCTGCGATGGGCTTGGCGTTCCGTATACGTTGCGGCGCACGGAATTGAAGCGTATTATTTTTGACGAGAGGAAGGAGAAGAATCCTTGCGCTTTATGCGCGAAAATGCGAAGGGGCGCATTGGGCGATTTGCTGAATGAGTTGAATATAAAGAAGATCGCTTTGGCGCATCATTATGACGATGCTGTCGAGACTTTTTTGCTTTCGCTCCTTTATGAGGGGCGCATCGGCTGCTTCCAGCCCGTCACGTTTCTTGACAGGTCCGGCATCACGCAGATCAGGCCGCTGCTATATATTGGCGAGGGTACGATTGTGAAGCTGGTCGAGAAGTGCGGGTTGCCTGTGGTTGAGAACACTTGTCCGATGAACGGCGTCAGCAAGCGTGAGGAGGTAAAGAGGCTGCTGCGGTCGTTGAGCCAGGATTATCCTGATTTGAAGGATCGTGTTTTTGGCGCGATGCAGCGCTTGCCGATTTCAGGGTGGGAGAGGGAGTCAGGGCGGTAGGCGGTATACGGGCTGTGGGGGTGGAACCTTCACGTTAGATGGGTTTGGAGCGGCAAGGAGCTTGGGACAAAAGTCTCAAGCTCCTTGTTGATTGACATAACAGGACGGCGTAGCATTTACGCGAAGCCGCCGTAGCGCTTTCGCGAATACTCATAGAGTTCTTCCGTGAAGGCGGGGGTCATCATTTCGCCTGCGGCGTAGTTGACGGTGCTGGGCTTGCCGGGCTTGCAGTATTTGTCGACGAAATTTCTGGCCGCCTGGCGCATTTCGTCCTCGGTGGCTGTTTTTGGGTCGAAAACGTCAGGCATTACCGAGAAAATGAGCTTGTCGCCGAATTGCTCATAGAGCCCGGGCGTGTCGTTCATTGCCTGCGGCTCCCAACTGTCGAAGCCTCCGTCGATGAAGCATTGGACGCGCAGGAAGTTATGCCCGCATGAGTGCAGCGTCGCGAAGCGGCCTTTTGAATGGATATGGTCAGTAAGCGCTTTCATATGCGGGACGAAGAGCTCATAGGCGGTCTCTTGCGAGAAGAACGGAGCCTTTTGGGCGCCCCAATCGTCATGGACGTTGAATCCGTCCAGCGCCGGCCAGTATTCGCAGAATTTGTCGACAAGTTTCATTGCGAAGGCTGTTGTCGCTTCAAAGAGTTCTTTGATCGCGTCTTTTTGGTCCTCGTCGATGAGCGCCATCGCCGCTGGGAGAAAGTCCATGAATGAGATCAGGCGTTCAAACCAGAATCCATTGACGAACGACAGTTGGAAGGAGCGCCTGGTGTCGATTTTGTTTTCTTCAGCCGCGCCGGCCCAGTCCCATTTGTCTATGTCCGGGAAGATAACCTTGTCTTTCCATTCGTTGACATCTGCCATGAAGGGCGTGCCCGGGCGCACGATGCTGCCGTGGACCTGCTCGACATATTCCCATTCGATGCCGAATGCGTCCGTGATGCCGCCGGGGCCGCCTCTGCCGAGGTTGTCGTTATAGAGCGGCGGCATGATCATGCCGGCATCTGCGGAGCCGGGGGTCCAGTATGGGTGCCTGTCGTAATACATTGCGGCGATGTTTTCTTTAGGGGAGACCGGTGTGTTCCTTAGCGGCATGTCGGGGCCGCCGAAGAAGCCCGGTATCGTGTCGATCGCTAATAGTTCGTTTTTTTCAAATGGGATTTTACGATTCATGTTTATGCATGCCTCCTCGGTTGTTTTATTGTGGCGGAAGTGGCGTGGGGCAGCGCGAAGCGCGGTGCGCCGGCGCGATCGTGATCGCGGTCGCGGTCGCGGGAGCGGGAGCGGGTGCGGGTGCGGGAGCGGGTGCGGTCACGGGTGCGGGTGCGGTCACAAGTGCGGTCGCTGGAGCGGGTGCGTTCGCGGCCGCGAGAGCGGTCATAGTTGCAGTCGCGGTCATGGGTGCGGGGGTCCTCGCTCCCGCTGATTACCCGATGACCGCGAGTGGGATTGGCGTTTAGTTGACGCAGAGGAGGCCGCCGTCGAGCGCCCAATTGACGCCTGTGACCATAGCAGCGGCAGGAGACGCCATATATACGCAAAGCGCGCCTATCTCGATGGGCTCACCAAAGCGGTGCGCCGGAAGATGCTCTTCGATTGTGCCGATGAAGCTGGGCGGAAGGTCCTTGTCGAGGTCCGAGTGAATCGGGCCGGGGGCGATGCTGTTGACGCGGATGCCATAATCGCCGAGGACGACGGCAAGATAGCGGGTGAAGATATCGAGCCCGGCTTTTGCCGCGTTGTATGGCGCGTTGTGGTGCTCTTTTGAGCCGGAGACGCGTTGGCCGCCGACGGAAGTGATGTTGACGATGGTGCCGCCCTTGCCGGCGTCGACCATTTTCGGAGCTAGCTCGAATATGATATTCGCGGGGCCGTGGAGGTCGGTGTCGATGACTCTGTGCCATTCGCTCAGACCATTTTCGCTGAGGAAGGGGGTCGTCGTTGCGACGCCTGCGTTGTTGACGATGACGTCGATGTTGTCGAAGAATTTGAGGACTTCGGCGGCGGCGGTTTTCACTTCGTCGTGGTTGGCTGTGTTGCATTTGATGGCGGTGTACTTGCCGCCGAATTTTTCGATTTCGGACACGGCTTTTTTCCCGCTGTCAAGGTTTCTGCAGAGAATTGCGACGTTGGCGCCGCTCTCGGCGAAGGCTTGCGTGATGCCGCGGCCGATGCCGCGGTTGCCGCCAGTGACGACGACGTTTTTGCCGGCTACGTTGTATGCGGTTTTCATATCGGGGATGGGTGGGTTTTTGATGATCATTTTTTTGCTTCCTTTCTATATTTAAATGTTATTGCCATAATATCTGTTTGGTTTGCGGTTGTCAAGTTGCCATTGTTACAATTCACGCCCGGTGAGGTAGACGTTTATTTTGCTTCCGACCGCGTAGCAAGTAAGCGGAGCGGCGCGAATATGCGCATGGATGCGCATCTGAGCGATAAGGAAGCAAAAAAACGTCTGCCGAGCGCAAGGGTGTGAACGCTTGCCCTTGTCAAGTTGCTTGACAAAGGTTGGTTATTATGCTATCTTTTTTCCACAGCGAGCGGACGAAAAAATAGGAGTGGTGCATATGGCAGAGAACAAAGGTTATATCAGAAACGCGGACGACATGGGCAGCATCAATATTTCCGACGAGGTCGTCGCGGTCATTGCTGCGGCTGCGGCTGCGGAGGTCGAAGGGGTGCACGGCCCCTACGTTTCGCACGGCATGGAGTTTGCCGGCATTCGCGGGCGCAAAGGCTTGGCGAAAGGGGTCAAGCTATGTATTGACAACGATGATGAGGTGTCGATTGATATCAACATTATCGTCGAAATCGGCTACTCTGTCAGCGAGGTGGGCGAGGCAGTCCAAAAGGCGGTTGTTTCTGCCGTCGAAGATGCTGTGGGGGCCAAGGTCGGCTCTGTGAACATCAATGTTTGCGGCATTTCGTTGAAAAAGAAAGCAGAGCGGTAGGGCATTGAATAGAGCTATGGCGAGGGAACTCGCTGCAAGGTTGTGTTATGCAATCGCGGAGAATCCTACGGACCCGGGCGAGCTTTTGGAGCGTATGTTCGATGCGGATTATTATTCGACGTTGTTGGCGGAGGATGAGATATTCAGCACAAGCCCCAGCAAGAAGCAGCTGGATTATATTTCCCGGATCGTTGCCGGCGTGTTCGAGCATGCTGCCGAGCTCGACGGATATATCGATAAGTATTCAAAGGGATGGAAGTTCGGAAGGATTTCGAGGACTGCTGTCGCGATCATGAAGACGGTCATGTTCGAGGTTCTATATATGCCTGATGTGCCTGACCGCGCGGCCATCAATTCGGCTGTCGAAATAGCGAAGCAATATGAGACGCCCGAAACCGTTTCGTTCATCAATGGCGTCCTGGGGGCGTTCGCACGTGCGGAGAAGGAGGAGGTGAACGGAGAATAGCGACGATGGTTTTTTCTGTCAGCGAGATCAACGGATATATTAAGAGCTTGCTCGATTCGGACGGCGTTCTTGCCGGCGTATATGTGCGTGGCGAGCTTTCTAATTATAAGGTGTATCCATCCGGGCATCATTATTTCACTATTAAGGACAATGAGAGCGCGCTGCGTTGCGTCATGTTTAAGGGCAGCGCAACGAAGCTGCGTTTTAAGCCGGAAAACGGCATGAACGCGGTTTTGTTTGGCAGGATCGCGGTTTATCCGAGGGATGGGGCGTATCAACTATATGTCAATGAGATCACCCCTGACGGCGTGGGCGATCTTTATTTTGCATATGAACAACTGAAGGAGAAGCTTTATGCGGAGGGGTTATTTAGCGAGTCGCATAAAAAGCCGATTCCGCAATATCCGGCCAGAATCGCCGTGGTCACTTCGTCCGCGGGCGCTGCGGTGCGCGATATTATCAGGGTGCTTGGGCTGCGCTGGCCTATGACGAAGGTGATTGTCGTGCCTGTGCGCGTCCAAGGGGCGGAGGCTCCGATGGAAATCGTCGGGGCTCTGCGTTATGTCAATGAGAAGAAGGTCGCGGACTTGATTATAACGGGGCGCGGCGGGGGTTCGCTGGAGGATTTGTGGGCGTTCAACGACGAAAGGGTCGCCCGCGCGATATTCGCTTCCGAGATTCCCGTCATTTCGGCCGTCGGGCATGAGCCTGACGTGACGATATCGGATTTTGTAGCGGATTTGCGCGCCGCGACTCCGTCCAACGCAGCGGAACTCGCCGTGCCTGATGTCAACGATGCTCTTGATACGTTGAAGGTCACCGATATCAGGCTACGCCAAGCGATCACGGGGGAGATCAAGGCGCTCAGGCGGAGGATTAATGATGCCGGCGCTAAGCGCGTGATGCAAAGCCCGCGTTTTTATATTGACGATAAGAGGCTGCTTATCGACCATTCGCAGGATAGATTGCTTGCGGCCGCACAGCGCGGAGTGCATAAAAACCGCGAACGGTTCGCGCGGTTTGCCGCGTCGCTCGATGCGTTGAGCCCATTGAAGGTTTTGGGGCGCGGTTATGCGATCGTGCGCGGCGCTGATGGCGTCGTCGTGAAGAGGGCTGCGGATGTGTCGCCGGGAGATATCGTGAAGGTTCGGCTGGAGGTTGACGAGATCGATTGCCGCGTGGAATAATCCGGCGGCGATACGTGTACATTACCGGGCGAAATAGCGGAGGTAAAGATTCTTCGCTTCGCTCAGAATGACAACGGAGTCTTAACTCAATGACATTGAGCTTGATTTGTGACGGAGATTGACTATTTTTTTGGGAGGTTTTTTTGTGTCTGATGTAGTCGATGAGGGCGTGGGAGCTTTGACGTTTGAGCAGGGTGCCGCGCGAATCGAAGAGATAGTCCGGCTGTTGGAGAGGGGGGATGCTCCTCTTGAAAAATCGCTCGCTTTGTTCGAGGAAGGCGCTGGGCTGATAAAGCTTTGCAGCAAAATGCTTGATGAGGCGGAGCAGAAAATCGTGATTTTGCAGAAAGATGCGAATGGCGAACCGGTTGAGGAGCCTTTTGATGGCGACTTATGATGCCGATTCGGCGGCGGGAGAGCTCGAGCGGTGTAAGGCGGATGCTACGACGGCGGGAGAGCTCGAGCGGTGCAAGGCGGTCGTTGAGGACAGGCTGTCGAGCTTTTTTGCACGAAACAGCAGCTATTCTGTTTTATATGACGCGATGCGCTATAGCCTGCTTGGCGGCGGAAAGCGAATCAGAGCAGCAATCTGCTTGAAGTTTTGCGAGGCGGTCTGCGGCGATATGTATCGGGCGCTCGATGCTGCTTGCGCTATCGAGATGCTGCACGCATATTCGCTCATACACGATGATTTGCCGTGCATGGACGACGACGATATGCGGCGGGGGCTGCCTTCAAACCATGTTGCTTTTGGAGAATTCACGGCGGTCCTGGCGGGTGATGCCTTACAGGCGGCGGCTTTTGGGGCGCTCGCATCGATGGAGCTGCCGGCCGGCGCTGTCTTGGAAATGGTGCGCATATTGGCGAATGCTGCGGGACCGGATGGCATTTGCGGCGGGCAATACCTTGACATGGCTGATGTTGGTGGGATTCGCTCAAAGACGGAGCTTGAGGAGATATATAAGCTGAAAACATCCGCGCTATTTGTCGCGTCGGCGCAGCTCGGTGTTTTGGCCGGGGGAGGCACTTCGGAACAGGTCGCGGCGGCCGGGGTTTACGCTTCCGCCGTCGGGATGGCGTTTCAGATAAGAGATGACTTGCTTGATTATTACGCCGATTCGGTGATAATAGGAAAGCCTGGCGGCTCTGATGAAAAAAACGGCAAGCTGACATTCGTGCCGTTGATGGGCGACGATGCTTGCGAGGATTTCATTCGCTCTGAGACGGAGAGGGCCGTCGGGGCGCTTGACGGCGTATTTCATGATGCTGCTTTTTTGGAATGGCTCGCGTATTATTTGGCGAATAGAGAAGTGTGATAATCTTATTGTTGATATATGCCGCCATTATTGATATTATTAAGCGGCGGCGCAGTATCCTAGTCAGATCTGCCGTCTACCAGGAAGGGCCTAAAAATCCTTTAAAGGGCATATCGTTGAAGCCCCTTGTGTTTGCTTCGGACGCCCAGTTCGGGGTGGATGCTGGGGGGAAGCGCGGAAAGACGTTTCTTTTTGCGCTTGCGTTTTCAGGGCGATCTCCAATGGCATGGAGAACCCGACCCTGTCGACGTGGAGACCTGTTCTTGTGCGGGACTGCAACGGAACGTTTGTTCCGCGGCCGATCCCGTACGAATCAGGCTTGAACCTGCAATGCGGTGCGTTAGGGAGGTTCGTCTCACGCATAGCTCCTCCCGGGCGAAAGCCTGGAGCGTTGCTGCTCCCAGTGCTGTGTGCAGCGTAGCCTGCCTTGAGTGGGCCTATGCGGATGGGGGAGCCACGCGTTTCCGATATGGCCATATCGGAACACGCGATTGCCCCTTGAAATATAGCTTGCAAAAGAGGCTAAGAGACGGTTTGACTGTTGTGGAAAACACCTAGGCTGTCCGGGGGCTTTGCGTTCCCGGAGCGAGTAGAGGATTACAGTGCGGACTAAGTGGCAATCGGGCAGCGGAGTTATGGTGACGCTCCGAGCGGGGGTTTAATGGGAAACCGCCTTGCCGGCAACGGGGGGTATCCCCGGGGGAAATCCGGCCCGACCTAAGCCGTAAGATTTACTCTGCTTGCTGCCGCCTCATCTTTTTCACAGATTCCGCTTCCGCCGCAGGGCAAATTTAGCCGGAGGGCGCTCCTAAGTTGTGGGGGTGGAACCCCCATGTTAGATAGTACCTAAGCGACTTGCAACACTAACAAATAACAAGATATTTTTCTACGCTTAGGTACTACCGCTGTGCGTAGCACGGTACGCAGCGTAGCTGCGTGAGGGACAAGCGAGCAGGGCAAATTCATTTTGCCCGTGAGCGAGCTGTCCCGAGGGGTTGTGGGGGTGGAACCCCCACGTTAGAATGACATGAAGAAAAAGACTAATTTCAAATGGCTCATCAAGATCGTATTGATCAGCATTGCCGCGTCCATGGCATTCATGTTCGCGACAACAAGAGCGCTCGGAAGCGTCGGATATATCGCGGCGTTTCTCATACTCTCCGTTTTCGTCATTCTCGGCATTGTTTTCGACATGATAGGCATTGCTGCTGCGACGGCGACAGAGGCGCCTTTTCATTCGATGGCCGCGCACAAAGAAGGCGGAGCGGCGGAATCGCTGTGGCTCATTCGCAACGCGGACAAAGTGTCGAGCATCTGCAACGATGTCGTTGGCGACGTTTCGGGCATTGTCAGCGGCGCGACGGCTGCGCTGCTGGCCGCTCGCATTACTCAGGGTACTGGAGCGGGCAGCATTATGGCTCCGCTGTTGATTTCAGCGGCTGTGACCGGCCTGACCATTGGAGGGAAAGCTGCGGGCAAGACTTTTGCGTTTAATAACAGCACGGCCATTATTCACAGGGCGGGGAAATTCGTTGGTATCTTTAAGGCGAAAAATCGAAAAAGAACATAATGAAACTCTGTTTCGTGGGGACCCCGTTGGATTCCGCTCGTGAGCGGGCGGTCCCGATGGGCTGTGGAGCGGAGCCTCACGTTATAACGATTACCAAAAGAGGTTAGAATACATTGGGTATTTTTGATAATATTGATTCACCGTCCGACGTAAAGGCGTTATCGACAGGCGAACTCGATGAGCTATGCGCGGAGCTGCGTGAATTTATGATAAAAAGCGTGTCGAAAACCGGAGGGCATCTTGCGTCCAATCTTGGAGTCGTCGAGCTTTCCGTCGCCATTCACAGGGTATTCGACACATCAAAGGACAGACTTGTTTTTGACGTCGGGCACCAGAGTTATGTTCATAAGCTCCTGACCGGCAGAAAATCAAGGTTTTCTACATTGAGGCAGCTTGGGGGGCTGGAGGGATATCCAAAGCCTTCGGAGAGCATCCATGACGCATTCATAGCGGGCCATGCATCAAATTCGATTTCTGTGGCGCTGGGGATTGCGCGCGCCAGGACGTTATCGCGCGGGGAGTATTCCGTAATTGCCCTCGTTGGCGACGGCGCTCTGACCGGTGGGCTTTCTATTGAGGGGCTGTCGAACGCGGGGGAGTCGGGGGAGCCTATCATAGTAATCCTTAACGACAACGGCATGTCGATAACAGACAATGTCGGGGGCATCGCTCGATATTTGTCCCGGCAGAGGATGAAACCGTCTTACGGCGCATTTAAAAAACGGTATAGGCGGTTGATGGACATTCTGCCCGGCGGGCGTGCGATATATGGCTTTACGCACAGGGTGAAGACATTGATCAAGAACGCCATCCTCAAATGCAGCATGTTCGAGGAGATGGGGCTGCAGTACTCCGGCCCTGTAGACGGACATAATATCGGAAGGATCGTCGAAGCGCTGGAATGGGCGAAACGGCAGAACGGGCCGACTGTCGTCCATGTGCTGACGCAAAAGGGGAAGGGCTATGAGTTTTCCGAACGGTCTCCGGAGGAATATCATGGCGTCCGACCGTTTAATTATAAGACCGGAGTGAAGACCTCGAGAGAAAGGACGTTTTCATCGGTTTTCGGAGACGAGCTGAGCAAGCTCGCGGCGAACGATCCCAGGATTTGCGCGATTACAGCATCCATGACGTCAGGCACGGGGCTGAGCGGGTTCGCGGCGCAGTTTCCCGAACGGTTTTTTGATGTTGGCATCGCTGAGGGGCATGCGGTTTCAATGGCCGCAGGGATGGCGTCCAAGGGCGCGGTTCCCGTTTTCGCGGTGTATTCGACGTTCCTGCAACGTTCCTACGACATGCTCATCCATGATGTCGCGATCAGCAATCTGCATGTGGTTTTTGCCGTGGACAGGGCGGGGCTCGTCGCGGGCGACGGCGACACGCACCAAGGGCTGTTTGATGCTGCTTTCCTGTGCTCCGTGCCCGGAATGACTGTTTTTAGTCCGTCGAATTATGCGGAGCTGCGCGATATGCTGCGGCTTGCGGTCGGGAGCCTTGACGGGCCTGTCGCCGTGAGGTATCCACGCGGTTCGGAGGGGATATATAGGGACGGCGGAGCTGATAATCATAAATGCGTGCGCGAGGGCAAGGATTTTTGCCTTGTGACTTATGGATTTAACGTCAATACGGCGATAGAGGCTGCGGACAGGCTGGAGCAGGATGGAATATTCGTCGAGATTATAAAATTGGGCTGCATATGTCCTATCGATATTGGCCCTATCGCGGAGTCGGTCGCTAAATGCGGCAGGCTGCTTGTGCTGGAGGAATGCGCGGGGCGCGGATCTGTCGGCGAGGGGATTGTCGCCGCGCTCGCGAAGAAAGGGCAGAAACGTGCGGCGAAGTTCCCGAAAAGCGTGCTGTTGATGAACACGGGCGATCTTTTCGTGCCCGCAGGGGAAATCGCAGAGCTCAGGGAGCTTTGCGGGATAGACGCAGCGAGCGTGTATGATGCCATTAAGGCGGAGATGAAGACAGGGAAGTAACCGGAAAGCGGCCGGGAGTGGCCGGGAAGTGGCTGTGAGGGGCCGGGACGTGGCTGGGGAGTGGCCGGGAGTGGCCGTGGAGTGGCTGTGAGGCAAGGGGCCTCGTGATAGGAGCGGGTGATTTGGGGAAGGTGCGGTTGGATGTTCTGCTTGCAGAGCGCGGGCTAGCGGAGAGCCGCGAGCGCGCGAAGGCCATCATCATGAGCGGCAGTGTCTATATTGATGGCGTGAGAGCGGACAAACCGGGATTGCTGGTCGGCGCCGATGTGTCACCTGAGGTCCGGGGAGGTCTTGAATATGTCAGCCGCGGAGGATTGAAACTGGAAAAGGCCCTGGACGTTTTTGGCGTGTCGACCGGCGGGAAGATTTGCATCGATTGCGGGGCGTCAACGGGAGGATTTACCGATTGCTTATTGAAAAACGGCGCCGCTCTGGTTTATGCCGTCGATGTTGGATATGGCCAATTGGCGTGGAAAATTCGCAACGATCCGCGTGTGGTCGTGATGGAACGGGTGAATATCAGATATTTGACCAATGATATGCTCGAGAAGAGACCGGAGCTTGCGGTAGTTGATGTGTCGTTCATATCGCTCGGGCTGGTGCTGCCGGTTTTGAGGAGCCTTTTGACGGAAGACGGGATAGCGATTTGCTTGATAAAGCCGCAGTTTGAGGCCGGTCGCGAGAATGTCGGAAAAAAGGGAGTCGTGCGCGATGCGGAGGTGCATGTTGCTGTTCTCGATGCTTTTGTCGGCAATGCTAAAAAGTCCGGGTTTTGCGTAAAGGGGTTGTCTTATTCGCCGATACGCGGGCCTGAGGGGAACATTGAGTTTTTTGGTTTTCTCGGCAGCGGTGGCGGGGTCGAGGGGTTGGACGCGGGCGCCGTCGTTAGTGAGGCGCATAGTATGCTGTTGTAGGGGGATGGGGGCGTGAATTTAAGACAACGCTGGGCTCAGTATGATAAGGGTAGGGCGCTCAGAATGACAAGGGTAGGGCGCAAATAATGGCAAGGGTGTATTATGACTAATAGAAAAATGATTATTTTATCCCCTAATGGAAACCGGGATATCGGATTTGAGATGACATATAAAGTGATGGACATCCTCGAACGTCATGGGAGGAATGTCCTTGTATTGCCGATGTTTGACGATGACTCCGATAAATTTGGTTTGCCCGCCGGGATTGATGCGATTGAATTTGCCGACGTCGTCGCGAATGCGGAAATCATCATTACATTCGGCGGGGACGGCACGATACTGCAGGCGGCGAGGACCGCAGCGGGCCCCGGGATCCCGATATTGGGCGTGAACATGGGCGGCAAAGGTTTTATGGCCGATTTGGAAATTGGTGATATAAAGTTGATTGACGCATTGGCGATTGGGGAGTATGATATAGAGGACCGCATGATGCTCGATGCCGAAGTGGTGAGGGACGGCGCAATCGTGCACGATGATTTTGCATTAAACGACATTGTTCTGAGGGGCGATAATAAAGTTATCGACCTGACGCTATATGGCGACGGGCAACAGATTTCAAGGTTTTCAGGCGATGGCGCGGTTGTCGCCACGCCGACTGGTTCGACCGCGTATTCAATGGCGGCGGGCGGGCCGATCGTAGAGCCATCCGCCCAAAACATTATAATTACCCCCATATGCGCCCATATATTGGAAGCGAAGCCTTTCGTGCTTGTATCTGACAGGTGCGTGTCCATAGAGGTCGGATTCAAGAAAAACAGCAATGCGTATATGTCGGCGGATGGGGGCAACCATGTTGGCATTCTCGGCGGTGATGTCATCAATGTGCGCAAATCGGGGAAGGTTACGCGGCTCGTCCGTCTGTCGGACAGGAGCTTTTATAGAAAAGTCAGCGAGAAATTGGGGGTGGGGCAATGAAGAAGGATAGGCAAAATGCAATTTTGCGCGTCATCGCGGATATTGACATCGAGACGCAGAACCAGTTGATCGATGAGCTTGCGAAAGAGGGCATCGAGAGCACGCAGGCGACTCTGTCGCGGGACATCAAGGAATTGCATCTGGTGAAGGAGCTGACCCCGAAGGGCACATACAGATATGCCGTGAGCGGGACTCCGAACGTGCAGCGGCAAGCAATCAGGCTGAAGTCGATTTTCAAGGAGAGCGTGACGTCATATGCCAACGCATTGAACATTGTCGTCATAAAGACTCTTCCGGGGCTTGCGCCTGCTGCATGCGCGGCCATCGATGGCATGGGGATCAGAGGGCTCGTCGGAACCATCGCGGGCGACGACACGGGTTTTTTGGCGATGAGCGATGTTACGGCTGCCGAGCGATTTTGCAATGAAATTGAGTTAATGTTACAATGATCAAATTGCTTCATATCGAAAACATAGCTGTTATCGAGAAAGCGGATATCGAGTTTTCGCATGGCCTGAACGTGCTGACAGGCGAAACCGGAGCCGGGAAATCGATCATCATTGACGCGCTTTCCGCCGTTACAGGTGGGAGGACTTCGCGCGAGGTTATCCGGACGGGTGCGGATTATGCGTCTGTCACGGCTGTCTTTTCGATGCCGGAGGACTTGCCTTGGCAGGAGGCCAGCGGAATCGAGCCTGACGAGAGCGGCGATGTGTTCATATCGCGCAGGATTTCGGCAGACGGCAAGAGCGTATGCCGCGTCAACGGTGTTCCCGTCTCTGCCGCGCAATTGCGGGAGATTGGCGCACGGCTGCTTGACATTCATGGGCAGAACGATGGGAGGAAGCTGCTCGACGAGGGCGCGCATCGTGAATATTTAGACGATTATGGCGGCCTTGGGGGAGCATTGGAGGCTTTTCGCGTTTCATATGGCATGCTTGTGGCTAAAAAAGGCGAGATAGAGAAGCTTTCCATCGATGAAGCCGAAAAAGAGCGCAGGATAGATGCTTTGAAGTTTCAAATCGAAGAGATCGAGCGGGCAAGGATCAGGCCGGGCGAGCACGGCGAGCTTGAGGCGCGGCGGGAGCTTTTAATGAACGCATCGAAGCTGACGGAAGCCGTCGAGACAGCGTTTAGCGCACTATTCGGCGATGACGACAGCCCCGGGGCGGTCGCGCTCATCAGCGATGCGCGGTCGCAGCTTGAAAAGGCCGCGCGGTATTCGGAGGGGCTGCGCGCGTTGGGCGAGCGGCTGAGCGACCTCGGCTTCACGGCGCAGGATATTTCCGACGAATTGAGGGATTTTCGCGCGGAGCTGGATTTTTCGCCCGGTGAGTTGGACGAATTGGAAGCGCGATTGGACGTATTGAGGCGTATCATCCGCAAATATGGCGGAGAAGAGGAGGCGCTCGAGCTTCTCGAGCGCGGCATTGCCGAGATTTCCGATATTGAGGACTCCGCAAACAAGCTGGAGAAGCTGGGAAAGGAGCTTGATTCATTGGTGCTGGAGAGCTGCAGGCTCGCGGAGGAGCTGTCCGGTTTGCGGAGGAGCGCCGCGGCTGCTTTGCAGGAGCGGGTGATGGAGGAATTATCGCAGCTTAACATGCCGGGCGTGGAGTTTTCTGTCGAATTTGATGAAGTTCGCGGCGAATATGGCTTGGGCGCGTTTGGCAGCGACGAGATTTGTTTTTTGATGTCGGCCAATGCGGGAGAGCGGCCGGGGAAGATCAGCCGCATCGCTTCAGGCGGGGAGCTTGCAAGGATCATGCTTGCTTTGAAGAACGTTTTGAGCGGGGAGAACGATACCGGGACGATGGTTTTTGACGAGATTGACACGGGGGTTTCGGGCGTTGCGGCGCAACGCGTCGGCGAGAAGCTGGCGAATCTTGCGGCGCGGAGGCAGACTCTGTGCGTGACGCATTTGCCGCAGATCGCCGTGATGGCGGACACGCATTTTATGATCAGCAAGAGCGTTGAAGGCGGCAGGACGTTTACGCATGTGGATCTGCTCGATTTCGATGGCAGGAAAGCTGAGATCGCAAGGCTTAGCGGCGGCGAGAATGTGACGGCGACGATGCTCTCCGGAGCTTCGGAGCAGCTTGAAGCGGCTGCGAAGTATAAGAGTCAAAGGTTGGTGTAGCTGGAAAGGTTGGTGTAGCTGGAATGAAAGACAATGTCATCAAGTTCCCGGGCGGGACTGTACGGAAGACAATCGAGATAAACGGGAAGCAATACAATACGCGTTATCTTGATAGGAAGAGCATGCTGCCGCATGCTGATGTTGAATATATCGGGTATTATGACTTCGATTTGGAGGAGCATGGTGCATTGTATGGGTTTTTGTTCGTCAAGAAGGTCAATGATAATGCCAATAAAATGATTCATTATAATGTGTTGATCGATCAGATTGGGAAGATTGTAGCGACCAATGCGAGCATTAATTCTTTGAAGGCGATTGCTTTGGCGCATATTGGTGCTTCGAGAGGGTGATTTGCACTTTATGTGCGGATGTGATGGAATTGGTAGACATGCAGGATTTAGGTTCCTGTGCCGCGAGGCGTGTGGGTTCGAGTCCCTTCATCCGCACCAACTGTATGTCAAGCAGAAGCTAAAAATAATTTTTGGCTTCTGCTTGACTGGTGCGCCCGGCATGAGCGCAATCTATAGGGTTAAAGTCCCGAACACACCCGGCAGTGGGAAGTGTTAGCCAAAGTCAAGGGTGTCCGTCGTAAGGCG
>WRMX01000064.1 GCA_009776905.1 Oscillospiraceae bacterium
CCCCCCACAATAGCCAGCAACTCCCCCACGCAGACCTCCCCCGCCCCCACATTGACCAGCAACTCCCCCACGCAGACCGTTCCCGGCCCGGCAACCCCCCCCAAACAACACCAATTCTATTCGGCATCAACCAAGGCGCCACATACAAAGACATCAGAATATCCCACATGCAGCGCATCGCGCAACTGGACCTCCCCGGCTACGCGATCGGCGGCCTCGCCGTCGGCGAAACGACCGGCGAAATGTATGACATCATAGAAACCGTCGAAGAACACATGCCCCAAGACCGCCCTCGCTACCTCATGGGCGTCGGGACCCCGCAAAACATCGTCGAGGCCGTCGCACGCGGCATCGACTTCTTCGACTGCGTAATGCCGACAAGGAACGGCAGGCACGGCCGCGTCTATACATGGAGCGGCAACCTAAACCTCAACAACGAGACGTACAAGGACGACCCACGCCCCATCGACGAAGAATGCGGCTGCCCCGTCTGCAGAAAGTTCTCGCGCGCATATGTCCGCCACCTCTTCAGGTCCGGCGAAATGCTCGCCATGCGCCTCGCTTCGCTGCACAACCTGTTTTTCTACAATTCGCTCATGGAACGCATACGCGCTGCAATAGAAGGCGGAGAGTTCGAAACCCTCCGCAAAAAAATCAACGATGTTAATAACTATGGTACACAGGCGGAAACAAAATTGTTTCATTAGACTTCGTATCCGACCAGATTGAGGTATAACCTATCGAGTTCAATAAGAATTGATGCAATTGTGTTTTTGTCATCATAACTGTTGTGGGCTTTCTTTGAAAGAGCAGCGATTTGGGCATGGGTCGCGTCATTATGATCATACTTTGGAATACTTATACGAGGCCTTATCGGGAATGTACGAGAGTCTGCGGACTGCACCGTATACTGAGCAGCAATAGGAGTGTTTAATATACCGCAGACATAGTGGGCTTCATCAAACGTTATAAAATTCCCATGTATATCCTCACATATAGAAACCGCATGGTTCTGAAAAAGCGGCCGTTTGACCCCGCCCCATGAAGTGTCCACGTTTGATACAACAGCAGCTCCCCACTTCGTATTGTCACGAAAAGCTACATATACATCGGCATAACTGTATCCGCCCACACGCGCCATTGCATAAAACTCGCTGCCTTTGGAAATGAAACGTTTTTCATTGTAATCAGTCTGTGCTTCAATAACGCTTCTATTGTCTTGATAGTATTTTGCTAATTGAGGCGCCCTCTTTGCCAACTCCCTCATTCCTATAGGTAGTTTTGGTCTGTCCGAAACGTAGGGGAATGGGACAATGCGTTCTGTTAAGTCCACATGAAACGGATGTATATCGATACCTTTGACAAGAGGATACAGAAACTCCGTTTCGATAAGGACGTTTCTCTGAGGTACCGGGTGTTTCGGTTTTTTAGTTTGTATGTTTTTGAGTGCAGTGCAATCTGTTGTATTCGGTAATCCCGATAACGTAAAAATCAACAGTTCCTGCGGATAAAACTCTACCCCTTCCCTTCCTATGTAGGTAGATTCACCGGCAATTGCTCTGAACTGCTTAGCTTGTTCCTGGCTTTTTACGTGTGAAAAGAAAGTCTTGGTCCTATGGCAAGTGGCAAGCAACGATTCTTCCTCAAAAAAACAGTCCTCAAATGAAAGGTCCTCTGCGTCTTTAATCAGTTTCCCACGCTTGGCGAAATACCATTTCATCTGTATCCCGCTGTTGTAATCCTGAGGCTTCCGCGATATGAAATATGTGAAGAATTTTTGGGTAACCGGATCGAAGGGGTGTCCCGATTTTGTCCAATTAGTAATTTTGTAGAAATATAGCCGTTTATCATCAGCCAGAAACAGTTGCCTGAACCCTTCATATGATTGTTGAAATGCCAGCGATTCCGGCATTAAGAACGCCAAAACTCCGTTTTCGCCCAGCCAGTTCTCTGCTGCTACATTGGTTATTAACGCGCAGATGTTTAAATTGATGCCTCCAGCTTGCTTGTCGCCCGAAAATAGTTTCCTCGATATGCAAAGCGATTTCAGTCTCTCCCTATAACCCGAAGGGAGGTTTTTCCAATCCACCCATGGTGGATTTCCAACAATAATATCAAATTTTCCCAGGCTCGCGGTTATAAGGAAATTTGCAATAATGCGCACCCATATACCGTTCCAATGACTATCTTCGAGGTCAACAAGCCTTGTTACCAAATCATTCAGCTTACCCTTGACTAAATCCGTAGGACCCGAAGCATCGATCAATGATATCAGCTTGTCATATGCGCTCTGCGCATCTTTATTCTTGATATCAAATTCGATTTGCGTCATAACCTGCGAAAAGCGCAATGAATCTTTGACTGCACTTTCGGGCATCAAAATGTCTATCGGATATTGTACAGTATTTATTGTGTACTCAAGGCAAGAGACACCATCATACACGACTCTCTTTGGAAAGTATGATGAATCCCCCAGATAAATAGGGATTTCGATAGACCGATTATCTTGCAGCAGATGCGAAATATTAATGAAATAGTTGACTCTTGCTGTTAAAACAGCCACCGGGTTAAGGTCAATCCCCTTGACCCGGTGAAGGATTTCCGTTAGCACAGTTCCGCAGTCCGCATCTTTTAATTGATCGATAATCCTATCAATCATCACAGTAACGAAAGTGCCGGAACCGCAACAAGGGTCGATTCCACGCCAATGCATGTTGCTCGTATGCTCAAGTGCATCGTCTACAACCTTGCTCGCAAGCCATTTTTTAGTGTAGTACTCGCCCAACGAGCGTCGGACTGCCGATGGCATCATTGCCTCATATAGAGCCTTGAAAAAGTCTTGTGATCGTCCGGTTTTATTAAGTACAGGTTTGTCTGCAAACAAGCTTAGCGTTTCGATTATCTCCTTAATTGTGCAAGCAATTTCCGGAGTCCATTGTTCCGGGTCGCAATACCATGAGAAAAAGTCTCCCTCAAGAAGGTTTTCTATTCCATATTTACGGAAAATTGCACCATCTTCCAATTCTGCAAGATAGATACGTAAAGCATCAGGCGTCTGTTGTTTAAGAACTCCGATGCCCATAAAAGAACTGTTGTATCTCACTTGGCTTATAATGTGATGTGCGACTACTTTTAAGATTATTGCATAAGCAGTCTGAAGCGCAAATAACGCCTTATACTCATTATCATTGTCAGCAAAACGCTCTCCGACAAGAGCGCCAAGAGCAGCTTTCCTCTCTTGAATTGCTTGTTGCTTTGAAGGGTCGTCGTCGTGAGCAAGGTGAAAAAGCTCCTTCCATTCAGTAAACAGCATCGCTGTTTTACCCGTCATATTACGAAGAGCAGAGTAAAGGTTATTAAATAAACCAAACGCACTGCCATTGTTTTCTGGCGGTTTGCAGAAACTGTCGACAAGGTTCTTTGAATTAAGAGCTTTTTGGCTGAGAGATATGATGTATTGAATAATCGTACCCAAGACTTCGCCTGTGAGAGACTGAAACGGCTTAACACTAATAGTTTCTGATTCTTTAACCACAAAGCAACACCTAAGCCCATCCGTGACCAAACCAACAAGAGGCGAATCGCCTTCATTCTCCAGTCCTTTAAGGTATCCGGTAATCTGCATAACAGCTTCATTTTGTTTATTAGCAGTTGATAATGTCGATGGATGCTTGTATTCAATGACGAGCGCGCCTGCCACTGTATCGGCTCGTCCATGTATTTCATGTGTCGCAATTGCTTGCTCTTTAATCGGATTATATGCATACCCTAGTGGCTCAAATACAGAGCGGAAGAACTCAAAAAGCGTTGAATCAAAATAGCTCTCAATCGTTGCTTCGTTGGGTGCGTCTTTCGCAAAACTATTGATGCTCTGACAGATTTCTGCCAATAGCTGTTTGTATTTTGGTGAATTCATTATCGTAATATACTGCTCCGCTTTGAGCTCGGCAAGTAATTGAGCATCCATATTTTTGATACTCCCTTCTTTCTCAGACTTCCATAGTGCCTTAATGGCTGCTGTTTTCCCGACATCTTGTATATATTCGCATGGATAAATGACTAATAGCACAATATATGGTAACACAGCTATAACAATGAGTCAAGCCAATTTTCTTAAAAGTAGCAACGAATTTGTTGATATATCCATTCTACCACAGGATGTGTCCAATAAACCTCCCTGTAAAAAGTTTTTTCGCAAATTATAGATTACCATGCATCATCGCAGCCGCGCGAAACACAGCACGGCGCAGCATGGTCGTAGCAGCATCGCAGCCGCGCGAAGCGCAGCACGGCGCAGCACGGCGCAGCAGCATCGCAGCCGCGCGAAGCGCAGCACGGTCGCAGCATGGTCGCAGCCGCTTAGCATAAAGCCCGCTGAACGCAAATCTTTAGCGTCCGGCGGGCTTTGTCCGTGTATTGGCATTGAGAGTCGCGCTCTAAACGCACCACAATAAAACAATCAAGCCTTCCCCTTGTTCTTCACGATCTCATAAACATCCTTCAGCAAGTCCTGGACCTCCAAAAACACGGTCGTGATCTCCGGGTCGAACTGCTTGCCGGCGCCCTCCTTGATGATCTCCACGGCATCCTCATGCGAGAACGCCTTTTTATACGGCCTCTCCGAAATGAGCGCGTCATAAACATCGACGAACGCCATCAGCCTCCCCTGTATCGGGATTTCCGCGCCCTTCAGCCCAAAAGGATAACCCGTGCCGTCCCAACGCTCGTGGTGATACCCCGCGAACATCCTGGCATTGCTGAGGAAAATCTCGTCCTCCCCCGTCCGCGAAACGATTTGGTCGATGATCCTCACGCCTTCCTGGGTGTGGGTCTGCATCACGGAAAATTCATCTTCCGTCAATTTTGCGGGTTTGTTTAAAATAATGTCCGAAATGGAGATTTTTCCAACATCGTGCAGCCGTGCGGACGAGACCATCAGGTCCACATCGGTCGCGGTTATCTCATCGGCGTCGAGCCCCCGCTTGAGCATCGCATCCACCAATATCTTTATGTACGCAGCCGTCCTTTCGACATGCCCTCCCGTGCCCTCGTCTCGGCTTTCAACCATGTCCGCAAGCACGAAAACGATGCTGTTCTGCAGCCGCTGCAACTGCTCGGTCCGCTGGCGCAGGTCGGTCGTCCGCTCCCTGATTAGCTCATCGATGTCGAGGTGCGTCTTGATCCTGTTGATCAGAACCGGCGCAGAAAACGGCTTAGTGATGAAATCGACCACGCCAAGCTGGAATCCCCGGACCTCGACCTCCGTGTCGGTCATGCTCGTAAGGAATATCACCGGAATGTCCGCTTGCGCCTCGTTGCTTTTCAAAAGCTGCAATGCCTCAAAACCATCCATGTCGGGCATCTCGATGTCCAATAATATAAGATCGGGCACGACCTTCTCGATCAACGAGAACATCTTGGCCGCCGATGGGAGCGTCATCACCCTATAGCTGTCCTTCAACACTTCCTTCGCCACTGTCAGGTTAGTATCGTTATCATCAACAACAAAAATCGTTTTTGGCATCTAAGCACCCCTTCTCGTCGCGCAACGTCAATTATAATACCTCATTATATCATGTCTTGCGGTTCTGCCGCAGGCAGGAGCAAGACGATATACATAAAACTAATATATGATGATTGCGCAGCAATCATTATATCATGTCTTGCGGTTCTGCCGCAGGCAGGAGCAAGACGATATACATTAAATCAATATATGATGATTGCGCAGCAATCATTATATCACTTTTCACACATTTTTTACAATATGTTTCGCAATTTTTTCGCGCAAAATATCAGCATCGAACGGCTTGACGACAAAATCGCTCGCCCCCAGCGCAAGCGCTGCTGTCAGGTTGTCGATCGTCCCGTGCGACGTGAGGTATATGATAGGGGTTTCAGCATGCGCCTCAAAACTCCTGATGATCGGCACCAGCTCAAACCCGTTGATATCCGGCATAAGATAATCGAGTAAAAACAGATCCGGAGTAAGCCGCGTCAGCACCCTTTCCAGCTCAGACGGCTTTGGTAGCGTGAACACCTTGTAATCGCCGCCCAGCACGGACAAAAGAGAACTCAATATCGTCGGCGAATCGTCGATCGCGAGAATAACAGGCTTTCTGTTCGCTTCCGCCTCGTCGAGAATTCTGATATATTCCTTCAACGGCATCGCAGGGTCCGGGACGGCCGCCTGTTTCCCTTTGCGCCTCATCTCGTCGAGTGTCGCGCAAAAAGCGTTGAAATCGCCCATCATCATCTCCGCGCGGTGGGCTGCAAGCCTCCAGTTGCCGGTGTCATACGCGCCCAAAATAGAATAGATGGGCGTCACGAACCGCTCGCTCCGCAAGTCTTTGAGCAACAGCAGCAAGTTGTCCAAGCTTTTATATGAATCGATATCCGCGCTTCGGTTTATGAACCGGTTCAACGCTTCGACCGCCTTCGCGGATTGTTTCTCCAGCCTCAGAAGCATGCTGAAATACGTCCCGACCGTCACAACGAATTCGTCAGCGAACGCCCTTGTGTTTAATGTGTCCCTTTTCAACATTTCCGGGAGGTTAAAATAAATGATATTCTCGCTCTCCATATAAATGGTCATCCCTTTCGGTTATTCTCCGCCACACCCCGGACGCCCCGCGCCCTAAGCCACACCCCGGACGCCCCGCGTCCCTAAACTGCACCCCGGACGCCCCGCGCCCCAGGCTGCGCCCCGCGCCCTAAGCTGCGTCCCGCGCCATTATTCTCCGTTCAGCATCTCGTCCATATATTCAGCCGCTCTGTCATAATCCATCATCATCACGGCATCCTTGATCTGCTCGGCAATCTCGCCGAGAACCCCCCCCAACGCCAACGCATCGAGGTTCTCGATCTCAATATCGATCTTCACGAGGTCCAAATCGTCAAACGCCTCTTTCAACCTCGCGAATATCGGCCCCAACTCCGCAGGCACATCCGTAGAGACATCGTCCCTGGCAATTGTGGCGAACGCCTCCACAAGCCCCCTGCGCATATCGTCGAGCCCAACAAGAAACGCGGGGAGATTCTCCTCGCAAAAACCAATATCCGGCTTGTCGGACGCCGCCTCGAGATCATAAGCCTTCGATGCCAGGCTCATCGCTCCGACGCTCGCAAGCGATCCCTTGATCCCATGGACCTCGATGCGGAAATTGTCCATGTCGCCGGCGCTCAAAAACTTCCCAAGGTTGCCATAGCTCTTTTCGATCTCCGCGATCATCAGCCTCAATGTCTTTTCATACATGCCCCGCTGGCCTTCGATGCGCTCCAGCCCGACAGAGACGGACAGGCCGTCGATAGCCTCGATCATCTCCCAGAACAGCCCCGCCGCATCGTCGATCGCATTTAAGGACGCGGCAGCGGCAGAAGCTGCGGCGGCCTCCGGCGGCGCGGATAACAGCTTCGTTTTCGGCAGCCACTTGTTCAATAATGCCTTCAGCTCGGCGTTTACGATAGGCTTTGGCAGATAATCGTTCATCCCTGCCTTCAACATCATCTCCCGCGCGCCAACGACGACGCTTGCCGTGAGCGCGATGATCGGCGTTATGACGCCCGCCTCACGAATGCGTTTCGCAGTTTCGATGCCGTCCATTTCCGGCATCCTGTGATCCATAAAAATCAAATCATATTGCTTTGCAGAAATAAGCTCCAGCGCTTGCTTGCCCGACGAGGCTGTCTCGGCCGATATCGCGCAAAGGTCCAAAAGCCCGCAAGCGACCTTCAGGTTCACCTTGTTGTCGTCCACGACCAATATCTGCGCGTCCGGGGCATACACGACCACATCCTCGCTGCCCGCCCTGCTGATCAGCGTCTCGTCTCCGATGACGACAGGTATCACGACGTCAAACGTCGTACCCCTGCCATAAACGCTGTTCACGGTAATGCTGCCGCCCATCATCTCGACGATAGATTTCGTAATAGTCAGCCCGAGGCCCGTCCCCGCCTTTAGACGGTTTTTGACAATATCGACCTGCTCAAAAGCATCAAACAGCGTCGGGAGCGATTCAATAGGTATTCCTACGCCGGAATCGCTTACGCTGATCGACAGCACATCGTCGTCAAACCCGACATCCATCCGGACATAACCTTTTTCGGTGAATTTAATCGCGTTGCTCAACAAATTCAACAAAACCTGCCTGAAACGCGTCTCGTCTCCAAATAGGCATCCGGGGGTCTGTTCCTGCATGACGAGCTTGAATGTGACATCCTTGTCCATCGTGAGGAACTGCGCGATGGCGCTAACCTGGTCGATGAGCAGATTCAAGTCATAATGCACGGGCACCAATGTCATCTTGCCGTATTGTATCTTGGAAATGTCGAGAATATCGTTGATTATCTCGAGTAAGGCATTCGCGGAATTCCTTATATCCTCGGTATATTGCCTCTGCCGCTTGCTCAGCTCCTCCTGCAGCAGCAGCTCTGACATGCCAAGCACCGCGTTCATCGGCGTCCTTATCTCGTGCGACATGTTCGCCAGGAACATGCTTTTCGCCTCGTCCGCCGCGAGCGCCGCTTCCGCTTGTATCTCGGCTCTGCGCTCCCTCTCCGAAAGCTCCTTGAGCTCCTGTTCCTTAATCTTGATCTCCCGCAGGTCACGCGCATATATAAGGACATAGTATTCGTGCTTAAGCTGCATTCGCATGCTCGAAATCTCGCATGGGATGAGGTCTCCGTTGAGATTCTTGAACGTCCATTCCCCATGGTTCGACCCGATATCAAACGCTTCAGCAATCCTGGCCAGCGCGGTCTCCTTCGATGGCTGCCCATCAGGCTGAAACTCCGGCATAAGATCGGTGAACATGCTGTAATAGTCTTTCTTTCTGGCTATGCCGAACATATTCAACGTTTCCTGGTTGCATTCGATCGGGTTCAACGTCTTGTCAAAAATGCTGATCGACAAAGGCGTGGTATCGAGCATCAGCATGGCGCGGTCGTTCGCCTTGTTCTTTTCCTTGTCGATGCCGACCAACATGAAGCTGAGCAATATCGTCATAATCGCGCCGAGCGACCGGATCATGAGCTGAAGGTTATAAAGCTCCTTGTAATACTCATTTTTCGGGACCACCACAGAAACGACCCAGCCGTTCCCAACATTGCTGGTATATAATATCGCCTTGTCCCCAAGGTAGTTTTTGCCCTCGCGCCCGACAATTTCTTCACCCTTTTCCATCATATCCATGATAGGTATGAAAATGCTGTTGACATCATCGGCTCTTTCGCCAATAAATTCCGGGTTGGGATGCGACAGAATAAGGAAATCTTCGCTTAAAAGAATCCCATATGCATTCTCCGTGATTCTAATGTCGGAAATATGGCGGTTGATGTTATCCATCGGCACGTCAAGCGCAATGATGAACAACGGCTCTCCGGCGTCGCCGAAAACCCGCCTCGCATATGTCATGACATAATGCTCGCCATTTGCGGATATATACGGCATTGTGGAGTCCGTTACGCCTTTGGCCGACACGGCGGCCTCATACCACGGGCGCGTCTTCGGGTCGAAGCCTGCCGGCGGCTCCCATCCAGCTCCGTCGAAATATTTATCGCCAAATACGTCAAAGAGCCCATAGATGCCATCGTAGCGGAAAGTTGACATTTTTTCGTCTGTTGTAAGGTATCCCGTGATTTCATGCATATATTGGAGAACCTCATCCTCGCTCGCGGAGGTAAGGATAATGTCGCGGATAGCTTGGGATGCGATGTCGATGACGTTCTTCGGCGCCAGCACCTCATATTCGATTTTCAACCTTGTATTCACCAGAATGTCGGTCGCCTCGTTCAGAAGGTGGTTTCGCATCATTCTGCTGACATACCATTCGCTGACCATCGTCATGAGGAAAAACGCCATCACGACAAGGAACACTTTTGGCAATGTCTGAAAGCCCCTGTGTTCTGTGTTCCGAAATATGTTCCTTTTGCGCCGTTCGTGCGGCGCCTTAGGTTCAGACCCGGCGTTGCTCAAATCTCAAAACCCCTTACCACGCACTACTATGAATGTCATTCTGAGGGAGCCCGCGACCGAAGAATCTTACAAGCCCCTTACCACGCACTACTATGAATGTCATTCTGAGGGAGCTCGCGACCGAAGAATCTTACAAGCCTCACCCCGCTAGCACCGCTGCAGATACTTCGCCAAAACACCCATCAACGCCTCGATGCTGATCGGCTTCCCAATATGGTCGTCCATGCCGCAAGCGATGCACTTATCGATATCTTCCTTAAACACATTCGCCGTCATGGCGATGATTGGCACGCTCTTCGCCCGCTCGTCGTCAAGGGCGCGGATCGCCCTCGTCGCGTCATACCCGTCCATCTCGGGCATTTGGATGTCCATCAAAATCGCATCGTATTTGCCGGGATTGTCGCTGACCGCAGCGACTGCGGTCTTCCCGTTATCGGCAAAATCGATCGACACCTTCGTATCCTCTAGGATAGCGGCCATAATCTCCTGGTTGATTTCGATATCCTCGGCTATCAGCAGCTTAAACGCGCTTAAATCGAGGTCAGCGCCATCGCCGACGTCGACAGAACAAGCATCGCTCGCGCTCGCAGCCGTGCCGTCAGCGGAATCACCGGCTGCGATGCATTTCGCTTTAATCGAGAAAATGAACTTGGAGCCGCGCCCGGGCTCGGACTCGACCCAAATCTCGCCGCCCATCAGATCGACTATCCGCTTTGAAATTGAGAGCCCCAGGCCAGTGCCGCCGTACGTCTGCGAAATCGCGGCATTCGCCTGCTGGAAAGAAGTGAACAACTTCCCCTGCTGCTCTTTCGATATCCCAATGCCGGTGTCCGTGACCGCAACGCGGATCGTCGCCTCGCCGTCCTCCACCGCGACCTGCTCCGCGCTCAATGTGATCGTGCCATTCTCCGGCGTGAATTTCACCGCATTCGTCAGCAAGTTCGTTATGACCTGGGAAAGCCGAAGCTTGTCCGTTTCGATAGAAATGGGGAGATTTTCGTTGAAATCAACCTTAAGGTTAATGTTCTTCTCTTCGACCCTCGCGCTGATGACATCCACCAAATCCATGAGCATTCTTCTGAAATCGACTTCGTTGAATGCCAGCTCAAACTTGTCCGCTTCGATTTTTGAAATATCGAGAATATCGTTGATAATGCCGAGCAATTGCCTCGATGCCGCGTCCGCCCTCTCAAAGCAATATTTCAACTTTTCGATGTCGTCCGTGTTGCGCCCGATATTTATCATGCCTATGATCGCTGTCAACGGCGAACGTATCTCATGGCTCATATACGAAAGGAAATCGCTCTTTGCCTGGCCGGCCGCCTTCGTGGCCTCGAGCAAAAGCTTCGATTCCGTGATGTCCTTGAATATCATGATGCTGCCTGTGCTCGGAGCGTTGCGCTGCGCGATGGGGGTGATCTCCATGTTCAGGTAGGTGTCCCCTCTGATATGGATCTCCTCGGTGACCGTCGTCTTTTCGGCCATAGCCCGCTCGTGCATCGTCAGTATCTGCTTAAAAGTGACGTTCATCGCATATCTTTCGACAAAAACGCGCAAGCTCTCCCCCAATATGGGACCCGACCGCTCCGGGAACATCCTCAGCAAAGCCCTGTTATATGCCAGTATTTTAAGCTCCTTGTCGACGACAAGATACCCGTCCGATATGAGGTCGATGATCTGCCCGGGCGAAACCGGCGGCGTGTCGATGAAGCGATATCTGAAAAAGGAGATCGCAAAGCACAGGATAGACACCGTGATGGCGGCGGAGCTGATGCTGAACGGCAAATGCCCGACTCCGAACGAATATAATACGTTCGGGACGAGCGTAACGACGATGCCACCCAGGATAAACAGCGTCTGCCGCGACAAAAAGCCCGAGTTGCGCGCCGAAGAGACATACATGCAAGCTATCCCGACGGCAATGCAGCAATAGGAATATATCGAATGGAAGTAGTAATACGGGCCGTAGACCGCGTCGGACGAATATAGCGAGAACTTTACAAAAAACAATTGGTGGAAAGAAGATGTGAAAACGATGATAATGCTCACAATCGGCACGACGAAAAATGCAAAGTGCCATAGTTTCATGCTCCACTCGGTGCGCACGATCGTAATGCCGAGGTAAAGGATCGCGACAGGCACAAAGCAGATGCCCACATAGCATATATATACAAACGCCATGTGAGTGACGCCGGTCAAAAGGCGAATATCGGTCTCCAGCGCGTGTCCGATGTTCCAAACCGTCGCGAGGCCGAGCAGCAGCAAAAATGCCGACCGCACTTGCGCTCGCTGCGATTTGCGCGCCACCGCAACGATCATGCCGATGCCCAGCAGCGTGGAAATATTCACAAAAAGGTCAATCGCGGCTTCCAACTTATCGTGTGCCCCCCTGTAATCACCTGCAAGCTTCACTTCGACCCGCCCTCGTAGGCTCGGGCATTCGCTCCGTAAAGCTGCTCATCGTCTCCAAAGCGACCCCTATTCGCTCCCGCCGTATGGCGAATCGAGCCGGAGCGCGCGGCATCCGGGTTGCGGGGGTGGAACCCCCGCATTTGATTATATCAAAGAGGAATATTTTTTACAAGTTTTTTTGCTTTATAATTATACATTTATATTCATATAAGTGTGAAAAACGTTCATCGTACGTCGGGATATCTCCTGTTCTTTATAGGTATCTTGGCCGTTTTGTCACCATTGCTATGAATCAAACGATTATTGTTTATGTCTTGCTGTCGCGGTATAATTGGTCTGTGTCATTTTTTTATGAAAGGTGGGTGTTGGTTTATGCCGAAAGCTGCCAACCCAAAGATCGATTATGATGCTGAAATCGCTCTGATCGATGAGATTATCCTCAGCCACAGGAAGGATATCAATAAACTCTCGCTACAGCGCCAGCTCCTATTGTCAAAAAAGCAACATACTGATATGGATGTCGTTCTGGAACATATCATCAATAAAGGCCTCACGGCTACTGAAGTTCTCGAACTGATAAATGACTCTTTGGAGAGAAGAGAAAAATAGCGCTGCCCCCATCTTGTTTGCCAACGCGAGGCTCGTCGTTTTTCGAGCCTCGCGTTGGTTTTTCTCACAAGAGAGGCATTCCCTGTGCGAGCCTGCTTGTGAAAATTGCGGAAAATATAGCAAATTGCAGTCCTGATATTGACAAACCTCTCCATTCCTGATAAAAATAATGGGTTATATTCCGATATTAACGATCTTAGCATTGATGTTGCGAGTCGCAAAGGCGGTCAAACGTGGGGGTTCCACCCCCACAACCCGGACGCCGCGCGCTCCGGCACTAAGGGGGTGAGGTTATGTCCGTCGAACGGTTCTTTGAGCAGTCAAAAAGAAAAATAGTGATCACCGGCCACTATGGCAGCGGGAAGACCGAACTCACGGTATCGCTTGCCATGCAGCATGCCGAAAACAGCACGGAAAAACTCGCCGTCATCGACCTTGATGTCGTGAATCCCTATTTCAGGTCGCGCGAACGCCGCGAAGAGCTGAACGCAGCAGGCATCTCTGTCTACGGCAGCCTCTACGACACGGAAATCACCGCGGAAATGCCTGCGCTCGGCGCCACGGTCAGGGCTCCGCTCGAGGACAGCGCCTGCCGCGTGCTCGTCGATGCCGGCGGCAACGACTCCGGCGCCCTTGTGCTCAACCAGTTTATGAAATATTTCACCGACGGTGATACGACCGTCGTTGCGGTTCTCAACGCGAACCGACCCGAAACGCGCGACATTCGCGGGGCGACGGAGCATATTTCCGCAATAGAGGCGGTCACAGGGCTCACGATATCCGGCATCGTCAACAATTGCCACCTGCTGCGCGAGACCACCGCCGATACCGTCATCAAGGGCCACAAACTGTGTCAGAGCCTTTGCGAGGAGTCGGGCAAGGAGCTTCTTTGCGATTGCTATCCTTCGGGCATTGTCGATCCCGATGATCTTTCCGGGCTTTCCGATAATCTCGTCCCGATGAGCTTATACATGCGTCCTGCATGGCTGGACAAATAACGCATACAACACAACCAAGGAACTTTGGAAAAAAGGGGAAAACAAATGGCAAAATTTGAAGTACGATTCGAGGGCGACACATGCAAGGGCTGCGAGCTCTGCCGCGTGTTTTGCCCCAAGGGACTCATCACGATGAGCCCCCAGATCAACAAAAAAGGCTACGGCCCGGCCACGATCGAGCGCATGGACGAATGCATCGGCTGCAAATCCTGCGCGCTCGTCTGCCCGGACGGAGCAATAGGAATATTCAAAGCAGAACAAAACAACGAGGGTAAGGAGGCGACGAAGTGAGCGAGAAAGTCCTGATGAAAGGCAACGAAGCCTTTGCCGAGGCCGCTATCCTCGGCGGGAGCCGCTACTATTTCGGCTATCCGATCACCCCTCAAAACGAGATCCCCGAATATATGTCGCGCGAGCTACCGAAACGAGGCGGCGCGTTCCTGCAAGCAGAAAGCGAGCTTGGAGCCATCAACATGGCATATGGCGCGAGCGCGTCAGGCGGCAGGGTGTTCATCACATCCTCATCGCCCGGCATCGCGCTCATGCAAGAAGGCCTGAGCTTCCTCAGCTCCGCCGAAGTCCCGCTCGTCGTCCTTGCGGTGTGCAGAGGCGGCCCCGGCATCGGCGGCATCCACCCCGGCCAAGCGGATTATCTCCAAGTGACGCGCGGCGGCGGCAACGGAGATTATAAGGTCCCCGTCTTCGCCCCTTCGAGCATCCAGGAGGCCGTCGACCTCATATATGAGTCCGTCGAGCTTTCCGATTATTGGCAAAACCCGTTTCTGGTCTTCACCGACGGCATTCTCGCGCAGATGATGGAGCCCGTCGTGCTGCCCGATCCCCGTCCCGAAATGAAAAACGAAGACATCAAAAAGCATAAGCCTTGGGCGATCACGGGTTACGGCGATGACGATTCCAAGCGCGCCGTGGTAAAATCGCTGCGCATGGTCCCGGACGACCTTGAGAAACATGTCGAAAAACTATTTGAAAAATATGCCAGAGCCGAAAAGGAGCTCGTGCGCGTCGAGACGCTCGGCGTCGAAGATGCGGACATCGTGTTCGTCGCTTTTGGCACAGTCGCGAGGATCACAAAAGAGGCCATCGAGCTGCTTGCCGACCGCGGGATAAAAGCCGGGCTCATACGTCCGATCTCATTATGGCCGTTCCCATACGGCGCGTTCGACCTCATCACAGACAAAACTAAGGTCGTCATCTCCGCGGAACTCTCGATGGGCCAGCTCATCCAAGACGTCAAAATCGGCGTCGGCAAGCGTTTCCCCATCGGATTAATCAATCGCACGGGCGGCATCATCCCGACTTCGCTCGAGATTGCCAACCGTGCCGAGAGCATTCTAAAAGCTGGGAGTTAGCATTATGGAACAAGTTTTTGCATATACAAAGGGCATGGTCAGGACAGATACGAGCTACTGCCCCGGCTGCGCGCACGGCATCGCGCACAGGCTCATCATGGAGACGCTCGACGAGATGGGCAGGCTTGGCAGCACGATTGGCGTTGCGCCCATCGGATGCAGCGTCCAGGCGCATAAATTCATGAACGTCGATATGTGCGAGTCCGCCCACGGGCGCGCTCCTGCGGTCGCGACAGGCATCCGCCGCGTCCACCCCGACAAGCTGGTGTTCACATACCAGGGCGACGGCGACCTCGCCTCCATAGGCACCGGCGAGATAATCCATGCCGCCGCAAGGGGCGAGAAAATCAGCACTTTCTTCATCAACAACGGCATATATGGCATGACGGGCGGGCAGATGGCGCCGACTACGCTCATCGGGCAAAGGTCGACCACCTCGCAATCCGGCCGCACCGTCGAGCAGGCAGGCGCGCCGATGCGCGTTTGCGAGTTGCTTGCCACGTTGGACGGAGCCGTTTACATCGAGCGCGTTGCGTTAAACTCTCCCGCCAATATCAATAAGGCAAAAAAAGCGGTCAGGCGCGCGTTTGAAGTCCAGGAAAAAGGCCTCGGCTTTTCGCTCGTGGAATTCCTTTCCACCTGCCCGACGGACTGGGGTCTTGCCCCCGCCGACGCGATGAAATGGGTTTCGGAAAAAATGATCCCATATTACCCATTAGGCGTTTTCAAATCGCCGGAGGGAGGGCAGGCATGAGTACTCATAAAATGTTTTTCGCCGGTTCCGGCGGACAGGGCGTGCTCCTGATGGGGCAGATAGTGACGCACGCGGCGATGCTTGAAGACAAGCAGGCGACATTTTTCCCGTCATACGGGCCGGAGATGCGCGGCGGCACGACAAACTGCACCGTCATCGTTTCGGACAAAACCGTCAGTTGCCCCCTCATCAACGAAGCGGACTATATAGTCGTCATGAACCTGCCTTCGCTCATCAAATTCGAGCCGTTGCTCAGGCCGGGCGGGATCTTGCTCCTCAATAAATCGACCATCGATCAGTCTGCCACACGCGATGATATCACGGCCATCGAAGTGCCCGCCAACGATTTGGCGAGCGATCTCGGCAATGCCCGCGTCGCGAACATGGTCATGCTCGGCGCGTTCATCCGCGCTACGAACGTCGTCTCGGGAGCTGCCATCGGCAAGGTCATCGAGCAGACGATTGGCGCTAAGAAGGTCGAGCTGCGCGATCTCAATATGCAGGCGTTCGACCTCTGGCAGCCAACACCCGTCCGCTAACCCTCTCATCTGCGGCATTCCGCACCACCCCACCACCCCTCGCATCTGCGGCATTCTGCCGCCACCCCGCACCCCCCGTAGCGGCGGCAATCTGCCGCCACCCCGCACCACCCCGCACCCTTGTAGCGGCGGCAATC
>WRMX01000065.1 GCA_009776905.1 Oscillospiraceae bacterium
CCCGCCGTGATGTCGCCCCCGACATATGACGATATGGCGGGAGCGTAGTATATTTGCGCGTTTTCCGCAACGAGGAGGTCGCTCCCGGCTGCCATTTCCTCGCCAAAAAGGCTTATCGGCGCGAATGGCACAATTCCCATTCCAACCGGTGAATACCCTGCAGCGAGGTGCTCCATGATCGTATTCGCGGCTATCGCGATATATGTTATTTCGTCCGAGCTTACTCCGGAAGCTTCGCACGTTTCGCTTATCAACGACGCCAGTTGTTCGCGGATGCGCTGCGTCAGGGCTTCATGTCCGTGATCCGAGCAATATTGGATGCGGCTGATGACATCGGCGCCATAAGTGCGTTGCGCGTTGACTCCGCTGGCGGTCGCTAGCCTGGCTCCGGTCGCTATGTCTGTGAGGTGCGCCACTACCGTGGTCGTGCCGATATCGACCGCAATGCCATATCGCCCTCCCGCCGCGGTCTTTTCTGCGGTTTCAGCAACGGCACGCGTTTCCGCGCCCGTCGTAGCCTCTGCGGCCCGCGCCCCACCGTCCGCGATTTTCATTTCCATGTTGTCAGGGAGATAGACATCCATGTCTCCGTCTATCAATGTACGGCATGCGAGCACCTCTTCGCCGTCCGGACTGAGCCGCACGCGGCACTTGCCGCATTTTCCCTGCCCGCCGCATGGGGAATCGAGAAAAATCCCTGCCGTGCCGATAACCCCCAGCAACGACTCGCCTGTCTCGCCTGTCGCTTCATGGATAGACTCCCCCGAGCGATATATCCTTATACAATGCGCCATATTTTTTCTCCTCTTTTTAACAGTGTCAATAACTTTTCGCTTGATGAAACCGCTATCTCGTGGTATTTTATCATTATGGGAATGAATTATCAATATTTTGGAGGAGCTTGAAGTTGGATATTATAAAATATAAGAATCTGTTTGCGCCCTTGCACCTTGCGGGGACACTTTTCAGGAACAGGATTTTTGCTGCGCCGACAGGCCACAGCTCACAATCGGGCTCCGCGTTCTTTTACGGCCGGCGGGCCATGGGCGGCGCTGCATCGGTCTGCACGGGCGAGCTCGCGGTTGATGCAAAATACGGCCGCGGCCTGACGACGCGCCCGACCATCGACGAGGTACGCATATCATTGTCAAAGATGACCAACGTGGTTTCCGGCTACGGTGCCGTCCCGACTGCGGAGCTGTTCCACGCGGGCATGTACGCGAACAGGGATGTCAAAACCCCCGGCATGGCTTACGGCCCCGTCGCTTGCGAAATAGACGGCAGGATCGTCGAAGAAATGCCCGAAGACATCATCGAATATACAATTTCCAAATATGCTGAGGCGGCCATGACCGCCAAAAAGTGCGGATTCGGCTCCATCCTCGTCCATGCCGGGCACGGCTGGCTGTTGCAGCAGTTCATGTCCCCCCTCATCAACACGAGAAATGATAAATGGGGAGGCCGCGACATCGAGAACCGCGCGCGTTTGACCGTCGCAGTGTGCGATGCCATACGTAAGGCTATCGGGCCTGTCATCCCCATCGAGGTGCGCATCAGCGGCAGCGAGAGGTATGAGGGAGGATATGATATCGATGAAGGCATAGCTTTCGCGAAGCAGCTTGAGGGCCATGCGGACTTGATTCATGTTTCCGCCGGCAACCATGAGGTTTCCGAGGTGTTCACTGTGACGCATCCTAGGATGTTCCTCGGAGACGGACCCAATGTCTATCTCGCCGCCGAAATCAAAAAGCACGTCAAAACGCCTGTCGCTACTGTCGGCGCTCTTGGCGAGCCTGATATGCTGGAGGATATCATCGCTTCCGGCAAGGCCGACGTGGTCGAAATGTCACGCAGCCTGATTGCTGACCCCGATCTGCCAAATAAGATCCGCACGGGCAATGTAACGGCAATAAATATGTGCCTTCGCTGCTTGTCATGCTTTTCGCACGAGGTCACGGTCGGCGAGAAGTATTGCGCCATCAACCCCGAGATGGGCCGCATTGGCGAGGCTCCGCTTTTTGAACAGAAGGCTAAGACAAAGAAAAAGGTCTGCATTGCAGGCGGGGGAATAGGCGGCATGCAGGCCGCGCTCTCATGCGCGGAATATGGCCATGAAGTCATATTGGTCGAAAAATCAGGAGCTTTGGGGGGCGCCGTGTTGTGCGAGCGGAATGTGCCTTTTAAGAGAAAGATGGGCATATATATCGATACGCAGAAGACTAAGCTCAAGCAAGCGGGAGTGGAAATTTTGTTGAACACGCCTTTTACGCCGGCCCTCGCCGACAAGCTTCAGCCTGACGTCATCATCGCTGCTGTCGGGTCGCACCAAGCCCGGCCTTATATCGACGGCATCGACGGAGATAATGTTTTCAGCGCGGAACACGCTTTCATGCATACGAAAGATATCGGCAACAGCGTCGCGATATTGGGAGCGGGCCTTGTCGGGCTGGAGCTGGCACTGTATTTGTCGATGCTGGGGAAAAAGGCCTCCGTCATCGAGATAACGGATAAAATCAGCGATGACGGCAATTTCATGCACACCGAGGGTTTGAAGATCGAGTTGAAGAACCATGGGGTGAATCTCTTTTTTAATACTGTCGCAGAGAAAATCGACTCGCAGGGCGTTCTTTGCACGGGTCCCGAGGGCACGATGAATGTCGCTGCGGAGACTGTCATTTATGCGACCGGGCGCGTGCCGTTGCAGGAAGTCGCGCTTGCGTTGAACTACAGCGCGCCCGAGTTCTATATGCTTGGCGATTGCGTAAGGCCGTCGGACATTACTGCCGCAACCGCGGCGGCCTACGAGACGGCGAAAAACATCAGCAGATGAACGAGGCAGGGGATGCTTGCCCATCCCGCAATGCACCGGAAAACGGTCGAGGCAGGACTCGCCCCTAAACGCCCCAATCAGGCATGGTTTTCTTAACATGCTGACATTGAGTCACGCTTTTGTGTAGGGAGTCTGGGGGGAGTGTGGAACCCCCACGTAAAAAGAAGCCATAAGGAGCCATATGGAGTCGGCGTCAATGGAATTGGTTAAACAAAAAGCCATCATGCAGCGCATTAAAGAGAAAAACGCGGCGCTGCCGTCGCAACCGCTGGCATATGTCGATACGTACGGTTGCCAGCAAAATGAATCTGACAGCGAAAAACTGCGAGGAATGCTCGCAGAGATGGGTTATGCCTCAACAACCGACGAATATGCGGCGGACGTAATAGTCATCAACACATGCGCCATACGCGAAAACGCTGAAAACCGAGTATACGGCAACATAGGGGAGCTCATACATACAAAAAAGGCAAAGCCGTCGCAAATCATCGTGTTTTGCGGATGCATGGCTGCGATGCCTGAAGTCCGAGACAAAGTTGAGCAGATATATCGGCATGTGGATCTGATGTTCGGGCCCAATGAGCTTTGGCGCTTCCCGGAGCTGCTCGATGCGCGGATGTCATCCCCGCATGCGCGAAAACTGCTCGCCCATATGCCTATCAGCAACGAACACCTGCTCCGGCACGCGCAAAGCACCGCCGAACAAGCACCCGCGCACACGCATAGCAACCTCGAACAACCACCCGCGCACGCGCATAGCAACCTCGAACACCCGCTCGCCCATGCGCAAAGCACCGCCGAACAATCGCGCATACCACCGATCATCGAAGGGCTCCCCATGAAGCGCGACGGAACGATCAAAGCATGGCTGCCGATAATGTACGGTTGCGACAACTTTTGCTCATATTGCATCGTGCCATACGTGCGCGGCCGCGAGCGCAGCCGAAAGCCATCCGACGTGGTCAGCGAAGCCCGCGATCTCGTTGAAAAAGGCTATAAGGACATCACCCTTCTGGGGCAAAACGTCAATTCATATGGAACTGGTCTGTCGGAGGAAACGAATTTTGCCGATATTATCAGGCGAATAAATGACATAAGCGGAGAGTTCCTGATACGCTTTATGACAAGCCACCCCAAAGATGCATCGCCGGAGTTATTTAAAGCAATGGCAGAGAGCGAGAAAGCGGCCAAGCACATCCATCTTCCGTTTCAAGCTGGAAATGACCGCATACTCAAGTTGATGAACAGGGGATATTCGCAGGAGCAATATCTGGATAAACTCGCCATGGCGCGAGAGCTGATGCCTGATATCGTTATCACCAGCGATGTGATTGTCGGGTTTCCGGGAGAAACTGACGATGAATTTGAAGATACGCTCCGCCTTATCAAAAAGGCGCGCTTCGATGCGATGTTCACGTTCATATATTCAAAGCGGCCGGGGACTCCCGCAGCGGAACTGCAGGACCCGGCCACTCGCGATGAAAAGCAATCGCGTTTCGACAAATTGCTGGAGATTCAAAACGCGATTTCAAAAGAGAAGCACATGCAATATATTGGGAAGACCATTCGCGTGCTGGTGGACGAGGCTTCCGGAGAGGGATCTTTTCCTGTCAAGGCGCGAACCAATGGGGGGCGGCTCGTCCATCTGCCTGTTGAAATGGCCGGCTCATTGGGGAGCTTCGTCAATGTTGGAATAACCGATTGCAACTCATGGTCGCTGTTCGGAGCGGAGGCGGAGGTGGAACCCCCACGTTAGCGTTGCGAGTCGCTAATATATGCCATACGCCCCCATCCCGAGCGGCATACCTGGCGAAATCCCCGAGATTAATGTTGCGAGTCGTAAATACATGCAATACGCCCCCATATCAGACCGGAACCCGTACCAGATGACCTTACCAATTCAGCTCATTATGAAAAGCGATTTTGCTTGCTCCCGATGATATCGTGCCGATGGGGTAGCATTCATGGCGCCGCGCTACATGCTCCATCACAGCGGCCGCGTCCCCCGGCGCTGCGACGATGACAAGCCCCACCCCGCAGTTAAACGTGCTCAGCATCTCGCTGTCGGAAATATTGCCATAGCTCCTGATGCGGTTGAAGAGCGCCAGGGGCTTAATCTTTCCCAAGTCAATCTCCGCGCATTTCCCATCGGGGATTATTCGCACCAAGTTGCCCTCTATGCTGCCGCCGGTTATATGCGCCATGCCTTTGACGCCATTGGCGCTATCGATGCCCTTCACCGCCGCATAGTATGCTGTGTGCGGTTTCATTATCGCCTCGATGAATGTTTCGCCGCATATCGTCTCTTCTTTTATTTGGGGCTTCTTATCCATCAGCGATCTCACGAGGGTGTACCCATTCGTATGCAGCCCATTGGAAGCGACGGCAATGATGACATCCCCTTCCGCGATCTTTGACCCGTCGATTATTTTGTCTTTCTCGACAATGCCGGCAATGCTTGATGTCAGAATATACGTGCCGTCGTCAACTATGCCGGGCTGGACAGATGTTTCCCCGCCAACCAGCACGCATTCATTTGCCCTGCATGCATCCGATATGCCTTTTATTATGCTTTTGACTGTTTCTCTGTCTGCTTTGCCGCAGACGATCGTGTCCAGCACAGCGAGCGGGGCCGCTCCCATCACGATGATGTCGTTGACAAGGTGGTTGATCATGTCGTGGCACACGGATTCGACATATCCATATTCGACTGCCAGTTTCTGTTTTGATCCCGGTTCTTCGGTCTTTAACACCAGAATGGGGTGGGAAATATTGTCAAACTTGATGTCATACAGCGATGCAAAGGGTCCGAGCCCATTGAGCGCGCGGGGGTTGTCCGTCGAAATATATTCGCTCATTTCTTTTTTGACGGAGTCCAGGTGGTTGATGTCGATGCCCGCGCTGCTGTATGTGAATGTTTCCTGCGTGTCATTTCCTTGTCTCGTGCTTTGTTCTTCGTTCATGTTTGCGTTCATTCCTCTCCGGTCCTGAAGCCACCATCCACGCCCTTGCGCTCCGCGTGAATTGCAACGTCCTGAACAGATACGTTTTTTATAATTTCGCTCTGGAAATTCTACTATAAATATCATATAATATCAACAATTATAGCAGCCATTGATTGAGTTGATACTTTTAAGATACATTCATATTGTAAAAAGGGTGAAAGATTATGAAAAACCTCGTGATAGACCTACGCGTCGTTCGCAACAATCTTCGCGCGATAAAAGAGCTTGCAGAGGGCGTTCATATCTTTGCTGATCTCAGCGCAAACGCGGGCGGGATGGGGTTGCTGCAAATAGCCGGGTTTTTGCGCGATGAGGGAATCCGCAACTTCGCCGTGTCCGACCCCGGCGATGCCAGGATGCTTCGTCAAAACGGGTTCGCCAACGAGCGCATAATGATGCTCCGCAGCACCGCGGACCCTGATGAAATCTCCGAGCTTCTATCCCTTGGCGTTGTTTGCACGGCAGGGTCATATGATTCTGCGGTTGCGATCAATGGCATTGCAGAATCGCGGCGTATGATAGCGCAGATCCAGGTGAAGATCGATACCGGTCTGGGCAGGTATGGCTTTCAGCCTTCTGAGCTGGATAAAGTCGCCGCGATATATAAATATATGTCCAGCTTGAAGGTCATCGGCACGTTCACAACATTCGCCGCTTCCTGGCGCAGCAAAAAACTAACCATGCTGCAGCTTGAGAAATTCAATACCGTTCTGGACAGACTCATCGATATGGGTCTGGAACCGGGCGCGGCCCACGCTTGCGATTCTGCCGCTTTGTTTAAATACAATATCGAGCTGATGGATGCCGTGCGCGTTGACACCGCGCTTTCCGGCAGGATTCCCGGCAAAAACATCTCCGCCCTTTCGCGTGTGGGATATATCGAGGCGGGTTTGGAGGAGGTCGGCTGGTTTCCAAAGGGGCATTCGATCGGCGCCGAGCATGGTTTTGTCACAAAGGCGCCTACAAAAATCGCCGTTTTGTCTGTCGGGTATTTTCACGGTTTCGGGGTTGATCGTTATTTGGTCGAGCGGAGTCTTTTTGATATCGCCAAATGGCGCCGCAGGAAGGCGTATGTCCGCATCAATGACCAAAAAGCGCGCGTCCTTGGCAGCGTCGGTTTGTTGCACACGATGGTCGATGTGACCGCCATCGATTGCACTGTCGGCGATGTTGCGCTCTTGGATGTCGATCCTGTGAATGTTAAGGGGTTGCCGATCGTTTATAGGTAGGCGGTCGTCTGTTTCGTTGCAATTCACGCGCGGTGAGGTAGACGTTCATTGTCGAACGAAGCGAGAGTCGCGTCGCGCTTGCGCGACATGACCGAGCAAGTGACGACATCAAAGGGTAAATACCCTTTATTTTGCTTCCGACAGCAAGGGCGTGAACGGTAGCTCTATTTCGTATTGGGGGGGTATATGCCTAAGATTATCGAGCTTGATCAGCATGTCGCTGATTTAATTGCTGCAGGAGAGGTCGTCGAGCGCCCTGCATCCGTTGTCAAAGAGCTAATGGAAAACTCCATTGATGCCGGAGCGGGGATCATCACCATTGAGATTCAGGCCGGCGGGATGCCATATATCCGCGTCACCGATAATGGCTGCGGCATTGCGCCCGATGATGTTTCGACCGCGTTCCTGCGTCATGCGACGAGCAAGCTGCGTAACGCGGAGGGTCTCGAGAGCATCGGCACGCTCGGTTTTCGCGGAGAGGCCTTGGCTGCGATCGCTGCTGTTTCGCGCATTGATATTCTTACTCGAGAATCGGGCGCAGACGAGGGCGTCAGCATGTCGCAGACTGCGGGTGTTGCCTCCGAGGTATCGCCGGCCGGCTGTCCGGAAGGGACGACGATTATCGTTCGTGATTTGTTTTTCAACACCCCCGCTCGCTTGAAGTTTATGAAATCAGACCGCGCGGAGGGTTCTGCCGTTGCTTCGACCATTTTGCGTACGGCTTTGTCGCGTCCCGATGTTTCCTTTCGGTTTATAAAGGACGGTAAAACTGAATACCATTCCCCGGGCGATTCGCAGGCTGAGTCATGCATATACAGCTTGCTTGGGCGCGATTTTTTTGCCGGGCTCGTCCCTGCGGAGTCTTCTGACGAATCCATGTCTGTCACCGGTTTTGTGTCCTCTGTTTCCGCAGTTCGTGGCAACAGGGCTTACCAGTTCTTTTTTGTAAATGGGCGGCCTATTCAGTCGCGGACGCTTCAGGCGGCGCTCGAACAGGCATATGCAAACTCGATCCCTTCCGGGCGTTATCCCGCTTGCGTGTTTTACATCACGACCGGCCTCGGCGCTGTCGATGTCAATGTCCACCCCGCAAAGACCGAGGTCAAGTTCATTTCCGATAAGCAGGTGTTTGATGCTGTTTATTATGCGACCCTCGGCGCTGTGAAAGCTCATCGCGAGGTGCGGGAAGGCAGCGTGGGCGCCGGTGGCGCCGGTGGCGCGGGCGCTGGTGGCGCGGGCGCCGGTGGCGGGTTTCATGCGAGTTCCGGCCGCGAGTCGCTCGTTTCGGAGCCGTTTTTGAGCTCTTCGTATGGGGCGCAAGATTCGCGGAGGGGCTGGAATGGCGGCACCGGGAGCAACGGTGTCGGCAGCGGTGACAGCAGAAACGCCAGCGCGGGCAGCTGGAGCAACGGCGGTGACGGCGGCGGTGCCTACGCTAGGGGTCCGGGGGGCCCAGGGGGCACAGGCAGCGCTGCAGGCGGCGCCTCCGCCAAACCAACTGCAGGCTATTCGCAGCACCGCGAGTCCACGCCGTTCCGCAGCGGCATAGATATCTCATTTTCCGAGAGCAACAGAGCTGACACAGACAGCAGCAGAGATGGCGCAGACGGCAGCGGCAGCGCCACCGAGAGTAGCGCTCTCTCTCCGCTTGCCTATGACCGTGCTCAATCTGAGCATGGCGCCTCCCATGCAGTCTATCCCCGCGTTCCTAATTCTGATTTTCGAGTCGTCGGCGAAGCAATGGACACATATATCGTCGTCGAATACCGCCGGAGCATATGGCTCATTGACAAACATGCAGCGCATGAGCGCATCCACTTCGACGCGCTCAGGTCTTCCGGTTATCAGCCGATGTCGCAATCGCTCATCACTCCTGTCATTTGCAGACAGGGGCATGATGATATTGCTGCGTTGCTTGATAACATATCATTGTTGGAAAAGCTGGGCTTCGCCATCGAGAGCTTTGGCGACGATGCCGTCGCTGTCAGATGCATCCCATCGGACATCGAGCTTGGCGACGCAGAGCCTGTTTTGTCCGAAATCTGCGCGGAACTCGCGCATGGCGGGACACCTGAGCATACGCGGCGCGATAACATATATAAGTCGATAGCTTGCAAGGCGGCGATCAAGGCCGGCAAATCGTCTGATGTTCGCGAGATGGAAGCCTTGGCGGCGCGCGTCCTTTCGGGCGAGATTGCTCAATGCCCGCATGGTCGGCCTGTCGCTTTCGTTTTAAGCAAGGCGAGTCTCGACCGCAGCTTTAAAAGAATATGACAACGCCCGACATCATCATTATCACGGGGCCGACAGCTACCGGCAAGACGATGATCGGCGCGCTCCTCGCCCATGAAATCGGCGGCGAGGTCGTCTCCGCAGATTCCATGCAAATATACAAATACATGGACATCGGCACTGCAAAGCCAACTGTTGACGAGCGGCTTGGCATACCGCACCATATGATCGATATTGTCGCCCCCGGAGATGATTATTCGGCTGCTCGATACATAGAGGACGCTGCTCGATGCATTGACGATATTATTATGCGCGGGAAGATGCCGATACTCGTTGGCGGCTCCGGGTTATATATAGATTCTCTTGTCTCCGGGCGTGATTTTGCGTTGCGCGGAGATTCGGAGTTGCGGAGCGCATTGGAGGCGGAATACGACAATCTTGGCGGCGATGTCATGCTCTCGAAGCTCCGTGAGTTCGATGCGGACAGCGCGTCCATTCTCACGCCCAACGACAAAAAACGGCTGGTTCGCGCGTTCGAAGTCTATATTACGACAGGCATGCCGATTTCGCAGCATAATATCAACACGCAATTGTTGCCTCCGCGGTATGCCACGACAAAATTCATCCTGGATTTTTCCGACCGCGCCATGCTCTACGCGCGAATAAACCGACGGGTGGATTCAATGGTCGAAAAGGGGCTTGCGGACGAGGTGCGCGCCCTCCTTGACATGGGCGTTCCGCTCGAATGCACCGCCATGCAGGCTATTGGATATAAGGAAATGCTGGATGTCGTCGTCCGAGGCTCCGACCTTGCTGCGGCAATCGAAAAGATAAAGATGGAATCACGGCGTTATGCAAAGCGACAGCTGACATGGCTGCGGCGCGATTCCGATGCTATTAGGGTCATTTGGGAGGACGATGTTCTGCAGGAACTTCCCCCTATAATGCTGGAAAGGCTGTCGAATTTATGAAAAGGACGGATTCATTCATCAAAGTGACGACTGTGGTGCTTTTCATCGCCGTTGTCAGTTATGTCGGCATATATTTTTTCTATGCTGCGATGAATGCATATGAGACAGCCGCTGCGATAGGCTATACGATCGAGGAATCGTTCCCCGCGCAGGGGTATGTTGTTCGCTCGGAATCTGTCCTCGAAAACACGGGCATGGTCGTCCTTCCGATTATCGGCGAGGGTGAAAAGGTCGCTTCCGGGCAAGCTGTCGCCACGGAGTATTCCAGCAGCGAGGCTCTCGAGGCGGCGAGCGAGATTCGCACTCTGCGCATGACGATCGCGCAGCTCGAGGCCTCCGGAGACTCCGCTTATGATGCTGCCAGGTTTTCAAGCATCCTCGAATTGTCAGCAGCGGTACAGCGCGGCGACCTGAGCCGGCTTGATGAGCTGGCGATCAACATCGAGACGGTCTTCTTTTCGGGCGAATCCGCTATTGTGCCAAATTTGCCCGCAATGAAAGCGCGTCTGGGCATGCTTGAATCCCAAAACACGGGGATCAGGACGATATATGCCCCGGCAAGCGGCATTTTTTCGCAGGTCGTCGATGGGTATGAGAGTATTACTCCGGCCATGCTGGAAGACATCACGCCTGAGAAACTGGACGCTATGTTCAGCTCCCCTTCCCAAGTCTCCGGCCCCGGAAAGCTTGTGACGGAGTTCAAATGGTATTATGCCGTTTGCATGAACGCTGCGGACGCTGCGAAGCTGCAGGAGGGCGCAACGGTTACGGTTCAGTTTGCCGGAGCTTTCTCGGCGCCGGAAGATATGCTTGTGGAGCGCATCGGCAGAAGGGAAAATGACGAGTGCGTGGTGTTGTTCACAAGCTCTCGAAGCGTCCATGAGCTCGCTCCATATCGCAGGCTGCGCGCCGATATCGTTTGCGATGTCATCACGGGGATCCGCGTTCCGAAAGAGGCGATACATCTCGACGATGCCGGTGTTACGCACGTGTTCCTGCAGACCGGGGTCCGTGCGGAGCGTGTCGATGTGGAAATCCTCATCGAATCGGGCGACAGCTATCTTGTGCGCGATGGAGCGGAAACCGGTTCCCCATTGCGAGCGGGGTCGACAATAATCGTTAAGGCGAATAAATTATTCGACGGGAAAGTTGTGGGATAAATTGATAGACATTGCATACAACATTTTAAAAGTCCGTGAGGCCATCGCAAATGCGGCCGTGTCTTCCGGGCGGACTCCGGGAGACATTAGCCTGGTCGCTGCTTCAAAGACCAAATCGCCGGAATTGATCAGGGCTGCCATAGCCGCCGGCGTCGACGCCGTTGGCGAGAATCGAGTTCAGGAAATGCTCGAAAAGCATGCCCAAGGAGCATATGAAGGCGCCCCCCTCCACTTCATCGGGCATCTGCAGTCAAACAAAGTCAGGCAGGTCGTCGGCATCTGCGACCTAATAGAATCTGTCGACTCCGCGCCTTTGATAGAGATGATCGGAAAAAGAGCGGATTCGCTCGGCATCACGCAAAACATTCTGCTGGAAGTGAACATTGGCTCAGAGCCGCAAAAATCCGGTGTTTTGCCCGGGCAAGTCGATGATTTATTGGCGCTGGCATCGCGGACGCAGGGTATTTCAGTCCTTGGATTGATGTCTGTCCCGCCGGTCGATGATGTTTTTGAAAGAAATTGTAACTATTTTGACGCAATGTTTAACCTTTTTATTGACATAAGGAAGAAAACATACGATAATGTCTTTATGAATTTTTTGTCCATGGGTATGAGCGACAGCTATGTCGACGCGATTACGGCAGGCGCCAACATGGTCAGGGTCGGTTCCGCGATTTTCGGGACACGCGCCTGAGGCCTCTCGTTAATGTGAAAAGTATTTCATGGCTTATGAGTTTTCGCGGACTCATCTACGATTTAAGGAGGTGTTGAAGTGGGATTGATCAATGAGCTTAAAAAGCTGACCAAGCCTTACGACGACGAAGACGATTTTGACGAATTCCAACCGACAAGGGTTGAGGATTTGCCGCCTGCGCCCAAAACTACGACTCAGGCGCGGAGTTCATACGGCGGTTTTGAGGAGCGGCGCGACAGCAACAAGGTCGTGAGCATTCATGCGACCGCGCAACTGCAGGTTGTCCTTGTCAAGCCCGAACGCTTTGAGGCCGCTGCCGAAATTGCGGACCATCTGCGCGAGAGGCGCACTGTTGTTCTCAATCTCGAGCAGACTAATAAGGACATAGCGCGCAGATTAGTCGATTTCCTCAGCGGCGTTGCATACGCGCAGGATGGAAAAATCAAAAAGGTCGCGGTCAATACTTACCTCATTACGCCATATAATGTCGACCTTTTGGGCGACTTGATCGACGAGCTCGAAAACAATGGATTATACTTTTAGATAATCTCGTTAAAAGACAGGGCTTGGGGCTCTTGCCCCACGCCCAAAGAAAAGGATTGAACACAAATGCTGACGCCACAGGAAATTACCGATAAAGTATTCATCAAAGCAGTTTTCGGCGGTTATGACATGACAGGGGTCGACGATTTTCTCGAAGCTGTCTGCGCCGATTACACGTCCCTCTACAAAGAAAACGCTATCTTAAAGGGTAAGCTGAAGGTCCTTGTCGAAAAGGTCGAGGAATACCGTTCGACGGAGGATGCGATGAGGATGGCTCTGCTGACAGCGCAACGCATGGGCGAGGAAATCACCTTGGATGCTAATAAGCAAAAGGAGGAAACTCTGCGCGGCGCGGAGCTCGAAGCTAAGGCAAAGCTGGCCGAGACCGCCCGGAAGATCGCCGATGAGGAGCTGAAGCTGAACGCTGCCGCCAAAGAGACCGCCAAATTCATCGAGCTTTCCCAGGCCATCATGCGCAAGCACTCCGATTTTCTCACAAAGCTCGAGACAGCGCGGCGCGCAGTGCGTCCCGGTTCCGATTCCGAGTCTGATTCCGATTCCGGTGTGTCCGCCGTTCCCGCGCCGGATCCGGTTCCGCCTTCGCCGTCCCGCGAGGAGCAGATAGCTGACGCGGCGGAGATTATAGGCAATGTTATGGAAAGGTTGACAGGTAGCAGCGCCGCGCCTGCTGATGTCATTGCAGATATTGCCGATCCTGAAGGGTATGACGACGAGGGAGATCCCACAAAGCAATATATCCCAAAGGATCAGGAGGATTCGCTGACTCCCCGGCCAAAGTTCGATTTTGACGACCTCAAGTTCGGTTCAAACTTTACCATCGACGAATGAGCTTCTTCGAGTTACTTACGAGCCGGCATCGCTAATGGCGGCTCGTTACCTTTAAAAGGAGATATATTATGCCCCAGGACTACAACGCCACGATCAACCTGCCAAAAACCGATTTCCCCATGCGCGCAGGCCTCCCGAAACGCGAGCCTGAGTTGCTGCAGACTTTTTATGAAAAAAGGATCTATGAAAACCTGATGAGCAAAAACGCGGGAAACCCCGCGTTCATTCTGCACGACGGGCCTCCTTTTTCCAATGGCGACATCCATATCGGCACAGCGATGAACAAGGTGATCAAAGACATCATTATCCGATATAAAAATATGTCCGGATGGCTCGCTCCATATACGCCGGGATGGGACAACCACGGCATGCCCATCGAGAGCGCGATCATAAAAAAGAATAAGCTCGACAGAAAAATGATGTCCATACCCGAATTCCGCGACGCTTGCCGCGAATTTGCCGAGAATTATGTCGACCGCCAGCGCGAGCAATTCAAGCGCCTGGGCGTCATCGGCGATTGGGACCGTCCATATTTGACGATGGTGCCGTCGTTTGAAGCGGAGGAAGTCCGCGTTTTCGGGAAGATGTATGAAAAAGGGTATATTTACAAAGGTTTAAAGCCCGTGTATTGGTGCACCGACGACGAGACCGCGCTCGCTGAGGCCGAGATCGAATATGACGATGAGCCCTGTACCGCTATTTTTGTCAAGTTCCCCGTGAAAGATGCAAAGGGCGTCCTGGATGGCATCGACGGCGCGGACAAAGCCTGCTTCCTCATATGGACCACGACCGCATGGACGCTGCCGGGCAACCTTGCGATTTGCCTCGGCCCCGATATCGAATACGCTGTATGCGCTGCGGGCGGCGATGTTTTCATTATCGCGGCATCGCTCGCTGAGGCAGTGTTCAAGCAGGCGGGCATTGCTCATTATGATATTTTGAAAAAGCTCCCCGGAACGGCGTTTGAGCTTATGACCGCGCAGCATCCGTTTTATGACCGCGAATCGCTTGTCATTCTGGGCGACCATGTGACGACCGAGGCGGGCACGGGCTGCGTCCATACAGCTCCCGGGCACGGCGCCGACGACTTTGTTGTTTGCAGCAAATATCCGCAATTGCCCGTTATGACGCCTGTGGACCCGCATGGGGTGATGACCGCCGACGCGCTGCAATACGAGGGGATGTATTATTCTAAGGCGGGCAGCGCCATCATCGAGGACCTCCAAAAGAGCGGGGCTTTGTTCGCTTCGGAGGAAATCGTCCATTCATATCCGCATTGCTGGCGTTGCAAAAACCCCGTCATTTTCCGCGCGACGGAACAGTGGTTCGCTTCTGTCGATGCGATGAAAGAGGCTGCGGTCAAGGCATGCGAAGACATCAGATGGATCCCCGAATGGGGCAAGGAGCGGATGATCGCCATGCTGATCGAGCGTTCCGACTGGTGCATATCGCGCCAGCGCCACTGGGGCTTGCCTATCCCCGTTTTTATGTGCGAGGAATGCGAGCAGCCTGTTTGCACCCCGGAGACGATCGAGGCCGTTGCCGCGCTTTTCGGAGAGAAGGGTTCCAACGCCTGGCACGAGATGGATGCCGCCGATATCCTCCCAAAAGGCTTCGCTTGCCCGCACTGCGGCGCGACGCATTTCACAAAGGGTGCCGACTCCCTGGACTGCTGGTTCGACTCCGGGTCGACTCATGCGGGCGTGCTAAGTACGGGCATTTTCCCGCACTTGCATTATCCTGCCGACATATATCTCGAGGGCGGCGACCAATATCGCGGATGGTTTCAATCTTCGATGCTGACGAGCATCGCTGTCAACGGCATCGCGCCATATAAAATCATAATTACGCACGGCTGGACTGTTGATGGCGAGGGCAAGGCGATGCATAAATCCCTCGGGAACGCCGTCGCGCCCGATGAGATCATCAAGGACTTCGGCGCGGATATTTTGCGTCTCTGGGTCGCTTCCACCGATTACAGGGCTGACAGCAGGATTTCCAGGGATATACTGAAGCAGCTCTCCGATATATACCTGAAGATCCGCAACACCGCGAGGTTCATGCTCGGGAACTTGAATAATTTCGATCCCGATGACCTTGTCGGAATCGACGATATGCCCGATCTCGACAGATGGGCGCTCGCCAGGCTGGATAAGTTGATCGCCGGAGTGAATGCTTCATATGAAAAATATGAATTTCACACGATTTATCACGCCATACACAATTTCTGCACGATTGATATGTCGAATTTCTATCTTGATGTTATAAAAGACCGGCTATACTGCGACGAAACGAATGGGCTTCCGCGACGCTCCGCTCAAACCGTCATGTATCGGATTCTCGACGCGCTTGTGCGTATATTGGCGCCCATCCTTGCCTTCACAGCCGAGGAAATATGGGGCGAAATGCCGCATGATGCTTCTGTGGAGCGGGATAGCGTCCTTTATAATCGCATGCCGGCATCGACTGTCGAGCATTCTTTCTCTGCGGAGCAAGAGGCGCTGTGGGACAAGCTTCTGCGCCTCCGTTCCGATGTGAATAAGGCGCTGGAGCTTGCGCGCGCGGATAAAATCGTCGGCAAGCCTTTGGATGCCGATGTGACCCTCTTCGTCGGCGATGATGCCGCCGCTGCTTTGGGTCCTGTTTTGGAAATGGATTTGAAGACATTGTTCATCGTGTCGAGTGTTAGTGTTGTCATGAGCGCGGGCGCGGGTGTTGGTTCTAGTGCGGGCGCGGGTGCGAGTACGGACGCGAATGCTGACGCGGGCGCGGGCGCGGGCGCAAGTGCTGACGCGGGCGCAGGTGCGGACGCGAATGCTGACGCGGGCGCAGGCGTCGCCGGCTCTGAATTCCCGAGTTTGTCAATATCAATCGTGCCGAGCGCCGCTCCAAAGTGTTCGCGTTGCTGGGTCCATGACAAGGACGTTGGGAAGAGTTCGGAGCATCCGGAGCTTTGCCCCCGCTGCCTCGACGTAGTCACAAAAGGCTTATGATGTAAGATACTATCTTATGCCGCGCGAAGCGCGGTACGCAGCGTAGCTGCGTGAGGGACAAGCGAGTAGGGCGAACTTCCACCCCACGAAACTCTGTTTCGCGGGGACCCCGGAAGACTTCGCCCGTGAGCGAGCTGTCCCGATGGGGTGTGGGGCGGAGC
>WRMX01000066.1 GCA_009776905.1 Oscillospiraceae bacterium
GAGAGTAGGGGTCGATGCGGGCATCGACCCCTACAGCGTGAGGGAAAGATTCTTCGCTGCGCTCAGAATGACACGCGCTGGATACAGATAAAACGCAAGGGCTGCGGAGGGGTGCGTCAGTTGACGATGCCGGCTTGGCGCAGGACGTCGGGCACTTTCGACTCCCAGCCGAGCGCCATGATGTGCACGCCTTGGCAATACTCACGGCATTCCTTGATGATGCGGGCCGTGATCTCCACGCCCGTGATGCCGGCCTTCGCCTTTTCCTTGTCGGCCTTCAGCTCTTCAATCATCTCGGGCGGGACGCTGATGCCGGCGATGTTGTTGTTCATGAAATTCGCCATCGCCGCGCCTTTGGGAATGATGACGCCGAGCATGACGGGGACTCCGAATTGTTTTGCTTTTTCCATGAATGTGATGAATTTTTCGGACTCAAACACCGCTTGGGTCTGGAAATATTGGGCGCCGGCTTTGACCTTGCGCTCCATTTTTGCAAGCTGGACATCGACGGAGTCGCTGCAGGGGGAGACGACCGCGCCTTTCGCGAATTTCGGAGGCTCGCCGACGAGCTCGTTGCCGCCGAGGTCGACGCCGTTTTCAAGCTGCTTGACAGCGTGGATCAGCGACACGGAATCGAGGTCGAAGACGGGCTTCGCCTGCGGAGTGTCGCCCATCACTGTGTGGTCGCCCGTGAGCAGCAGCAGGTTGTCGATGCCGAAATACGCGGCGCTCAAAAGGTCCGATTGGAGCGCGATCCTGTTGCGGTCGCGGCAGGTCATCTGGAATATTGAATTGAAACCTTTGTCTTTCAAGGCTTTGCACGTGGCAAGGGAGCCCAATCTCATGACCGATGACTGGCAGTCAGTCACGTTGATGGCTGTGACATCCTGCAGGTATTCGTCGGCTTCGTGAAGCAGCTCGTCGATGTGGAAGCCTTTTGGGGGCCCGATTTCCGCTGTGATTACAAATTCTCCGCGATCAAATAATTCGGTTATTCTCATTATGATATTTCCTCCGTCGTCGTTTAGTCTTTTGTTGTCATCGACTTCGCCGCGCGCTCGCCCGCCGTGAAATCGCGTACCTTCACCGGATGGAGCATTGCGTCGAGGCGCTTTTGCTTTTCAAGCCGCCTGTATATGCGCTCCCAGCCGCATTCCATGTCTTTGTCGACCTCGCACATGCCATTTTTAGTGCCGCCGCATTGGCCGTTGACGAGGCTTTTTGAACATGCTGTGATCGGGCATATGCCGCCGGTTTCGCCCAAATGGCATTCGCCGCATTGCCCGCAGTCATATTCGAGCGGGGTCACGCCCTGGTGCCCGGGCAGGGGGTGGGTGTCGCAGGCTGCGAACACTTTTTTATCGGCGAACATTTCCGCGATGGTCTGGACGCCGACGCCGCAAGAGAAGACGAGCAGAGTTCCCGCTTCATCGACCTTGCCCATATGTTTCTCCAGTTGCAGTTGAAGATGCTCCGGGTTGCATATGTATTCCGTAACGACCGTGCCGTTAGCAGTGGCAGATTTCGTCAGTTCGTCCGAGAATTCCGCCGCTTCATCGGCGGGGAAGTAGACTTCCTTGCAGCCCTCGCAGCATATGACGAATGTCTTTGCGCTAATGAGAGGCATTATATCCTCTTTTTGTTTAAGTTCAGTTATCAACATATCAGCGTCTCTCCATTTCCGCGATCGCCCGTTTCCCGATCTTGATGGCATCCCTGATCGGTATCCGAGACGAACAGATGTAATCGCAGCAGCCGCATTCCATGCAGTCCTTCACGGCTTTATCTCTCATCGCTTCCCACTCTTGCCGCCCTGCTTGCTGTGGATATAGCAACGGGAGCAGCTCCATCGGGCAAACGTCGACGCAGCGGCCGCATCTGATGCAGGCGGAGGCCTCTGAAACTGTGGGCTCTATCGCAATGACGCCGTTCGTGCCCTTGATGACGGGAACGTTCAGGTCGGCGATTTCGAATCCCATCATCGGGCCACCGAGCTTGATGATGAAATCGTCATCGGTCGTGCCGCCGCAGTATTCCACGAGCTCTTTGACGGGCGTGCCGATTTTGACGATGAAATTGCCGGGGTTTTTGATTTTTTCGCCGGTGACCGTGACGGCGCGCTCGATGAGCGGCATGCCCTTCTTAATCGCGTCGGAGACGGCCTTCACCGTGCTGATGTTGCTGACTATGACGCCGACATCCAGCGGGAGCCCGCCGCTCGGGACTTTTCTGCCCAAGGTGCGTTTGATGAGCATTTTTTCCGCTCCTTGCGGGTATTTGGTCCTGGCGGTTTGAATCTCGATGTTGTCGATGCCTGCAGCCTTTGCGGTCAAAAGCTCGATGGCGTCGTGCTTGTTGTCCTCAATGACGATGATGCCCTTCTCGGCGCCAACTGTTTTGAGGAGGACCTTGAGGCCATATATGACGTCGTCGGCGTATTCGAGCAGAACGCGGTGGTCAGCCGTCAGTAGCGGCTCGCATTCGCAGCCGTTGAGCAGGACCGTGTCGATGGGTTTTGCCGATTTCAGCTTGACCGAAGTCGGGAAAGCCGCGCCGCCCATGCCAACAATGCCTTTTTCGCGCACGAGGGCAATGATGTCGTCAGGCGACAAGCTATCAGGGTCAGGCGACGGTACAACGGAATCGTGCAGTTCGTTCTTGCCATCGGAGTCGATGACGACGGAAAGGACATCCAGGCCGGTGTTCGGGTGCTTACGCATCTCGACCGCTGCGACGGTGCCGCTGACGCTTGCGTGGATCGAGCTGCTGACATAACCGGCAGCCTCGCCGATTTTCTGCCCGGCCTTGACGCTGTCGCCCGCTTTGACGAGGGCTTCAGCAGGGGCGCCCGTGTGTTGCGACAGCGGGATCACGACGGTTTTTGGCGTGGGGAAAACGGCGAGCGGGATGTGTTCGCTGTATTCCTTGCGTTCTTTGGGATGGACGCCGCCATAATAGCCTTCCAAGCGGCCTTCGCGAATCGACTTGACATAGTCATTGACGAATTTGAAGCCGGCCTTGGAGTGGTCTCTGAGGCGAATCGGGTCGTCGAGCATGACGGATGTGCGGCCTTGGGCGTCCAGGCGTTTGTATATTTTTTCCCAGGCGCAGTCTTTTTCCTTGTCGACCTCGCATTTGCCGTTTTTCGAGCCGCCGCATTGGCCGTTAACGAGGCTTTTTGCGCAGTCGACTATCGGGCACACGCCGCCGGTCGCATTAAGAAAGCATTGGCCGCATGCGTCGCAAAGGCGCTGCGTCAATGCCATGCCGTGTTTGCCGCCATAGTCGACGGAGTCGGTCGCGGCATAAACGGGGAGGTCAGTGAGGTCCGCCACCGTTTGGATGCCAAGGCCACAGGAGATGACGAAAATGTTTTCTGTCTCGTCGTTAATTGCGTTTTCGAGGATTTGCGCGGTCAGGGTTTTGTTGCATACGAAGTCAACATATTCGCAGCCTGCGATTTTTTTCCCATTATCGAGGACAAGTCTGACGAACTCGCCGCATTCAGGTTCGTCTTCGGCGATGAATTCCTTGAAGCACTTGTTGCAAGCGATGATCAGCAAGTTNTCCTTGTTTTCGAGATATGGGAGCAGTTGNTCGTTGCTTTTCAGTTTGTACTTGGTGTAGTCTTCCAATTCGTTTTGCCACCTGCCTTATTAGTTTTTCCTGTGGTGTAATGCTGTTATCGTGCTGTGAATTATATTACAAACAGTCTTCTTTGTCTATATGGTGCTGCGAAAATGATTGAATGCTGATAAGATACTGCCAAAATTGCCATTTATTATACAATGAGGCTGGGGATTGCGGTAAAATTTGCGTGGCGAAATTTNNAATGATATGTTATTATGGTGACATTATCATTTTTCTTTGGAGGAGTGGTTTGTGATGACCCGCTGCCTTGGCTGCATGAGGGAATATGACAGCCGATATGATATTTGTCCATATTGCGGTTACGCTGCGCACGCCGTGCCCGGCGACGCTTCGCATCTCAGCCCCGGGGTGCAAATCGGGAATCGCTATACGATTGGCCGTTCTGTTGGATATGGCGGTTTCGGCGTCACATATATCGCCTGGGATTCGCAACAAGCCCGGCGCGTTGCTATAAAGGAGTTTTTTCCGCGCGAATACGCTTCGCGCACAGCGGGGAGCAAGCCCATGTCGGTTTACAGCGACGAGGCCGCCGTCCACTTCCGCGCGGGCTTGAGCAGTTTTTTGAACGAAGGCAAGCAGTTGACGAATTTTGCGCATTTGTCGGGCATTGTCGATATTTATGATGCTTTTGAGGAGAACAACACCGGATACTTGGTCATGGAGTATCTGGAGGGGCAGACAGTAAAGGATGCGCTGGCCGTAGAAGGCGCGTTTCCTTATGAAAAGGCGGAGCAGATCATTCGGAGCCTATTGGCTTCGCTGACCACCGTGCACCAATATGGCCTCATCCACCGCGATCTTTCGCCCGATAATATTTTCCTCACGAACGACGGGCAGGTGAAGTTGCTGGATTTTGGCGCGGCACGGCTTGCTGCGACTGAGGGCACGCACAGCCTGACTGTCATTTTGAAGCATGGGTACGCGCCGATGGAGCAATATCAGACTCGCGGCAGACAAGGCCCGTGGACAGACATATATGCGCTGGCAGCCACGTTCTACAAGATGCTGACCGGCGAGACGCCTCCTGACGCCATCGAGCGCAAAATTGAGGATAATATCAGGCGCCCGTCCGAAATGGGAGCTGTTTTGCCGGCTGCCGCCGAGACTGCCATAATGCGCGCGCTCAGCGTCGACGTTGAGGGGCGGATCCAGTCAGTGCAGGAGTTTGAGGCTGCCTTGCCCAGGAGCGGGGGAACCGTGCGTCCGGGAAAGCGTGACGGAACGAGCAACGATCGGACCCTGCGTCCGGGCGGCAGCGGGCGGTCCGTGGATGGCGGGGGGACCGTGCGTCCGGGTGGCTCTCATGCGTCGCACGGCGGGGGGCAACAGGGGAAGAAAACATGGATTCCTGTTGTCGCTATTATTGCTGTTGTTTTGGTGGCCGCAATGATATATTTTTTGACACCGTCGCCCTCGCCGTTGCCGTTGCCATTGCCGGATGATACGAGTACGTCTGATACATCGACAGGGTCATCTTCCACGCTTTCTGATTCTTCGCCGTCTCCGTCGCCGTCGCCGTCACCCTCACCGTCTCCGTCACCACCGCCACCGCCGTCACCGTCGCCCTCACCTTCACCTTCACCTTCACCTTCACCGTCGCCCTCGCTGCCGCCATATATGGAATGGTGGGAAGGCGACTGGTATGGCACCATATTCGTTTATGATGCAAACTACGCATATGAAGACATGATTGGCGGTCTGGAGGATATATATGCCAGAATTATTCCCGAACCAAGCGGAACTGCGATCATGTATTTATGGACCGACGAGACCGACATAGGCACCGTGTTTTTAAGCGTTGATAATTCCGTGGGGGGAGACATGGGGGTGGCCACCGCCACAGGCGGCGAGTTGTTCGAATATTCCGTATACAGAGAAGAATGGATTATTGATCCATCGAAGGCGTCGTATAGCGATATGATCGAAATTGTGGAGCTTTTTATCGATCCTGACGGCGATTGGTTCAGCTATGAGATTTTGCTGCGCCCGTGGGGGATGGGCTGGGAGGATGTCGATGCGGTCGACCAGCCGGTCTATTATGACGATTGGTATCTGAGCGTCAGAAATCTGCCTTTGTTGACTGCTTTGGAGCAGTATGAGTTGTTCATACACCCGGCGATTAAATGATCAAGGTTGTCTCTCATGGGCATGGCCATAACATAAATAAGCCGTATTACATTCGTTGTTATGTAATACGGCTTATTGATTGTGCTGATGGAATTGTTATCTGGCGTTCCAGGCTTCCTGGACGGCGTTTTGGAGATCGCGTTTGTAGTATTCGGACGTGCTGCTCGTGACGCTGCCAAGGAAATGCATGCATATGTGGCCGTCCATGCCGTTGTCGGGGATCGTGCTGACGGAATGGGGCATTGCGTGAATCGAAGCCGCGACGAGATGATCGCCAATGACGACCCATATGGGACGCGCATCCCAGCTCCACACGCCATTGCGTATCTGGAGGATGGTGTCGGTGTCGGCTTTCGTTGCCGGCTCGACATCGGCGTGGTCGCCCTTCGAGAAGCATTTGACATTGTATGTGAGGCCGGTCCTGACATCAATGACTTTCAAAGAAGTGTGGTACGGCATGATTTGGCTAACGACAGACCAATTGAGCAGCTCGACGGCCCTGCCTGTGACGCTGAGCAGATCGGACCTGATGTAGCCGACCGCGCCGTCAACGCGGGCTTTTGTCCAACCGTCGGAATCGCGGTCGATGACTTCGACGCTGGTGTTGACGCTGAGGACTTTGAGAACATCGGAGTCTGTGGTCGGACCGGAGCGGAAGTTGACGCCGTCGATGGTTTTGAGCGTTCCGGAAGCCTGCTGCTGCGATGATGCTGACTGCTGTGAGGCAGATGCGGCTTGTTGCGAGGAGGACTGCTGCGATGCGGCGGATTGCTGCGAAGCGGCGGCTGCCTCTTGGGCGACATGGCCGGTGACGGACAGATATTCGGACTTGATGTATCCGTTGATGCCGTTGATCGCTACCTTCGACCAGCCCGCGGGGTTATGTTCGAGGACGTCGACGTTGAAGCCGGCAGCCAGCGTGCGCAGCACGTCGGAATCCGTGGAGGGCCCGGAGCGGAAGTTGACGCCGTCGGTCGTCTTGAAAGCAACAGCTCCGCTCGACGTGGGGATCGTGAGATATTCGGACTTGATATATCCGACCGTGCCATCGATTTTTGCCTTTGTCCAGCCAGAGGGGTCATGGTCAATCACTTCAATGGCGGTGCCTGTGCTGATGGTTTTGATGATGTTCGCATCGAGCGACGCATCGGCGCGGAAGTTGACTTTGTCGTCTGTGACGAGCTCCGCCGCAAGCGCCGTTTGCGCGAGCGCGATGGCCATGCTGCAGAGCAGCGTTATGCTCAGAATTTTGCGTGTTAGTCGTTTCACGGTTGGTTTCGCCTCGTTTCTGCTAGTTGTGCGGTGATAATATCACAAATAGTTACAGCTGTCAATAGCTTTTGTCATAATTTTGTAAATATTTGTATCTCTTTTGCGTTATATGCCACGATGATACTACAAAATTGTATCAAAGTCGTATCAAACCATATCTATAACAATTTTCGTTTTGCTTGATTTGAGGGGCGGGTATATGGTATAAATACTGTATGACTATTTGACTATGCGATTTTTGAAAGGGGTATTTGATATGGCCGGAATTACACCGAAAGAGAACTTTTTGAGGCTGGCGGGCGGAGGGCATCCCGAATACGTTCCATACTTCACGTTCATGGGCAACGAGCCGATACCCGAGATTGCGACGAAATCCGCGTTCATCGAGCTGTTCGAGACAAAACCTCCCAACGAGGATGGCAGCATGACGAATGTTTGGGGCGTCACGAACTATCCAAACCAGGACACGGCGGGCTCCGCGATGCCGGCTCCGAACGTATATATTATGGAAGACATCACCAAATGGCGCGATGTGCTCAAAACTCCGAAGCTGAGGAGCGATCTCGATTTCGAGGCGATGGCGAAGGCGGAGATGGAGCGCATAGAAATCAACCGCGATGAGACCGCGCTGAGGGCGGGGCTCGGATTCGGCCCCTGGATGACGCTCATTTCTTTCATGGGTTTCGAGGGCGCGATGCTGGCAATGGCCGAAGAGCCTGAAAGCGTCAAGGAGATGTTCGACTGGATGGCCTCGCTATATGAGCCGTATATCGAAAAGGTGCTGGACGCATATAAGCCCGACATCTGGAGCATGGGCGACGACACTTGCACGGAGCGCGGCCCGTTTTTCTCCGTCGATATGTATAAGGATCTGTTCAAGCCGTATTATCAGCGCTTCGCGAAGCAGGCGCAGGAGCGCGGCATTCCGATCGTTTACCACATTTGCGGATTCATCGAGCCTTTCATCCCGGACATGATCGATTTTGGCGTCAAATACGTCGAGCCCGCGCAGGAGACGAATGACATCATGGCGTTGAAGGAGACATACAAGGGGCAGCTATCGTATCTCGGGGGCTATGACTGGGGCAAGCATGTTCCGAGGAACTATCCGAATTACGATGAAGAGGAAGTGCGGCAGGATGTGCGCAATGCCATCGATAAGTATAGCCCGGGCGGCGCTTATGGCACGTTGATCTGGCCGGTCAGCTTCGTCGAGGATCCTCATATCGAGGATTTGAAGAAGCTCGTTTGGAACGAGGCTTACGAATACGGCAAGAAGGTATATAAATAGAAGATGGGCGTGTTATGTTCAAAGAAAAGTTTAAAAAATTCAAACAGATTGCGCTGATAGCGCTGTTGGGCGTCGCGCTCGTCATCGTGGGGGTGTCGTCGCTCATCAGCAGGGGCGGGATTGGCCGCAGCGCCGTGCAGGGGCCGATCCTGGACGGCAGGGAGTCATTCCATGTGATCGTTGCCGGAGGAGAGCCGGAAGGGGTGGCCGCCGCGCTGGCTGCCGCAAGGAACGGCATGCGGACGCTGCTTGTGGAGCGGGGCAACGCGCTCGGAGGGCTGATGACTCTCGGAATGCTAAATTCGCTGGACCAGAGCTACGGCCCGGACGGAGAGATATTGACGCGCGGCATATTCCAGGAGTTTTATAAAGCCCTTGGCGATGGTTTTGATATTGAAGAGGCGAAGGCGTGGTTCTTAAAAAAATGCAACAATGAGCCGAATTTGACCGTAATGCTGGACACCGAGGTCATCGCGCCGGTCATGGATGGCAATACGATTATCGGTCTTGAGATGCAGAGAAAGGGCGATGCGGAGCCGCAGGTTGTCCGCAGCTTGGCCGTCATCGACGCGACCGCCGACGGCGACATCTGCGCGGCAGCGGGAGCACCGTATACCGTCGGGGGCGAGGACCACGGCTCGCATGGCACGATGCAGGGCGTCACGTTGGTTTTTGAGGTCGCCGGGGTCAATTGGAACGCCGTCTCCGATTTCCTTTGGAACGACGACAACGCGAGCACTGGCGCCAACAAGGACGTGGCGTGGGGATATGGGGAGCAGGCGCGCGAATATGAGCTGNCTGACGAGAACATGCGGTTTCGGGGGCCGAACATCGCGAGGCANAAGAACGGCAACGTGATATTGAATGCGTTGATCATTTATGGCGTGGACGCGCTCGATCCCGAGTCGTACGAGGAGGGCATTCGCCGCGGCGAGAAGGAGCTTCCGATGATCGTCGATTTCATGCGCGAGAATTTCGTCGGCTTTGAAAAGGCGTCGTATGTAGGGCACGCGCCTAGGCTTTATGTCAGGGAAACGCGGCATATTGTCGGAGAATACCGGCTGACAATCACGGACGTCCTTGAAAACAAGGACCAGTGGGACAGGATCGGGCATGGAAGCTATGCCGTCGACGTCCATTCGAGCGGGCCCGACAACACGGGAGATATCGTCGGCCAGCCTGTCATATACAGCATCCCGTTCCGCTGCCTCGTGCCATTGGAGATCGACGGGTTGTTGATTGCCGGACGGAGCGCTTCATATAATTCGCTGCCGAACGGCAGCACGAGGGTCATGCCGATCGGGATGGTGGCCGGGGAGGCCTGCGGGACCGCGGTCGCATATAGCGTTGAGCATGATGTGACGTTCAGGCAGATGTCGCACGACCCGGAAGCGGTGCTTTGGCTGCAAGAAACGTTGAAGAGCCGGGGCGCCTACCTGGTCGAGTATGAGCCGCCTCACCTGGAGATCATGGACCATTGGGCATATGGCGGCATGGCGACCTTGAGGGAGCTTGCAATGGCGTCCGGAGGTTATCGGAACGATTATAAGATGGAGACGGAGATCACGAGCCGTTGGGCGCTGCAAAGCAGGCTCAATAGTTTAATGAAGATCATCAACGAGCGGACTGCCGACAGGGGCGAGGGGCAAGTGCCTGTCGTGCGGGTCAGCCTTGGCGTGGATGATTTGTCTGTCGGCGATTTGTTTTTGGCTGCGGCAAAGTGCGCGTCATTGGGCGAGGAGTTTGGCAGCGCCGCCGAGGCCGCTGATTATCTGGTGTCGCGCGGCGTGGTGGAGGCGGGGGATTTGCCGCGTTTTGCCGATTTTGGCGCGACGATGACAAATGCGCAGATTTACTACGTCCTGGGCAGGCTGTATGACGCGCTGATGGGGGCGTAGCATTCATACGCGCTGATGGGAGAGTAGCATTCTTGTTGCTATTTTGCCGCGAATACGATATAATGATTGCTACGCAATCATCATATTTTGTTTAATGTATATCGTCTTGCTCCTGCCTGCGGCAGAACCGCAAGACATGATATGATGCACAATATATTGTGATTACGCGGCATAACGCCGCGAGCACTAGATACGACAGCGCGAAAATTCACGGACACAAGGAGTGCGGATGAAAAAAACAAATCGGGCCGAAGCCTATGATAACGACAGCATCAGCGCGCTCAAAGGCGCGGACCGCGTCAGGAAACGCCCGGGAGTCATATTCGGGTCTGACGGGCTCGAAGGATGCCAGCATGCCGTTTTTGAGATATTGTCCAACGCGATCGACGAAGCCCGCGAGGGGTTCGGCAATGTCATCACCATCACGCGGTATGAAGGCAACACGTTCGAGGTTGAGGATTTTGGGCGCGGATGCCCCGTCGATTGGAACAAAGCGGAGGGGAAATTCAATTGGGAGCTCGTTTTTTGCGAGCTTTTCGCCGGCGCTAAATACCGCAACGACGAGGGGGAGAATTACGAGTTTTCGCTTGGGCTCAACGGGCTCGGCGCCTGCGCCACGCAATATTCATCGGAATTTATGGATGTCACCGTTTTCCGCGATGGCAAAAAATATGAGCTCCGCTTTGAAAAGGGCGAAAATATCGGGGGCTTGAAGTCCGAAGACTATTCAGGGCGCCGCACGGGGAGCATTTTCCGCTGGAAGCCGGATCTTGAGGTTTTCACCGACATCGCCGTCCCTGCGGAATACTTTACGGACACATTGAAACGTCAAGCGGTCGTCAACGCGGGGGTAACGTTCCGTTTCAGGAATCAAAACGGCGCGGCATTCGACACGACCGACTTCGTATACAAAAACGGGGTCCTCGATTATGTGGCTGAGCTGGGCGGCGAAGACCTGCTCACGCAGCCTGTTTTTATTGAGACGGAACGGCGCGGGCGCGACAGGGAGGACAAGCCGGAATACAAAGTGAAGCTGTCGGCGGTTTTTTGCTTTTCAAACACCGTGAACGTCATTGAATATTACCATAATTCATCATGGCTCGAGCATGGCGGCTCCCCGGAAAAGGCGACGAGGAGCGCGTTCGTCGCGGAGATCGACGCATATCTGCGCAAGACCGGCAAATATCAGAAAAACGAGAGCAAAATCACATTCACCGACGTCCAGGATTGCTTGATCCTCATCACGAACTGCTTTTCGACCCAGACTTCATATGAAAACCAGACGAAGAAAGCCATCAACAATAAATTCATCCAGGACGCGACCGCCGATTTCCTGCGCAGCCAGTTAGAGGTCTATTTCGTGGAGAATAAAGCGGAAGCGGACAAAATCGCCGAGCAGGTGCTCATCAACAAGCGCAGCCGCGAGACTGCGGAAAAGGCGCGGCTCAACCTCAAAAAGAAGCTGACGAGCAGCTCCGATATCACGAACCGCGTCCAAAAATTCGTCGATTGCAGGACGAAGGACGTTTCGAAGCGCGAGATTTATATCGTCGAGGGCGACAGCGCTCTCGGCTCGTGCAAGCTGGGCCGCGATGCGGAGTTTCAGGGCATTATTCCCGTGCGTGGCAAGATCCTCAACTGCCTGAAAGCGGATTATGGCAAAATATTCGCAAATGAGATTATTACGGATATTATAAGGGTGCTTGGATGCGGAGTTGAGATTCAAAACAAGCACACAAAGGATTTGAGCGCTTTTGATCTGGGCGCGCTGAGATGGAACCGCGTAATAATTTGCACCGACGCGGATTATGACGGGTTTCAGATTCGCACTTTGATTTTGACGATGCTATATAGGTTGGTCCCGACTTTGATCGAGGAAGGCTATATATATATCGCCGAATCGCCATTGTTTGAGATTGAGTGCAAGGGGAAGACATATTTTGCATATTCCGAACGCGAGAAGACGGAGGTTGTGGCGAGTTTTGGGAGCGCAAAGCACACGATCAGCAGGTCGAAGGGATTGGGCGAGAACGATCCCGACATGATGTGGCTGACGACGATGAATCCGGAAACGAGGCGGCTGATTAAGGTCATGCCCGCCGAGGCGACCGCTACTGCGGACGCCTTTGAGCTGTTCCAGGGGAACAATCTTGCAGGCAGAAAAGAGTTTATTTCGGAGAACGGGCATAAGTATTTGGATTTTGCGGATGTCTCATGATTATTGGAGAGTTTCGTAGCCACAGGCAGGTATCATGATTAATAGAAAGTTTTGTAGCCATAGGCTGGTATCATGATTATTGGAAAGTTTCGTTGTCACAGAAAAGTATCATAGCCACAGGAAAGTTTCGTAACCACAGGTATGTTTCATTATGAGGAGGTTTACTATGAAGAAGATTATTGCGTGTTTGCTGGCCATCGTATTGGCCGTGGCGCTTGTTTGCCCTGCTGCGGTTGCGGCGGAGAGGGACCCGTTATGGAAACTGTGGGGATATGAGTCGCTCGAAGAGTGCCTCGCGGACGACTGGATGTCGCCGTATGAATACTTTATGATCACGCTTGATTATGCATTGTATTATCGCGATGAAATCCCTGTGGTCTGGGAGGTTTTCGGATATGAATCGATTGAGGAGCTGCTCGATTCGGGCTTGGTGACCGCTGCGGATTATTTTGCAATTGCGGAATCTCTTGCGTTTTATACAGATGAAGAGGTGCCTTTGATATGGGAGCTTTTCGGATGCGAGGACCTCAGGGAGTTCATCGATGCGGGCTGGATGACTGCCGGGGAATACTATCTGATGGTAGTGGAACGGGACCGTGATTATTACAGAATAGTGGAGCCCGAGCCAATCTGGGAGGTTTTCGGCTATGATTCATTGGAGGAATTCCTCGCTGACGGTTGGATGACGCAGGAGGAGTACGAGGCGGTGCTTGAGAAACTGGAAATCGCCAATGCAAAGTGGGACGCATATGTCGAGGAATGGCTGGCATATGAAGCGGAATGGCAGCAGTATCTCGAAGAATCGCGTATACGCACGGAAGAGATGCGTGCGAAGGAAATCGAGACCCTCGGCGGCAAGCGGGGCATCATCAACGTAATGTATAACGGCGAGTTCATCAAATTTGACGAGGCCGAACCGGAAATCGTCAATGGGTCTACGTTCGTCCCCGCGAAGCTCGTGTTTGAGGCGATGGGCGCCGAGGTCGGCTTTGATTCGGAGAGCAAAACTGTGACCGTGGACATGGACGATTGCAGCATTCGCCTCGTTTTGGGGCAGAAAACGCTGACCATCACTGAAAACGGCGAGACTGATGAACTGACGCTCAGCGAGGCGCCTTATGCAAAGAACGGCTCGTCATACGTGCCGGCGCGCGCGATTGCAGAAATACTCGACCTCGACGTATATTGGGATTCCGACTACAGAAGCGTCGTCATCGTCGACACGAAGCAGTTGATCGCCGATATCGACAAGGATTTCACAGTTTTCAACAAGGTATTCGGAATGCAGCTCGGCGCGGAGCTTGATGAGGGGAGCGCTTTCGTAACGACGGCAGACATCGCGGCCATCATCACGATGTTTAATACGCTCGATGGCGACACGAATGTTGAGCTCGGCGCAAATATTATTCTTCATAGCGACGGGCGCAACATGCGGCTGAAGGGAGCCGTCGATCTTTCAGGCTTGATATCGCTGATACTCACGGATGACATGTATGACTATTATTATGAAGATGAAATTGAGGAAATGGAGCGGGTATTCGGCGCTTTGGAAGACGCGACCGTGGACATAATATTTAATTACGACGAGGATATCATATATATCAAAGCTCCGATTTTGCACGTGTTTGAAGAAGAAATCCCCGCTGATGCCTGGATTTCGATGAGCGGAATCAGCGAAGAGCTTGAATATATGGGATTGTCCGATGTCGGAGATGCATTGAACACGGAGAATATTCTGGGCGGGATGAGCATTGGCGAGTCAATTTATCTTGACAATGAATTTAACCAATATTATCGCCAGATTTATCTTTATGACAATGTTACTACTGCTGCGGAAGAAACGAAGCTTCTGCTCGGAGACGACAATTTTAAGAAAGTCGGGGACGATTATGTTCTGTCGTTGAAATATGAAGAAATGGTAGATGACCCGGACTTTGGGGAATTCCTGTATTATATGGACATTTCGGAGTTTGACATGCAGTTCGTGATTCATACCGATGGCGATGTCGTTACGGGGTTGTCGGGCGATTTATTGTTCCGAGAGAGGCCATATGGGTATGGGTATGGATATATGCCCGGCGTGCTGGATTTACTCAGCGGCATGGGCGGATATTCGGACACGCGGTATGTTATCAAGCTGGAGATCACCGCGGGGAAGATCTACTTATATTATGAGATGCATGAAAAAAATAGCGCGATCATGCAAATCGAAATCGATATTTCGACGGATGCGACGAGCGAGCCTGTGCCATCAGGGCCGCCGGCGGGCGAGAAGGTCGTGCCTCTTGAGGAGCTTTTTCCCGACGAGTTTGGCCGGCCGTCGTTGGTGACGCCTTTCTAGATTGCCACGCCTGCGGGTGCTGGGACTGTGCTTGCGGGGCGAGATTGCGCTGCGGGCCGGGACGATGCTTGCGGGGCAGGACTGTGCCGGGGGGGCTGAAATATATTGACTGGCGACGAGGAGGTCTTTCGACGATTGCCGAAGAAAAAAGAAACAACAAAAAACCCGATTAACCCGAATGTTTCCGGGCTGCACGCGGAGGTGCTTGAGCAACCGATCACGGACACGCTCGAGGTCAACTTCATGCCATATGCCATGAGCGTCATCCTCTCCCGCGCAATCCCGGAAATCGACGGATTCAAACCATCGCAGCGCAAGCTGCTATATACCATGCATAAGATGGGGCTCCAAACCGGGGCGCGGACGAAATCCGCCAACATCGTGGGGCAGACGATGCGCCTGAACCCGCATGGCGACGGCCCGATCTATGACACGATGGTGCGCATGTCGAAGGGCTATGACGCCTTGCTGACGCCATTCGTCGATTCCAAAGGAAACTTTGGCAAGGTGTATTCGCGCGACATGGCATATGCCGCGTCGAGATATACGGAGGCAAAGCTGGCGCCGATTTGCGCGGAGATTTTCCGGGATGTCGACAAAGACACGGTCGATTTCGTCGATAATTACGACAATACTATGACCGAGCCGTCGCTGCTACCGACATCGTTCCCGAACGTGCTTGTCAGCGCGAACATCGGAATCGCCGTCGGCATGGCGAGCAGCATTTGCGGGTTTAATCTTGAAGAGGTCTGCCAGGCCACGATCGAATATATCGGCGACCCGGAATGCGACCTCACGCAAACGCTGAAAGCGCCCGACTTCCCAACGGGCGGCGAGCTTGTGTATAACGCTGCGGAATTGGAATCCATATATAACACCGGGAGAGGGAGCCTCAGGCTTCGGGCGCGCTGGCGCTATGTGAAGGACGGAAATCTCATTGAAGTCACGGAGATTCCATATTCCACGACGGCAGAGGCGATCATCGACAAGGTGGCGGAGCTTATCAAGTCGAATAAGCTGCGGGACGTTTCGGACATGCGCGACGAGACCGACCTGAACGGGCTGAAGCTGACGATCGACCTCAAACGCGGCGTCGAGCCGGACAAGCTGATGGCGAGGCTATTCAGGCAGACACCGTTGATGGACACTTTTTCGTGTAATTTCAACATTCTCATCGCCGGCGTACCGCGCGTCATGGGCGTGCGAGAGATATTAGAGGAATGGACTGCATGGCGTTCCGAATGCGTCCGCCGCCGCGTATATAGCGAGCTGCAGAAAAAGAAGGACAAGCTGCACCTGCTGCGCGGGCTGCAGAAGATTTTGCTCGATATCGACAAAGCGATCGCGATCATCAGGGCAACCGAGGAAGAGACCGAGGTCGTCCCGAATTTGATGATCGGGTTCGGCATCGACGAGGTCCAGGCGGAATATGTCGCGGAGATCAAGCTGCGAAATATCAACCGCGAATATATCATAAAGCGCACGGAAGAAATCGAGGAGCTGGAGCGCGAAATCGAAGACCTGGAAGACACATTGCGATCGAGCAAGCGCATCAATGCGATCATCGTCCGCGAGCTGAAGGAAGTAATTAAGAAATACGGCGCGGAGCGGCGGACG
>WRMX01000067.1 GCA_009776905.1 Oscillospiraceae bacterium
TCAGGCCTGATTTTGGACATGTCGTAACGGCGGTGCCCTCCCTCCGTCTTCATCGAGACGAGCTTGCCATCCTCGTCCCAACGGCGTAGCGTGACTTCCGATACCCCGAGTATCTTCGCTGCTTTTCCGATTGATACTAATTTTTCCATGCCGCGATTATATCATGGACAAGCACGAATGTCAACCGTTAATTATCACCAATATGTGTAATATTATGTAGAATTGTATATAATTTTCTACACTGTTTTCGAACCCGGTTTGCCAGCCGTTGTAAGGGTATAAAGGAGTGAACAAATTATGGACATTAACGAACTGCGAGATCGGATACAGGCTCTGCCGGCGCTTGAAAAAAAGATGTCTGCTCTGCAGAAGGAGCTTAACGGCGCGCGGGACGAGGTATCAAGGCTATCGCACCAATATGCGCAGGAGCGTGGCGATGTGGAGCGGCTTGAAAAAGAGTCGTTATCATCGTTCCTTTTGAAGTTGGTCGGAAAGTACGAAGACAAGCTGGAACGGGAGCAACAAGAGGAGATCACGGCCAAGCTTGCTTATGACCGCGCTGCCACGCAGCTTGAAGAGCTGACGCGAGAGCAAGACTTGCTGAAACAGCGCATATACGATTTGCGCGCTGACGAAAAACTCTACAAAACCGAGCTCAACAACAGGCGTTTGGAGCTCAGCAAACTGACTGGGCAGGATGCAGAACGATATGAGGAGCTGGAAAATGAGAGGAAAAGCATCTTCACGCAGATGACCGAGATCAGGGAAGCGAGCAGCGCTGCCTCACGCGCCAAATCCACTGCGCTCAGCGCGCTTGAATCTTTGAAAAGCGCACAGGGGTGGGCGACTTATGATGTCTTCACGCGAGGCGGCATAATCTCCCATGTGGCGAAATATTCGCATATTGACAATGCGGAACGAAACTTCAACGTACTCTCATCGCAGCTTCGCGCCCTCAGAAAAGAACTCGGCGATGTTGCCGGGATGACGACAAACGGGTTGAATGAAATATCATCGACCCAACGTGCGGTCGACTTCTGGTTTGATAACATTTTTACGGACCTTTCAGTGCGCGGCCAGATCAAAAACAATGCCGAAGAAATAAACAGATTGCTGCGTGGAATAAGCTCCGCTGAGTCTGTTTTGAATAGGAAGCAGAAGGAGTACGAAGCAAGGCTGGCCTCGAACCGCCGCGCCGAGGAAGAGTTGTTGGTTTCGCTGAAGACTTGATATACGTTGATATTGATGAAGTCATAGCCGAGGAGGTAAGCCATGCCGAAGGCTAAATCTTGAAAAGGTCAAACATTGTCTGACCTTTTCGCAATCGTCACCCTAATTAGCAGATGCTATTTTATTAATACGAAAAGGCCAAGCATTGTTAAGCTTTTTTGATTGAGAAAGCATACAATCAATTCAGCAAACATTGTTTACTGAATCAGCGTAATAAAACTACAGGAGGATAAAAGTTATGGGACAGTTTCCTGACAAATCCGAAAAGAGCAATTATGANGGCATTTTCAGTAGTGATAGAAGTATTGATGANTTTTTCGGTGATGATGAAAATGTGCTAACACTGTTGGCACAATAATGCTATTTTCTATCTGACGAAGTNAACAGTATGAGGAGGCAAATCTTATGAATATTGCTGTGCGTTATCAATCACGCGGAGGTAACAGCAAGGCGGTTGCGGAAGCAATCGCAAAAGAAGCGGGGGTCATAGCATCGCCGCTGGATGTCCCGCTAGACAGGTTGATCGATCTTTTATTCATTGGCGGGGGCATATACGCTTGGAATATCGACAATGAATTAAGGGCATATCTGCAGAACCTTGACCCGAACGCTGTGAAATCTGTTGCGGCGTTTACAACGGGCGGGATGCTCGGCGGTACCGGAAAAATAGCTGCAAAGGTTAAGGCGAGGGGAATAGCCGTTTGTGAGATTGCGTTGCCAATGCGGATGGGGTTCCAGAACTATGCCGGCAAGAAGGGATTTGCCATCTTGTCGGATAAACAAAATCGCAAAGTAGCCGATTTCGTAAAAATGACGATGAAGTAAGAGTGGCTGCCATAAGTGTTCCATTTTCGGTTGACACTCCCCATGGCTAAAGCAAGGGGGTTTACGTCGCTTTTGCCAAATCTACGCCCCCAATCTTCATTCATTCGATCATGACTCTCATTTCGTTCGATATCTCCGCGACGCTGACACTACAGCGCCGAGTCGTGCATTTCGGGTATCGCGCCGCTTGATATTGCCCACAAATTAGGGCTTGCTACGATAACTATGCGTGTTTTGTTGGACAATGTCCGTGCGATTTGATATACTCCGCATATATTATGTTTTTAACATGGATCGGGTATGTCATATGGGTTTGTTTAATACGATTCCTTCAAACTTTTTCTCTGTTTTATCATCAAAAAACAAGGAAGTTTACGTTGATGCGCTCATGCTTCTGCACAAAATGCTGAAGTATGATTTGAACATTATCGAAGCTGACTATATCGCGGCGTTGATCGAGCTGCTCGAAAATCGCACATATGAGATTGAAGATGAGGACGACGATGCCGGCGAAAGCGGTAATACGCTTACGTCTAAAGCGCGGATGATCCTCAATCGTTTCATCGAAACCGGGTGGGTGGACAAGGAGACGATGGATGGGTCTTTTATTGAGGTCATCACGCCTAGGACNTATGCCATNGCCACGATGCGGCTNCTTTATGAGCTGGAGGAAACACAGGTGAAGGAGTATAGCTCACTTGTGTTTGCGACATATTCGAGCCTGAAGGAGGCGCGGGAGAACCAGCAGGCGCAGATGTATGAGGCAATTATGACCGCGAAGGCGAATACGGAGCAGCTTATTTATGAGCTCAAGACGCTCTATCACGGGATACGCGGGTATATGCTTAGGATTCAGGGGCAATACGACGTAAATACGCTGCTTAGCGACCATTTTGACGAATACAAGGAACTCACCGACAGAATTTACCACCCTATAAAAACAATGGATTCCATTTATCGTTATATGGCGCCCATCAGAGATATTCTGATCGCCATTCTTGGCGACGAAACGCTCATGGATAGCGTTGCGAAACGCGCTCTGGCCGTGCGCAAGTATGATAGCGAGGAAGATGCGCGGTCTAAAATAATTGAGGCGATCGATTATGTGATGGATGCATACCAGTCGATAGGGAATACCGTCAACGAAATTGACAAAAAGCACAGCACATACACCAAGCTCTCCGTTGACACGATCCGCTATCAAATGACGGCAGATCGGACTGTCGCCGGGAAGCTTGCGCATGTGTTGAAAACATATGCTTTTGCGGATTCCGATGCTCGCAAGGTTATATTGGGAATGATGGAACATGCGGTCCGCGTCAATCGCCAGGAGTTTCTTGACGGTCGTTCTTTATGGCGCAGGAACACGAAGGGCAAGAGGGGCGGCGTCTTGCCGCTTGAGATAAGCGAGGATGATGCCTTATCGCGTGAAGAGGCCATCCGCATGCTGCCTTCGCTTGAGGATAAGTATTCATTGAAGAAGCTGCGCGAGTACATCATGCATCTATTGGGAGACGGTGACTCTGTCTCGACGGATGCGGTTGAGCTGGAAAGCGACGAGGAGTTTCTGCTTTTGCTATTATCGACGGTCAGGGCAGGGGAGCGCGGCAGCGGGTTCAAGATGACGCCTGACGACGGGATCAAGGAGACCGGCTCCTACAAAATCCCGATGATGACCTTTGAACGTAAGTAGGTGGAGTTATATGTGGCTTGATGATTATGAGGCTTTGAATAATTACGACAAGGGCGAGTTTCGCAGATTGGGCAATTATCTCTTGTCGCGTACTTATTTGCCACGATACAGTTATCGCGCCTCTGAGCAGATGACGCTGCCAAACAGGGATTATCAGCTTGCGATGCGGTTTTTCCCGATACTGGCCGAATACTTTCAGCTTACGGGATGGGTGCTCGAAAAGGACGACAATTACGGTTACATATCATTGATAAATTCCTATGACCACAATAGGTATCGGCTCGACCAGTTTACCACTCTATTTTTATTTACCTGCCGCCTCATTTACGAAGAGCAGCGTGAGCAAGCGAGCAGTTTCCATACTGTGAGCACGAGCACCAAGGATGTCATTCAAAAGATGGAATCGCTTGGCCTGCTTAAGAACGGACGAACGAGGCAAAAAGAGCGCGTGGAGGCGCAGCGGTCGCTTTCGCATTATAATATCATAGAGAAAATTGATTCGGCCGCATGGGATTCAGATGGGAATCGGTTTCTGATTTTGCCGACAATTTTGTCCATGGTCTCGAATCAGGGCATCAATGACATGATGGCCGAACTTGAGGAGTTCCAATTGAACGTCAGCCGTGGCGGCGGGGGCGATGTCGAGGGGGACGACGGCGGAGACGAAGATGAAGGCGGCGACTACGAAGGCGACACGGAGGATGACGAAGCATGAAAATTATGAAACGGCTGCTTCTTATCCACTGGCATTACTTTATTCATCAAATGATCGAGTTTGATAAAATTAATTTCCTGACCGGCCAGAACTCGTCCGGGAAGTCTACGATTATTGACGCCATGCAGTTGCTTCTTCTTTGCGACACGAGCGGTTCTTTTTTCAATAGAGCTGCTAACGCGAAGGGCAATCGGACTTTGACCGGCTATCTTCGCGGAGAGCTCGGCGATGATGAGGATGCGGGGTTCCGATATCTGCGCAACGGCCGCTTCACAAGCTATATCGCGATCGAGTTCCATGATGATGAGAAGAACAATTGGTTTACTGTCGGGTGCTGCTTTGATACCTTTGGGGAGAACGACGTCCAGAGGTTGTTCTTCCGGATCGATGGAAGAATTCCGAGCCATGAGTTTATGGGGAAAAACGAAAACGGCAACAAAGTGCCTTATAGCATCGATGCCCTTCGCGCATTCATCCGCACGGAGTATCCGAGCGGCAACTATACCACAGGGGTCAATAGGGATTTCAGGGAGGATCTGTGCGGAAAGCTTGGCGGCATCCAGCCGCAGCGCTTTTCCGAGCTGTTGAAAAAAGCGGTGTCTTTTGACCCGAGCATTAAGATCAGGGATTTTATCACCGATTTCATCTGCAGCGACGAGGAAAAAGTGAATATCTCCGATTTGCTCGACAATATCAGAAGCTATGATGTCCTTAAAAAAGAATCTGACAGCCTTAAGGACCGCATCGCTCTTCTTGCGCGGATCAACGATGCCCATGCTGAGTATGTAAAGAACAAAGATAATGAAGTTTTATATAGCTATATGATCGACTGCGCGGAGCTGGATTTGAAGAGCGAAGCTATTGAGGCTTGCAAAGACAATGCGGAGCAGCTCAGGAGCAAGTTCGCGCATTTGGAGGAGCAGCTTAGCGGCGCAAAGCTGGAAAGGGAGCAGCTCCGCTCCGAACGCGACCGCTTGAAGCTCCAACTGGATGGAAACGAAGATGCCCGCCGTTATGATGAATTGATGCGCCTGATCGATGAGAAAACGGCGCAATGCGATTCGCTGCAAAACAGCTTCGAGCATGTTTCCGCATTATTGCATCGTGTCTTCGCGTCCTGGAAAACCTGCATTCAGAATATGGAGCAGAGAATCGCGGATATCGATTTGACGATTATTGAGCCGATGCTTCAACAACGGCTTATTGACATCAACGGCGAGGGCATGACGATTCTAAACGGAACACGCGATATTGACCCAAATAATGCGGGTCTGTTGGCGGGTCTTGATTTGCAGCAAATGATATTGCTATTCATTTCAGCCGACAACTACCGGGGCAGGAGCGCGGGGCTGATGGAGCGCTTTCACGAGGCGCAAACGGTGGACGCCAATCATATCAACGAGTTAAGGAAGGAAAAGGAGCAGCTGGAAGAAGGCAAGTTCCGCTTTCCGCAGGATGCCGTTGATTTGAAGGAGGCAATTGAAAGCCGCTTGCTGTCGAAATTCGGAGAAGGGGCCAAAGCCGCCATCGTCGCGGAAGCGGCGGAAGTCATTGGCGATAGATGGCGTAATGTCATTGAGGGGTATCTGGGCAATCAAAAATTCTATGTTGTTGTCGCGCCTGAGCATTTTGAGACCGCGTTCAAATTATTCGATTCTGTGAAGCGGCAAAAGCCTGTTTACAACACAGGCCTTGTCGATACTTCGAAGCTGCTGTCCCTTTCACCGAAGAGCGACGAGGGGAGCCTTGCCGAAGAGATCGCTACGGACAACCCTTCGGTTAGGCTGTTCTTGGATTTCGTCTTGGGGCGAGTGCGAAAATGCGACAACATAAATGAGCTGCGCCGGCACAGGACGTCGGTTACGGATGACGGGATGCTGTACCAAAACTTCGTCGTGCGGGCCATGGACCCGAAGCGGTGGGAAGCGCCTGCAATCGGCCGGGCGGGTGCGCGTCTGCGTCTGGAAGCGATAATAAGGGAGCTTGATGAATTGTCGCAGAGGATTCAGGCATATGCCTCGTTGTCGAATATGCTTCGCGATGCCGAGCAAATGCAGCGGTTGAGCGATTCCGATGCTGAGCAGGCCATTGCTGCGTCGAATGCGATGCTGGAAATCCCATCGATTGAGGAGACCATTGCACGCCTCAGGGCGGATGCCGACATGATCGACAGAAGCGAGATCGAGATGCTCAGGGAACGGCTTGGCCAAAGGGAAAATGAGATTGAAAAGCTTGACCAAAAGATCGTCGATGTCGCAGAACAAAAAGGCGAGGTCGGGAACAGCCTTAATGAAACCGTGAACGAGACGATTCCGGCCCTCGAATCCGAGCTCGAGCAGCTCCGTGGCGTGTTTGAGACCGGTTATGACGCCGGGTTTGTCGCCGATGTCGGGAGGCCTCGTTATGAGCGCGAGCTGATGTCCCGGGGCCATGCGACGGAGATCCGCCAGGCGTTTCCGAGGGAGCTGTCGCGCTCTCGTAACGCGAAGGATGAAATGTGGACGGCCACTCGCGATTTGCGCGCGAAATATAACGAGACTTACAAAATGGGATATGATATATCTGCGGACGGGAACGATGCCTATGTGCAGGCATTCAACGAATTCTCGGAAAACAAGCTGCCGGAATATGAGGCCAAGATCGAAGATACTCGCGACAAGGCGTTTTTGCAGTTTAAAGAGGATTTTCTCAGCCGTCTCCAAAGGAATATATTCAACGCCAACAATCAGATTGACGAGCTCAACGCTGCTATGAAAGGATCGTATTTCGGCGANGATACCTATCGTTTCAGCGTCACGGCAAATCCCGAGTATAAACGGTATCATGACATGATTGTTGACAAGATGACGCTNGAGGGCGGGTACAATCTTTTTACGGACCAGTATGAGAACAAGTACGCGGAGGAGATGTCCGAGCTCTTTGACCTCATNACCAACGATAACAATGCCGGCGGCGCGGCGGTTTCGGAGGATTACGAGAAGCGCGTCGCGACNTTCACGGATTATAAGACGTACCTGAGCTTCGATTTGGAGGTTGTCAAGCCTAATGGCGACACGGAACGTCTGTCGAGGACGCAGGGCAAAAAATCCGGCGGCGAGACCCAAACGCCGTTCTATATTGCGGTGCTTGCTTCTTTTGTCCAACTATATAGGGTTGGGCGGGACAAGAAGCCAAACACGGCGCGCTTGATAATATTTGATGAGGCTTTTTCCAAAATGGATGATGAGCGCATTCTCCAGAGCATCGCCTTGCTCAAACGATACAACTTCCAGACCGTGCTGGCTGCGCCGCCGGGCAAGGCGCATGAAATCGCGACGCTTGTCGACCGCAACCTGTGCGTGGTGAGGGAGGGGAGAAAGACTCATGTCCTGCCTTTTGACATAGAGGAAATAGAGGATCTTGTGAATGAGCACGGATTATAAGAAAAAAATACTTACGCTGCTAGTTAATTGGTATGAGGGCAGCCCCGCTTACGTGCGTGGCGAGCCGCCGTCCCGCCGACGCATAATGAGGCTTTATGATAACGGAAAGACTGATTTCCCTTTATATGACATCGAAAACCATATCGCTCGCAAGGACATAAACCAAGCCGTTTTTGACATGGCGGAGGCGGGTCTTGTTGGGTATGAGTGGATGCGCGGGCAGCGCAACCATATCATTTCCGGCGTCTGGCTTCGTTTTGAAAAGATCGATAGCGTTTACGATTTGCTCGAGCGTACGCCGAAGGGAGATGAGGCGGAGGAAGCGGCTGCTGGGCTGGAGCGGCTGCGCGAGATGTCTGCCGAGCAATGGGTCGTCGATTGGGCTGACGAAAAACTCGCCGATATTAGAAAAAAACGGTCCATAGGGAACGCCCTTCCTACGGACGCTTCAGAGCGGGGCGATTTGCTGAAAGCCCTGTCGCTCCTAGGGGGCGAAACGGAAGTGTTGGAGCGGGTGTTTTCAATTCGGTGTTTCGGCGATTCAAAACGGTTTGAGAGGACGGTCAAGAGCCGCTTGATCCGGATTGTCAAAAAATATCTTGCTGTCGAGGACAATGTTACGGATGAGGCGGCTTTGCGTTTGGTCGGCCTTTCGCGTTATCCCGAGCAATTTGAGTTTTCCGGAGCTGTCGCGATTTCGCTCCCGGGAGGGGAGATAGACTATTCGCCGCTGCCGAACGGCGGAGCGCTTACGAACGAAGATCTGAGCATCGGCAGCTTGTCGATAGCCCCGAGCATCAGGCGGATACTGTCGATAGAAAACAAAGCAAACTATGTCGAGTATGTCCGCAAAGGCCGTTCGGACGAGGAGCTTGTATTGTTTCATGGCGGCCAGTACAGCCCCGCGAAGCGGCTTTTTTTGCAACAGATTGTTGCTGCCATGCCCGATAATTGCTTGTTTTCGCATTGGGGCGATATTGATTTTGGCGGGTTTTCGATGCTCGCCAGGTTGAGGCGGGAGATATTTCCCGATGTCCGGCCATATTTGATGGGCAAGGCGGAACTTTTAAAATACGCTGATTTGTGCGCCAAGTTCGATAAAGGCTACGCGGACAAGCTGTCTGGCTTGCTGCGGCAGCCTGAGCTTGCCGATTGCGCGGAGTGCATCGAATATATGCTCGAGATGGGTGTTCGTTTGGAGCAGGAGGCCATGCTGTTGTAGGTTAGGCGCGCTGGGAGCGGCATGATATACTTGCGTATGCCATACAAATTTGACAGATAGCGATTGTGAAATGAGGTATTTCACGGGCGGCAGGTTGCCGCCCCTACTAGATGTCGTTGACCCCATAAAACATCCACAGCACGTAAGAGCGCACATTACACGTGCGTGAGTTTCGCATTTGCCAAAATTGATAGAAACGGGGAGTGTTTTCATAATGCCAAAATCCATAGGACAAAAGTTGAAGATCCTCTATTTGATGAGAATCTTGCTTACGCAGACGGACGAAGCGCATCCGTTGACCGTCAATGAGCTGATTTCGGGATTGTCCGGATATGGCGTGGCCGCTGAGCGAAAAACCATATATGACGATATCGAGGCGCTGCGTTTGTTTGGGATCGACATCGTGATGGAAAAGACCAAGACTTATGGCTATTATGTCGCCGAACGCGATTTTGAGCTGCCGGAGCTGAAACTGTTGGCGGATGCTGTGCAGTCTTCAAAATTCATAACGGAAAAGAAGTCGATGCAGCTGATNAANAAGCTGGAGGGTCTTGCGAGCTCGAATGATGCTTGGAAACTGAAGCGCCAAGTGTTTATTCAAAATCGCGTCAAGAGCATGAACGAGAGCATATACTACAGCGTCGATACGCTGCATGAGGCGATAGCCGAGGGGCGCAAGATCAGCTTTAAGTATTTTGACTATAATATTAAGAAGGAGCGCGTTTTTCGGAGAAGCGGCGCGCGATATGTTGTCAGCCCTATCGTGCTCTCTTGGAGCGAAGAGAATTATTACCTTATTGCCCATTCGGACGAGCGGGAGGGGCTCTCGCATTATAGGGTCGATAAGATGAGCGGCGTGAAGAAGCTGGATGAAGACCGCAGCGGCGCCGTCGCCGGGTTTAATCTGGCGGATTATTCCAAAAAGGTCTTTGGAATGTTCGGGGGAGAAGAGGCCGACGTCAAGCTGCGCATGCATGTATCGCTCGCCGGGGCCGCTATTGATCAGTTTGGGAAAGATATTATCATGGTAGCGGACGGCGAGCAGCATTTTTCCGTGACCGTCCGCGTTGCATTGTCGCCGGTGTTTTATGGTTGGTTGTTCCAGTTTGGGGAGCTTTGCGAGGTTTTGTCGCCGCAGGCGCTCATTGATGAGTTGAGAGGGCGCGCGGAGAAGTTTTGTACGCAATTTCACGCGTGAGCACGGGCGGGCGAAGAAGGCAAGGAGAGCAGGCGCGGGAGGTTGCGGGCTGGCGCGGTTCCGCGCGAGGGGGGCGCTCTTGTTCTGAAATGAACGGGACACGTTTCCACCCGCGTTCGCGTTCGCGCTTGTAGAGAATGCACAGACTCTTCTGCATATGCTAGCTGCGTACTGTGCATTATTGCAGTTGTATTTTCTGAATTACATACTATAATAGCCGCATGCCTTGCGCTACTGCCGTCGGCAGCAAAAAGGCGATGCACGTAGACTCTGTATATATGATCGCGCAGCAAACATCATTACTGACAAGAGGCGAAAATTTAATGAGAAGCATAAAGAGCATCTTATTGGGCAATGCGTTATCAAACGAGCAACTGTCTCATGAAAAATTATCCCGCATATGGGGGCTGCCCATAATGGCAAGCGATGCTGTTTCTTCCGTTGCTTATGCGGTGGAAGAAATATTATTGGCATTGGTGCCTCTCCTCGGATTGGTAGCCGTGAGGTATGTCGGGCTTATCAGCATCCCTATCATAGCATTGCTGCTTATGTTGATTTTTTCTTACGCACAGATTATCAACCACTACCCCGGAGGCGGAGGCGCATATGTCGTTTCAAAAGAAAACTTCGGGCGCAAACCTTCATTGCTGGCTGCATCTTGCTTGGTGGTCGATTATATATTGACCGTCGCGGTCAGCATATCTTCATCCACAGCCGCAATCACATCCGCATTTCCCGCGTTGGAGGGGCAAAAGGTCATCATCGCGCTTGTATGCATTACGGTCGTGACGTTGATCAACTTACGTGGGGTCAGCGAGTCGTCGAAAATTTTCGGCGTGCCGACGTATCTATTCATTGCGACGATGTTTGTTTTGATCATTACCGGTTTTGTTCGAAGCATTTCCGGAACGCTGATGCCGATTGACTATGGCGCTGTGCATGAGCTTATCCCTGAGGACACGTTGTCAGGGATTACGCTCATTTTGTTTTTGCGCGCATTCTCCTCCGGCTGCGCTGCGTTGACCGGCGTTGAAGCGGTGAGCGATGCAGTCCCCGGTTTCCGGGACCCGCCGACGAAGACAGCGCGGCATGTTCTTTATATGCTGGGCACCATCATCATTCTGATTTTCGGGGGAACTTGCTTGCTTGCCGGTACGCTTAAGGTTATACCTCTTCCCGGCGTCACGGTCATGTCGCAGATGGCCAATTCCGTATTTGGCAAGGGGTTTATGTTTTATCTGCTGCAGTTTACGACTGCGTTGATTTTGCTGTTGGCCGCGAACACCGCATACAATGGTTTGCCAATACTTCTTTCGATCCTTGCGTCCGATAGGTTCATGCCGCTCCAATTCTCGCATCGCGGGACTAAGCTCAGCTTTTCGAATGGTATCATGTTTATCTTCATTACAGCCGGAATAATGCTTGTGGCTTTCAACGCAGACACGCATACCTTGATTCCGTTTTATGCGGTTGGCGTTCTCATCTCGTTTACGATTTCTCAGTTCGGCATGTTCATCAAGTGGACCAAACTTAAGGAAAAGGGATGGCACTATAAGTGCATCATCAATGGAGTGGGAGCGCTGGTCACGTTCGTTGCGTTCATAGTTGTTTTTGTTATGAAGTTTTCCGGCGGCGCATGGGCGCTCGCTATCGTCATACCTCTGATAATGTTGTTCATGTCATATACGCACCGGCACTACGCGCTTTTCGGGCAAGCTATCAGCATTAAGGATTATAAGTACCACTACAAGGAGAGCACCAGCAAGGACAAGCTGCCATGCATCGTTCTGATTCATTATCTCAGCAAAGCGGCGTTGAAAACGTTTGATTATGCGAATGATATTTCTTCTGATGTGACCGCGCTGCATATTTCAACGAATCCTCAAAACACAGAGGCGTTGAAAAAGCAATGGGATGAGCTGGGCATTGGAATTCCATTGACGATTATTCCCACTCCATACCGCGATGTGCTGAGATTGCTGGACAAATACATCATTGAGCGGGAGGCGAAGCTTTCGCATGGCCAGACGCTTACCGTCGTGCTCACAAAATTCGTCAGCGGCGGTTGGCAGGATAAAATTTTCCATAACCAGACCACGTTCTTTATTGCAAGCAAGCTGGCGAGGCATAAGCATGTTGCGACCGTTTCGGTGCCTTTCATTTATAGCATTAAAGGCAAGGAGCCGAAAGGGCAGGACGCGATCGAGGAATTTAGCAGCGATTAGCAGCGATATTAGCTGAGTGGCTCACAAAGCAAACAACCCCCGGCTGGTCCCATTGTCTGTGGGCAGCCGGGGGCTTTTGCTATTGTCGAACGAAGCGAGAGGCGCGTCGCGCTAGCGCGACATGACCGAGCGAGTGATGTCATCAAAAGGTCGAATACCGCGCGGCTCTGCCCTGGGGTAAATACCTTTTATGCGACGTTTTGTGAGGGGCGCCTCACGTTAGCTATTGTCATGGCCGTTCCAGCAGGGACCAGTCTCTGTTTTCTATCATCGTGACCCAGAACTCGTAGCTGAATTGTAGATTTGGCACGTTTTTGTCCTTGTTTTCCGGCTGATGCGAGTTCGTCGCTTCCTGGACGGCTAGATAGTACCATGCGTTTTTGTCGGAGTTGTCCGGCCATGTGACCATGTCTTCGTGCAACAGGTCGTCCGCGTGCTCAGGCGCGCGGGCAAGCATCCTGTTGACCAATGTCATGAACTCCGCCCTTGTAATCGGTTGGTTTGGCCTATATGACCCATCCGGGTAGCCTGCAACCCAGCCGATCGCCGCTGCGTAGGAGATATCGTCACGCGCCCAATGGTTTTCGATATCATTAAATGCTACCTGATTTTGAGGGGCCATGCCCATTGATTGCGCAAAGCGTGCTGCGATTGCTGCCAGTTCCGCCCTTGTGATCGCGCCGTTAGGCTTGAAAGAGCCATCGTTATATCCGTTGACTATGCCCATGTTATTCATGACCGAGATTGCGTTGTTATACCAACTTCCCATTGCCACATCGTTATATGGGTTTTCGCGCGCCCAGTTTTGCAGCCTGATTTCGTCCGTCAGCAGCCTGAAGAAGACCGTCGCTGCTTCGGCCCTTGTAATGTTCCGTCCGGGGCGGACTGTCCCGTCTTGGTATCCGATGACGTATGAGACATGCTCCGAGATGAACGGGACCATTGGGGTTTCCTCTTCGGGGACGTCGATGAGTGGGGGATTGATGATAGGGGTTCCGCCGCCGGGGGTTCCGCCGCCGCCGCCGGGGGTTTCGCCGCCACCACCGGGCTCTTCGCCGTTTCCTCCGGGTTCTTCGCCGCCACCGGGGGTTTCGCCACCGGGTTCTTCGCCGCCGCCGGGTTCTTCGCCGCCACCGGGCTCCTCGCCGCCGCTGCCGGGCTCGACATCCTTGACGTTCGTGACAATGACATCGAGCGTCATTTCTTTTGACAGTTCCGGCACCTGGAATGCAACCGCTTCATCGCCGGTTCGCCCTATCTCCGTCATGCCTTGATAAATCGCATAGTCTTGCAAGCTATAACCGTTTTGTGGTATTTCCACGATTTGATATGCGCTGCCGCCTTGCAAGTCTGTTATCGTGGTTGCTCCGCCATTCGCCGATATTATGTATTTGCCGATGTTTTCCCAATCGTTGTTGTCGATTAATTCATATAAGACTATCTCAAATTCCGTGCCGTCGTCTGTCTTGTCGCCTTCGCTATCGAGCAGGGCCTTTGATATATACAAAGTCAATGAATATGGCAGCCTCAAATACTTGAATTCTGTTTCGTCTATTCCGGCGACAGGCAACGTTTCATTGCTCATGTAATATGTGTGGCCGGTCTCGGGGTCGATTGGGTATGTGACATGCTCTTCGCCGATAAAGATCACACCGCCGCTTCCTTGATAGCGCCCGAAGCCGATTTCCGCATCGAGCCCGGGTTCCAATGTCAGCGGATTGACGAGGCTTATTGCTGCCATGTTCTTGCCGTAGAAGGTTCCGCCGGTGATCGTGTCGAGTCTGCCGTTGAAAGAGTTTCTAATCGCGGAGTACCAACCGATGATTGTCCCGCCTGATACCAGCTTGATCGTGCCGGGATTTGCGATGCCGTTGTCGGACATTGACAGGATCGTGCCGCCGCTTATCTCGTTGATCGTGCCTCCTGTATAATTGAATATCCCATATGATGATTTGCCGAGGATGGCGGCTGTTCCGCCGATGACGCCAATCGTGCCTGCGTTCAACATTCCCTGGAGGCCGTTAAACGTGCCGCCGGTGATCTCTGCGATCGTGCAGTTGACGTCGTTTTGGAGCGCGATCGTGCTCTCGAACGTGCCTCCCGTTATATAGCCTATCTCCGAAGGAAGCGAGGAGTCCGTTATCGTCAGTATGCCGAAATGGGCGCCTGTGATATATCCGCCGGAGATGACGTCGATGCCTGATTTTGCGTTATGAGTCCAGTCGGTATCGATTCTTATCACTGCATTGCGGTTGCCATCGGTGTCATATGTGTTTGTCGCAGTGAACTTGCCGCCTGCAATTTCGCCGACTCTGCCGCCTCTGACCAGCCCCAAGGCGTGGCTTCGCACGGCTTCAAAATAGCCTCCAGTTATCTTGCCTATCTTCGATTCGTTTTGCACGAAAATTGCCTGTCCGTGCAACCTTACTTCGGGATCGGTCTGGTGGAAGCTTCCTCCGGATATGAGCTCTATTTCCGTGCCCTTGTCGCTCACATGGATCGCTTCCTGAGGGCCGCTGAACGTTCCGCCGCTAATTTCTTGTATTTTTGCGCCTTTTGAAATGTCCAGCCCCGTCGTGCCGCCCTCTATGCGTCCGCCGCTGATGGTGCCGTTTGCGCCGGGGCCGACGAAATACAGCGCGGTCGAGCTTTTGATTATCACGCCATCTTTGACATTTAGCGTGCCTTCAGTCGCGCCGACAGGGTGCAATATCGTCAGCGGATTATTGTTGGTTCCATCGCCCAAGGTCAGTTTTCCACCGCTTTCGACGGCGAATTTTGTGCGCTGCTTGTTTGCCAGCGTGATCGTATGGGCGCCTTCCGCGCCGATAATTGTCACATCGGCCGTTATGACCACGCTATCCGGCTCTTCGACATCGCCGATGATTTCCAGCGTGTAGGCATCGAATCCTTGGCTGCCTGCCGCTGCCATCCCTTCATTGATCGTCTCGAACAATTCTCCCGTTTCTTGAAGCCTCACGGGATAGTCGTCGTTCGTGACCGGTGGCTGGCTCTGCCCAGCCCACGGCGCGATGAACTCCTTGCCTTTGTATGAAAAGATTATCGAGGGCGGGGACATATTTGTGTTCCAACTTGTATGGCTGATGTCGACGCATTCTTTCCATGTGAGTCCTTTGTTCGTGCCGTGATATGAGGGCGGGATATCGAGGGAGTCGACCTCGACGACGATCCCATAGTCGTCATACCAGATCTCAAAGTCGCCGCTGACCGTGCCTTCGTAATATGCGACCAGCCCCCAATCGATAATTACCGCGGTATTTATAGATGAAGCGCCTGTGGCCGATACTTTTCCTCCCGTTATGACGACGACGGAGCTGTTATCGACCCTGATTCCATAAGTGTTGTTGGTGGGAATCCCATTGACTGTTTCGCCTTTTGCTGAGATTTCGCCGCCCGAGATCGTCGCGTTGCCATTATCAAGATGAATGGCGGATGAATTACGGAATGCAGTCACCTTGCCGCCGGATATGGTTACGTTGCCTTTCTTTATATAGATGGCTTTGCGATAGGCCCAATCCGAAACGCTCTCGCGCAGAACGCTGACTGTGCCGCCCGTCATATATACATTTCCGTAGTCAATATCAATGGCTCCGGC
>WRMX01000068.1 GCA_009776905.1 Oscillospiraceae bacterium
GTCGTCGTCGTTACCTCCATCGCGTGGTTCGGCGTGCCTTTGCCGTCGAGGTAGTCGTACATGCGCGTGATCGTGGCTATGCTCTGCTGGCGCTGGTACGCGCCACCCGGCGAAAACTGGTTGTTGCCCGTCCCGCCCATTATCTCGGCGGCCTCGCACTGGCCCACGGCTTCGAGCGCCCACGTCGACACGCTCCCCTTGTCGCCGAACGTCGCCGCCTTCTTGTCCAGCGGCTTGCTGACGGACTCCGCGAGACGCGCGAGCATCGTCGCCGCCTGTTCGCGGGTCAGCGTTCCGTTGGGGTCGAACCTGTTGTTCCCCACGCCGTTGACCACGCCGATGAAGGCGGCCTTCTCGACGTTCACGTCGGTCGTGTCGGTGAACTTCACGCGCCCCGTTATCGTTGTCCCCGTCACTTTCTCGTAGAGCGTCACAGCGAGCAGGCAGAACTCCGCGCGGGTCATTGATTTCGTCAGGTCCTCGTCCCGCAGGCTGTCAGGTATGAGACTGAGGGCATCCGCTTTATCAAGCTCCGGCCTTGCCCATTCGGAGGCGTTCGACCATGCATCCGTCACGGCAAACAGCGAAAAGTCAATGTCGGGATTTCCGGAACCGGATGAAAGTGCGACTTTCGGATTCCATACCGTGTCAGAGGACAGAACGATACCGGACTCGTATTTTTCCGTATAGCCGTTTTTGGATGCGCGGACAACATTCAGCCCCGGCACGGCCATAAAGGTGAAGCTGCCGTCAGACCCTGTCGTAACGGTCGTGCTGGTTCCCAGCAGCCTGACCGTCGCACCCGGCTCGGTTGTGCCGGTTAACTCGCTCATAAAAACATCCTCGTTGTAGTTGACAAGCAGTTTTACGAAGTCCATCGCATATCCGTCGCCGACTCCGTTAATTTCGTCAATAGTAATAACAAGCTTGCCGGAAGAAACTGCAGAGAAAAAACCGGAAGGGATGATTGCGGAGACAATATGGGAAATCGGACCCGTCTGGTCTACATGATTGAGCAGCTCCGCTATAAAAGGAGCGTCTCTCCCGCCGAGCTTGACAGTAAAGTTGCTGCCCCATCTAGGAGTCTGGAAATCGTCAATGCAAAGCTGCAGCAACGCATTCTTTACTGTGATGCCTGAGATGTCATAATCCATCGTGATCGTCATCGCGCCTTCGCCGAAAGCCCTGTCTTGTAGACCCCCGTTCTTATACTGTTGGAAATTTTGCGCATACCCGTCCGCTGTTTTTCCGCCCCAATGACTGCCAATATAGATGCGGTCCGTGCCTTCGGGGTCGTCAGGGTCCAAAAGCCAACCGCCCGGCCAGCTATGCGCGAAGCTGCTTTTAGCAGTGAAAGGATTGTACCCCTTTTCCACCGCGCCATTGTCGTCATTAAGCGCGTCAATATCGCCTACGCGGACCATTAGTTCCGCTTCACCAGTGTTTCTCAGCACCGCCGTTTTTTTTGCCCAATCGCCATTGTTGGTATCGCTTACTGCAAGAGTTGGTACCGTCAATAGACCGAGCGTCATTATCAGCGCGAGAACGATAGATATGAGTCTCTTTTTCACCTTGATTTCCTCCCTTAAAATAGTTGTGTTACGTGGCTTGACCCCCCGGATGTAACCGTTTGCGTCGACGGCTACCCCGGTGGAATTTGCGCCACATATTCATCATACACACTTCCAAACAAAATGGAAGGGTTAATTTATTCACAAAACTAACCCTAAGCCGCTTTTTTTGCAATTTTTCTGTTTTTTCCGCGTATATGTCCGTTTGTGGGAAAAAACGGCTATTGACCTTATAGCCGCTTTAAGGCTTATCGTACACGGTAGATGACATTCCGGAGCTCGGGACAGTGCTTATCGTACACGGTAGATGATAATCCGGAGCTCGGGACAGTGCTTGGAGCAACAGTAGGCATGGAGCAGATGCCGCGCATAAAGGCGCGGGAGCCCAAACGGCCGGCTCTCCTGTTTACGATATTGTAATCCTGCAATAATACTTTACAAAGACATATTTACAACGAAAAACATTCACAACTAAAACACATACATATTGCGCGTATTTTGAAAATATGGTATCATAGCCGCATCAGGGCAATAAGTGTCCAGCATAGCGGCAGCCACTATTCGGAAGGGGCATGCACATTGGACAGAATCTCGCCGACGGGCGATCTCGCTTTCAAAAAGGTCCTCGCGAGCGAGGAGAACAAGGACGTACTCGCGGGGCTCATCGGAGACTTTTTCAACGTCGAGGTGGAAGAGCTCGCGATAGAAAACCCGTACAGCATCGATGCGTACATGGAGCTCATCAAGGGCGAGGAAATCACCGTCCTGCGGAACACGCTCAAAGACGTGGCAGCCACTTTCAAGACGGCGGACTTTGTCTCCGAGTGCCAGATCAAGAAGACGCGGTTTTACACCGAGCGCTCGCTGCTCTACCCGTTGGAGCGTTTTTGCCGGAACTACGACAAGTCGGAGCATATGCAGATAGACAAATCAGGCAGGCCGAACCGCTATTCCGGGATGAAGCCCGTGTATTCGCTCAACATACTGGGGTATAACCACTTCGACGACGAGGACGCCCTGCGCATCTTCGAGCTGTACGACCCGGAGCGCAACAAGGGGTTTGAGAAGTGTCTGCTTCGCCTGGGGTACTTCGAACTGAAAAAGCCAAACGTCGAGACGCAGAACCAAAAGCATTGGCATGACTATTTCAACACGGGCGCGGTCAGCCCGGACGCGCCGGAATACATCCAAAAAGCGGGCAGGATAATTGATTTCGTGAATCTGACGGAGGAGGAGAGGACCGTGGCTAAATCGCTCGAACGCGCCCAGGCGGATTACGATCTGGAAATGTACAGCTCATATATGGACGGCGTGGCTGCGGGTGTGGCTGACGAAAAAGCAAAGACTGCAAAAATAATGCTAGGTAGAGGCTTTCAACCAGAGGTGGTAGCAGAGTGTACGGAGCTGCCTTTGGAAAGCGTATTGGCAATGCGCTAATATATCTACATTTGAAATCCGTAGGATGAAACAACCCGGGATGCGTCAAAAGCGAATGCGCCCCGGGTTTGTTTTATTTCATGTTGACTTTGAATATCTGGCGGACCCCATGCCCGTTGATCAACAGGCGGCGGGGTTGGTGGAACAGCAGAACCGTCCCGCTGTTTCACTGTTCTCATAATAGTATTTATAGCGGTGAATATGATGATCTTCGCCGTGATATTTGCTAATACCGTCAAACTCCAACTTAAAGCCACACTTTTCCAAAACCTTGCACGATGCGATATTGTCGGCACGGCAAATACCATAGATTTCAGAGATACCGATTTTTTGCATGATATGTGGCAGAAAAGCGCTGACGGCTTCGGTCGCATAGTCGTTACCGGTGAACGGTTTTGCTACATGATACCCGACTTCCCATCCATTAGAGATTGGGACAGCCTGGACATAGCCAATGTTTTGGCCGTTTTTCAAAATGATTGGATAAACCAGCGGCGCGTCATTCTGGGAATAGGACGAAATTAGCCACGATAAGATTTCTTTTGCCTTGTCAATGGTTTCAAATACTTCATCAGGTACAAAACGCCGGTTATCATCATCTAAAGAGTTCAAGTGAACAATCTCCGCCATGCTTTCGTCAAACTCGGTGATATATAAGCGGTGTGTTCTTATTGGTAAGTCCATTTTTTATCCTCACTTTCTCGCTTGCAATATCGCGCCACTGCCGTGCGCTTCGGTACGGTCGTCCAACACCTCAACAGAACAAAATCCCGCATCGCGGAGTAGTTTTATCTGCACTTCCAACGTGCATGGAATGTCAATATGATATTCACCCGCCTCAGCTTTGTTTGACAAAGCGGATGTGATAGCTTCATATCGCCGTTTATACTGTTCTGCGAGTATGCCGTCAACTATAAAGTCAGCTTCTATGTATGAGCCGCCGGGAACCAATGCGCGATGGATTCCCCGGTAAACACCAATCTTTTCCTCCGGCCATAAATGGTGCATCGTAGAATGGGAAGTAACGATGTCAAAAGCCGCTTCCGGGTATAGCCAGTCAGTATAAGACGCTTCAATAACAGTAATTTGTTCACGCCTATCCCGGTATTTTTCGAGCAGCAGGTCAAGCATATTGCGCGACAAATCCAAACAGGTGATGTGTGCGTTTGGAATCCGCGCCCATATATATGGTAATTCAAATCCCGTACCGCAACCGATGTCGAGTATCTTCAAAACCTCGTCGGTTTTTGGTAAACAGCTTCCGTATTTAACGTAATCCGAATTTGCACAGCCTGACGACATACCCGATACTCTGGTATCATCGTACCCTGCCGCGCGCTTGTTGAAAAAGTCACCCATTTTTTCTGCTTTGTTCACCCAGAGAGTATCCCACTCCGGGCCGGGTAGATCGTCTGTGTGATACAAGCGAAAATAGTCAAATTCGCAGTCCTCGCCGTTATGCGGTAACAACCGTTTTCCTGCGTAGATAAAGCCGAGCTTTTCGATAACCCGCTGAGACGCCTTATTCTCCGGTTTGGCAAAAGCCGATATTACATCCTGCCCGGCTTTTTCAAACACCCACCAAATCATTGCCTTGCCTGCTTCGGTTGCATAACCGCTGTTTTGATATTCGTCGCCGATATAGCAGCCCATTTCAACGATATTGCCCCATTCCTCTTTCCGGTTGACGAAAATGCACCCGACACATCGTTCATCGTCTTTTCTAATAATCGCAAATAATACGCAGGGCTTGTCTATGCTCCATAATTCCTTGTTGACATAGCGAATCCAGTCGAACGCGGCTTCCTCAGTGTCTTTCACCATTTCAGGCATGAAGTGCGCTACTGACGGTTGTTTGCTATTATAACTGGCCATCGCCGCGTCGGTTTCTACGAACGGACGCAGGATCAAACGTGCGGTCTCGATTTTTAGATTTTGCATATGTAAAACTCCTTATTATTTGTTATTGAAGTAGCACTCCACTTCTTCTATCGTGGAAAATTTTAATGGGTGTAACCCATTTTCATGCAACAGGGTTTCAAACGCCGTCTGGTGCGCATGAGCGGCGGCAAGGATTTTATCCAAATCTTCGCTGTCATATGCCGCGATCATAGTAGTCGCGCTTGATTTTATCAATCAAGACGTTTGCTAGTTTTAGTAAATCCATAACATCCTCCACAAAATAAAAATCCCTTTCCGTTTCGGAAAAGGATTGAAAATCACAATAAGATACAAGGGTAAGCTATCCCCGCTCCCAATGACTGCCATCAATCCAATTCCAACAAAAACCAAGCCCTGCTCATCACTGGACTTCAACGTTTTTATCGACTGCGAATTGGATTAGCGAAACATCGGTACACCCCGCTTTCGATTGATATTTGTAGCATAACAGAGAATTGGCTAAAATACAAGAAGAACCTTGTCAAGAAGAACATTGTTTTGATTTTTGTGAGTCTTTTGCTAATAATCCCCGCTACACAAAACTACTCCTTGAAAAACTTGTTCTAAAGCATTGGCATAACTACTTCAACACGGGCGCGGTCAGCCCGGACGCGCCGGAATACATCCAAAAAGCGGGCAGGATAATTGATTTCGTGAATCTGACGGAGGAGGAGAGGACCGTGGCAAAATCGCTCGAACGCGCCCAAGCGGATTACGATCTGGAAATGTACAGCTCATATATGGACGGTGTTGCGGAGGGTGTGGCTGAAGGCTTTGCTTACGGCGTGGCTGAGGGTGTGGCTGAGGCGCAGATCAAGAAGCGAATGGAAAGCCGGGGTGGCTGCACCATTGTGAGCATTGCATGGCTTGCATAAGCTGGTGTCCTGCCAAGGCCATTGATTACGGCGAGCGTACACCCTCGAGAAGGCGGTATCATAATCCGCGCATAAAAGTGGAGGAGCTGGTTCGTCAGCAAGGAGAGTGATGCCGCTTGATGAAAGATACCCGGCTTTGCTTTTTGGTCAATCCGTCACCTTGCCATACATTTTGAAATAGAAAAAACGGTGTGCTAAACACATGTGCTAAACACACATGTGCTAAACTTACTATTGACAATTCTAAACAATGTGCTATATTAATCATATAAAAGCTGTGGCGAAACACAGTTTGGGCTGGTCGAAAGACCCTGGTCCACCGCAGGCGGGGGTATCCCCCGCCGCTTTTATTGTGCGAGGTGATGATGTTGGACCGAAAACTGAGCATTTTTGTGGACGAATCCGGTGATTTTGGTTCATATCAGGCGCACTCCCCGCACTATATCGTTGCAATGCTTTTTCACGATCAGCGGAACGAAATAGGCAATGCAGTTAAGTTGTTGGACTCTCAAGTTAAAAACTTGGGTCATGAGCCGCACGCCCTACACACCGGTCCCATTATCCGCAGAGAAAGCAACTACATCAACTTAACTGTTGATGAGCGGAAGAAGTTGCTTAACGCGCTGGTCCACTTTTGCCGCCACGTCGATGTGAAGTACACTATATTACATGTCGATAAAAAAGAATGCAGAGATATAATTGATTTGACAGCCCGTATTTCCAAACAGATCCGCTCTTTTGTGGATAAGCACGAACTGTTCTTGCGAGCATTTGATGAGATTACCGTATACTATGATAATGGCCAGATTGAGTTGACACAGATATTAACATCCACATTGAGCGTTTTATTATCAAATATATCCTTTCGACGTGTAAAGCCTTCTGAATACAAGCTATTTCAATTGATAGATATGTTCTGCTCACTTGAACTGACTGCGCTTAAATTCGATCTTAAAATACCATCACGGTCTGAACTGGAGGTTTTCCACAACACTAGCGAATTCAAAAGAGATTACTTAAAGAAAATCCGAAAAAAGCGTCTGGAATAACAACGGCCACAGTTAGCCCGAAGTGGTATAAAAGAATACCGCGTAAACACGCATCGCACCACGCACGATCTTATCCTTGTGAAACATCAGAATCGTCCCTCTGGCCTATCCCTCTGGCCTACCCATGTTCCACTAGTTGCACTTGAGCAGGATTTTTGGATAGATCGATTTATGGAACATTTCTATCGCGTCCATGCCGTCAGCCAGATCGAATATTTTACCGATGATCTTGTCGGTCTGAAGCCTCGGCAGAAGGTCGATTGCCCTGTGCATTATGCTTGGATGAGTGAACACTGTTTGTATGCGCCCTTCCTTCATATAGAGCTCATGGAGGTTCAGCGGCATCTCGTAAGTTGGCGGGAAGACGGCGAAATAGGTCACTGTGCCACATTTTGCAAGGAGCTTCAGGCATGGCGGGGCTGCTGCCGGGACGCCCGAGACTTCAAACACATGGTCATAGCCTTTGCCATCGGTGATCTCCATTCCCCTGGCGACGAGGTCTTGCCCGACGGGGTCGATGGCGTATTGTGCGCCCATCGATAGGGCATTTTCACGCTTTTGCGGGACGGGGTCGGATACCGTGATCCTAGAGGCTCCGGTGTGGATGACCATGTCGAGCAAAATTGACCCGATTCCGCCGATGCCCGACACCAAGACGGTCTGGCCGTGGCGGATCGGCGAGAGGTCCATGGCGCGGATGACGCAGACGGACGGCTCGGCGAGGGCATATACGCGCATGTCCGCATCGTCCGGCACTTTGTATATCCCGGTCACCGGCACGACAGCGTATTCAGCATATGTGCTGAACATTCCGCCGCTTCTGCAATATTGGTTCAGCCCGTTTTTGCAGTTTTCGCATTTCCCGCATGGGGCGCCGGGATACATGACGACTTTGTCGCCGACTTTGAGGCCGCTATTTTCCGTGTCGGGGCCCATTTCAGAAATGATTCCGGAGCCTTCGTGGCCCAGCCCCTGACCGCCTTCCCTGAGCCTTGCGCCCATCGCGCCCATCGTGACCATGTGGATGTCCGTCGCGCATATCGCGGCGTATGATATCTTCACCTTAACGGTGCCCGGCCTGACTTCCGGGATTGGAGCGTCTATGAGTTCGATTTTGTTCGGTCCTGTCCACCATATTGCTTTCATTGTTGACATTTCTGATTCCTCCTATTATTATCGGTAATTGGTGTTGGCTATTTTTTCGCCGAAATTTTGTTCGATAATCCTGTGCGTTTGGATTGGAGGCATGCGAATGGTATTTTTGGAGAGCCCAAGCAATGATCCGTATTTTAATCTTGCGCTTGAACAGCATGTCTTCGATAATTTTGACAATGCTGAAGAGTACCTTATGCTTTGGCAGAATGACAGCGCCGTGGTATTGGGGAAAAACCAGAACGCACTTGCGGAGGTCGACCCAACGTACATCAGCGAGCACGGCGTAAGCGTCGTCCGCAGGCTGTCAGGCGGAGGGGCCGTATATCATGATCTGGGCAATGTCAATTATTCGTTCATCGTCAACATCGGAGAGCTCCGCGAATATGATTTTTCATCGTTTGTCGCTCCTGTTCTTGGCGCGTTGGAGAGCCTTGGCGTTGATGCGAGGGTGGCCGGCAGGAACGACATCACAGTCGATGGCAAGAAGATTTCAGGCAACGCGCAGTATATCAAGGGCGGCCGCGTCCTGCACCACGGCACGTTGCTTTATGACACGGATTTGTTTGCGATGCGGGGCGCTTTGGCGGCGCCGAAGGGGCTGCCGCAATCCGGTGCGGCCGCGTGTGCCAGTGATGCTGAGCGTTCCAGCGCTGCCGAGCATTCAGACACTGCTGAGCGTTCCGGCGATGCAGCACGCTCCAGCGCTGCCGCACGTTCCAGCGCTGCCGCACGTTCCAGCGCTGCCGAGCATTCAGACACTGCTGAGCGTTCCGGCGATGCAGCACGTTCTGACGCTGCCGCACGCTCCGGCGCTGCAGCACGCTCCGGCGGGACCGCGTCTGTCAGGAGCTTCGTGGCGAACATCAGGCCATACATGTCTCGAAATATGCCGACGAAAGATTTTTATAATGAGTTGCGCAAATACTTTATAAAGAAGTATAATATGGGCGAACGCGCTCTCTCGTCCGACGACATCGACGCCGTTCGGGAGCTGCGGACCGCCGTTTATGATAAATGGGAGTGGAACTACGGGCGCTCCCCGCAATGCAGCATAAGGAAAGCAAGGCGCGTTGAGGGTTGCGGCAACATTCAGGCGCACATGGATATTTCGGAGGGGCGCATTATTGATGTTGAGTTCTATGGCGACTATTTCGGAAGCGGCGACACGAGCGAGCTTGTTACGAGGCTTGTAGGCAGGAAGGTCGTCGAGGCCGATTTACGCGATGCCATATCCGGCTTCGACGTCGGGCGTTGCTTTCATAATCTCGACAACGACACGCTCGTTTCGTTGATATGCGACTGATGCGCGCGGCGTCCGGGCTGCGGGGGGCGGACCCCCCACGTTAAGACAAGCCGAGCTGCGGTGTGCGGAGTCCCCACGTTAGGACAAGCCGGGATGCGGGTGCGGAACCCCCACGCGAGGACAGTCAATTTTGGAAGGTGGGCATATATGCTATATAAAACATCGGGAACGTGTTCGAGGGCCATCGAGGTCGATGCGGCCGACGGGGTCATAAAGTCGGTCGTTTTCATCGGCGGATGCGAAGGGAACCTGCAGGGGATTTCGCGGCTCGTCGAGGGCATGTCCGTCAGCGAGGCGGTGTCCCGTCTCGAAGGCATCAGATGCGGGCGCAGGCCTACATCCTGTCCGGACCAGCTTGCGAAGGCTCTGCGGGAGCTGTAGCCCGCGGCTTCGCCGCGCTCTCCTTCAAGGCGACCGATCTGTTGAAAACGGGCTTGCCGGGCTTTGAGTCCTTGCTGTCGACAGTGAAGTACCCCAAACGCAGGAACTGGAAGGTGTCGTGCGCCCCGGCCGTCTCGAGCGCCTTCTCTGCCTTGCAGCCAAGCAGCGTCTCAAGCGACATCGGATTGAGCAGCTCCGTGAAGTCCTTTCCCGGGCCGTCGGGGTCGGGGTCCGTGAACAGATTATCGTAGATGCGCACTTCCGCGTCGACGGCGGAGAGCGAGTCGACCCAGTGAATCGTGCCGCGAACCTTACGCCCGTCCGGCGTCGTGCCGCCGCGTGTTTCGGGGTCGTACTGCGCTTTGACGAGCGTTATGTCGCCGCTCGCGTCGGTTTCGTACCCGGTGCATTTGACGATATATGCCGATTTCAGCCTGACCTCGCTGCCGAGCGAGAGACGGTTGTATTTTTTTGGCGGATCGAGCATGAAATCGTCGCTTTCGATCCATATTTCCCGGGAAAAGCTGACGTCGCGGGTCCCGCTGTTCTCATCTTCGGGATTGTTCTCGACCGCGAAATGCTCGGTTTTGCCATCGGGGTAATTCTCTATCACAAGCTTGAGCGGGCGCAGGACGACCATGGCGCGCGGCGCATGGGCGTTCAGCTCCTCGCGCAGGCAATGCTCCAATAGTGCGTATTCTATGGAGTTTGACGTTTTTCCGACTCCGATCCTGTCGCAAAAATCGCGTATCGACCCGGGCGTGTAACCCCTGCGGCGCAATCCGCACAGCGTGGGCATGCGCGGGTCGTCCCACCCGTCTACGTATTTCTCTTCGACAAGGCGGCGCAGCTTGCGTTTTGACATGACGGAATAGTTGATGCTGCGGCGGCCGAATTCGATCTGCCTCGGGCGGCTCGGGACGTCGGTGTTGGCGATGACCCAGTCATACAGTGGGCGGTGGTCCTCGTATTCCAGCGAGCACAGCGAATGCGTGATGCCTTCGAGCGCGTCCTGAATCGGGTGCGCGAAGTCATACATGGGGAAGATGCACCATTCGGTGCCCTGGCGATGGTGCTCGATATATCTGATGCGATATAGGACGGGGTCGCGCATGTTGAAGTTGCCGCTCGCAAGGTCGATTTTGGCCCTTAACGTCATTGCGCCTTCGGGGAATTCGCCGTTTTTCATGCGCTCGAAGAGGTCGAGGCTCTCCGGCGCGGGGCGTTCCCTGTAGGGGGAGGTGGCGGGGACGCCGACGTCGCCGCGCATGGTCTTGAACTCCTCCGGAGTCAGTTCGCAAACGTATGCCAGGCCTTTCATTATGAGGCCAACCGCGAGCTCGTATGTTTTCGGGAAATAGTCCGAGCCGTAATAGAAGCGGTCATCCCAGTCGTATCCGAGCCAGTGTATGTCTTCTTTGATCGCATCGACGAATTCTTCGTCTTCTTTTGCGGGGTTCGTGTCGTCCATGCGCAGATTGCACAGGCCGCCGTATTTTTCCGCAGTGCCGAAGTCGATGTTGAGCGCGTAGCAGTGCCCGATGTGGAGGTATCCGTTCGGCTCAGGCGGGAAGCGCGTGTGTATGCGCTTGCCTTCGCTTCTGCCTCCGGGGGCGAGGTCTTCGTCGATGAATGCGTGGATGAAGTTTTTTGTTGATTCTTCCATATTGTTTGCTCCTGAGTATTCTCGTGTCTATTCAAGACCTTGCGCTACCGGTCTTGAATAGAAACATATTTTCCGTAATATTCACACTTTTCTTACAAATTGTCGCAATCATGTGGTATACTGCCAACGTGGCTACGCCCACAACCCCAATGCCGCACGCTATAACTCATTAGAGCGCCGCGCGCAAGATGCCGAGAAATAGAAGGGGATGACAGTTATTATGCCTGATGCCATAGTCGTCGGCGGGGGTCCCGCAGGGCTGTCGGCCGCCATAACTTTGAGGCAGCGCGGCAACAGCGTGGCCGTCGTGACGACCGATGCTGCGGCGAGCGGGCTATACAAGGCGCGCAAGGTCGATAATTACCCCGGTCTGCCGGGGCTATCGGGCGCCGAGCTGCTTGAGAGGTTTTTGGAGCACGCGCGAGGCGTCGGCGTGGAATTCATGGCCGGGCAGGCCACATCTGTCTTACCGATGGGGGAGACGATTGGCGTGGCCTTCGGATCTGAAGTCCTGACTTCCGCCTGTGTCATTTTGGCTACAGGAGTCGCGCAGACATCGCTGTTCGACGGCGAAGAAGACTTTTTGGGGCGCGGCGTTTCATATTGCGCGACTTGCGATGGGATGCTTTATCGCGGGAAGCGCGTGTGCGTGGCTTGCCTTGCGCCTCATGCCGATGATGAGGCCGAGCATTTGCGGGCGATCGGCTGCGACGTCGTGGCGATTTCGCCGAAGGACATGAGAATCATCGGGGATGAGTTTGTGTCCGCTGTCGTCGCGGACGGCGTCGAGATCGCATGCGATGGCGTTTTCATCATCCGCAGTACCGTCGCGCCGCATCTGTTGGTCGCAGGCATCGACACCGAGGGCGGCTACATACGCGCGTCTGCCTCCGGCGAGACGAGCATCGCGGGGGTTTTTGCGGCAGGCGACTGCGTCGGGCCGCCGCTGCAGGTCGCAAAGGCCGTCGGTCAAGGGCTTTCTGCGGCGTTGTCGGCATCGGAGTATATCGCGAAGAGATGATATCGGAGTATATAGCTAAGAGATGACATCGGAGTATATCGCGATGTGATGACATCGAAGTATATCGCGATGAGATGACACCGAAGTATATAGTAAGAGATTACATCTTGGTATTTCACAATATATTTGGAGGTTATTTATGAGCATTCTACATTTGACGTCTTCGGATTTTGACACAGTGATCGGAAACGGCCATACGCTCGTGGATTTTTGGGCGTCTTGGTGCGGCCCGTGCAAGATGGTCGCGCCGGTCATCGAGCAGTTGGCGGAGGAGTATGACGGGAAGATGACGGTCGCCAAGGTCGATGTCGATGCCGAGGGGAATCTCGCCATGCGGTATAACGTGCGCAACATTCCCACGGTGGTATTGTTTGCTGACGGCGCGGAGGTGAGGCGCTTTGTGGGCGCGCAGCCGATTGAGGCGTATAAGGCGGGGATCGGCGTGCTGGCATGACGGTTTGCCGGCCTGACGGTTTGCTGGCCTGACGGTTTGCTGGCCTGACGGTTTGCTGGCATGACGGTTTGCTGGCCTGATGGCTGGTGGATGTAAGCGTTGCTGCACAGACACCGGCGTATAAGGCGGGGATTGGCGTGCCGGCCTTGGCATCCGACGATCAAGCGCTTATGCTAGGGTCAACGTCGGAGGTCAGGAGCGATTCCGTCTGCTATGGCATGTCAGGGTCGACGTCGGGGAGCAGGAGCGATTCAAGCGACATCAGCTCGCCGAGTTCAAGGCTCAAAAGATGCTTTATCGGGACTGCGAGATTCAGATTTTGGCCGTATGAGAACGAGCTTGACGTTACGCCCACGACCTGGCCGAGCGTGTTAAGCAACGGGCTGCCGCCGCTTCCGAACGAAATCGGAGCCGTGAACTGAATGAGCTGTTCGTTGCCGACCTCGCGATTGACGTTTGAGACGATGCCGGCTGACATCGAGTTGATGTATGAAATCGGGCTGCCGATCGTATAGACATCGTTGCCTGTTTCAAGCATGTCCGAATCCCCGATTATCAGAAAGCTCCGCCCGGCGCCAGCGGGGCCGGGCACGGTATTTGCGCCAGACCCGGCAACAGAGCCAGACCCGGTATTTGCATCGGACCCGGCAGCGGAGCCAAGCCCGGCATTTGCAATGGTCTCGCCAGCTGCGCCAGACCCGGCGTCCTCACCGAATCCGACATCGGACCCGGCAGCGGCTTCAAGCTCAAAGATGATGAGGTTGAACTCTTCGCTGATCGCGCGGACGCCTTTCATTTTCATGACATCGCCGCTATATAGCGTGATATCCGCGCTCACAGCGCCGTCAATGACATGGCGGTTTGAGACGGCAAGGCCGGACTCCGAAATGAAGAACCCGCTCGATGTCCTGATGGATTTTCCATCGGCATCGAACGTCTCTATCATAAAAACAGCGTCGCAGTTACGCTGGAATATCAGCTCAGCCGGGATTTTTGACGCGATGCTGAAGCTCACGCGCGAATAAGGATCTGCCAGGCGGACCATGACGGCGCATGCCTCGGCGCGCGTGATGTTGGCATTTGGGAAAAACGTCCCGAAGCGGTCGGAACCGGACAACACGCCGCTGCGGTATAAAGCGTACACGGCGTCGCGGTAGCCCGCGTCGTGCGGGACGTCGCAAATGCCGAAATTGTTTATTTCGTTGATTATGGCGAAAGCTTCGGGAGGCAGCGCGCTATAGACCAGCTCCGCAAAGCCGGCGCGCGTGATGGGGACCGCGCTGCCGACATATGATGAGAACGCCGGGACATATTCCGTGAAATCGGCCGTCCCCATAAGAAAAACGCTGCGAAGCCTCGCCGCCAACGTCGCAGCGTCAGAGCGCGTGAGAAGCCCGCCCGGATCGAACTTGTCCGGGCTTTTGCCTCGTATTAGGCCGTAATTATACGCATCCTCGACGTAACTGGCGAACCAATCCGTTTCGCTCACGTCGAGGAATTGTCCGGCGGTGTAATCGCCTGTATACTCAAAGTTGCCAAAACCGGCGGATACCGAAGGCGGTTCTGCCAAAGAAGCCAACAGCATGGCCGACGCAGGCGGTGCCGCAAATGAGGCCAAGAGCGTGACCGCCGCGACGGCCGATATGAATTTAACGAAAACTTTCATCTAGCGTCAGAGATTACTCCTTTCGAGCAACATCGCCTTGATTACGGCGACAGCGCCATCGATCCCTGAGAAAGAGCTATTTATGACAAGATCATAATTCTCTATGCTGCCCCATTGGCGGCTGGTATAATATTTATAGTAATTGATGCGGCTCTTATCGATCTTTTTGATCCTGTCGAGAGCGTTTTGCTGCGGCAGGTCATAATGCTCGACGGCATGGCGCACGCGGTCATCGAGATTGGCGCGGATGAATATGGCTATCACATCAGGCTCGTTGCGCAAGATATAATGCGCGCAGCGTCCAACGATGACGCAGCTCCCTTGCGAAGCAAGCTCCTTGATGACGGCCGATTGGGCGAGGAAAACCTTGTCTGTGACAGGGGTGTCGTAATACGATATGGAATCATAGCTGGAATAGGCGGAGTATTTCAGGTTGTGCAGAAAAGTGTTCGGGATGCTCTCATCGCTTTTCTCGATGAAACCTGCGGACATCCCGCTTTTTTGGGCTGCCATTTGAATGATTTCCTTGTCATAAAACGGTATGTCGAGTTCCTTTGCAAGAAGCTCGCCAATGTGTCTTCCGCCGCTGCCGTATTCGCGGCTGATCGCGATAATGTGCTTGTCCATATTTGTACCTCCATCGCTAAACAAGATATAATTTGCGCGTGCTAAAACAGGTGCTGTTATAATGCGAGGGATCATCTGAAAAATAATAATGCAATACGAATGTCAGTATGATATACTGTCGTTGCGTTTTTCCTATATAAATAATATATACTGATGAAATGGGCTTGTCAAGAAGCAAATTCAAATGGGGTGAGGGTTGCATATGCTATTTGACTCATATGGAGAATATGTCTTTTACGACGGGGCCATGGGCACGATGCTGCAAAGACGCGGGCTCGAGCCCGGGCTAAGGCCGGACGTGATGAACATTACCGCTCCCGACGTTGTCGAGGGCGTGTACCGTCTGTATCTCGAAGCGGGCAGCGAGATCATTTGCACGAACACGTTTGGCGCGAATGCGGACGCGCTGCGCCATACCGGGCATTCGCCTGAGGACATCATTGCCACCGGCGTTTCGATAGCGCGGCGAGCGGCGGAGCGGGCCTTCGAAGAAAACGTTATTCGCAATGGCGTGGGCGGCTCTGCTTCCGCAACGACGCGCGCTGCCAAAGTCGCGCTCGACATCGGGCCGATAGGCAAACTCATGGAGCCGATGGGCGACCTTGAATACGAAGGCGCTTATGATCTTTTTAAGCAACAGGCGATAGCGGGGGAGAATGCCGGTGCCGATTTGGCGGCGATCGAGACAATGAGCGACATCACGGAGATGAAGGCCGCAATATCGGCAATCGTCGAGAACACGAATCTGCCTGTTTTCGCAACCATGACTTTTGGCGCTTCGGGGAAAACATACCTTGGCTTTTCCGCTGAGGATTTTGCGAAAACTGCCGAATCGGCGGGCGCTGACGCCATCGGAATCAAC
>WRMX01000069.1 GCA_009776905.1 Oscillospiraceae bacterium
GGCTTCCGCGACGCCCCATTGTATGGCGCGGCTTCCGCGACGCCCTGTTATATGCTGCGGCTTCCGCGACGCCCCATTGTATGGCGCGGCTTCCCACACGCACCCCTGTAGGGGCGATTACCAATCGCCCTCCCGCACGCTCCTCCGCACCACATCGCAAACACACGCACCACATCGCAAACACAGCACCACATCGCAGACACAGCACCACATCGCAAACACAGCACCACATCGCAAACATTGACTTATCACTCAAAAAGTGCTAAATTCAACTTTGAAGCAAACAAAAGGAGAATAAACAAAAATGAAACCGCTTAAAAGAATCGCCGCAATCCACGACATATCAGGAGTAGGCAAATGCTCGCTAACGGTCGTCCTGCCAATCATCTCCGCAGCAGGCGCAGAATGCGCCGTCATGCCGACAGCAGTCCTCTCCACGCATACAGGAGGCTTTGAAGGCTACACATTCCGCGACCTGACCGACGACATGAAAAACATCGCGGACCACTGGAAAAAAGAAAACATCTCCTTCGACGCGTTCTACAGCGGATACCTCGGATCGCTCGACCAGATAGACATTGTCATTGACATATATAATATGTTCCGAACGCCTGACACATTGATAATGGTAGACCCCGTTATGGCGGACGACGGCAAATTATATCCCCTCTTTACGCCCGACCACGTCTTGGGGATGGCGAAGCTCTGCGGCCATGCTGACATCATCGTTCCAAACCGCACGGAAGCAGCCTTCATGCTCGGACGTGGCTACAAGGACGGTCCGATGACGACAGACGAGACAGCCGAGCTCCTCCAATCGCTCTCAAAACTCGGCGCAGAAAAAGTCGTGCTTACCGGCGTGCAGCTCAATGACGGCGACCTTGGCGCCGCGTGCTATGACAGCACGACAGGGCAAATCGATTATGCCATGGAGGCACGGATCGATGGCATGTATCACGGAACAGGCGATGTGTTCGGCTCCTTCCTGATGGGCGCGCTATTGCGCGGCAAGAGTCTCGCAGAAGCGACGAAAATCGCAGTCAACTTCACATGCGCGGCCATCAGGCTGACGGCGAAGGACGGGACGCCGCCACGCATGGGCGTGCGCTTTGAATCCGTAATCAACGACTACGGCAAAAGCCTCGACTGATGCCCCCCCGGCGCTGCGCCGAGCGCCACCCGGGCTGTCATCCTGAGGGAGCTTGCGACCGAAGAATCTTTTCGTCCGCACGCCACCCCCCCTCTGCGCTACGCCGAGCGCCACCCGGGCTGTCATCCTGAGGGAGCTTGCGACCGAAGAATCTTTCCCCCATATCCTATAAATTAACATTTGAAAGGATGATCACAATGACAAAAAAAGAACTCCTCGTACTCATGGCAAACTTCCTCGAAGCCCTTGTCCACGACGACCCAAGCAGAGTAAAAACAGCGCCAAACTGTAAAACAACATATGAAGGCGCGCAACAGCCCCTCGGCTCAGGCGACATATGGGGCGATCCCCGCCGAATCCCATACCGCCAAACATTCGCCGACGACACGACCAACACCGTCGTCTTCAGCGGCGTCGTCACAAACAATGTGGGCATGCGCGGCGCCGGCATGGAAGTCGACGTAAAAGACGCGGCAAAAATCATCGACAGCCCTGAACGATGGATGCAAAGATGGTGGATATACTTCGCCCGCCTCACGGTCGACAAAGACGGAAAAATCATCGAAATAGAAGAAATCGCGCGCAAGGAAACAGGCTCCGGGCTTGATATCCGCCCCGAGGACATGGAACCCCCGCGCATTCTCGAAACTCCAATACCGGAAGAAGCACGCTCCAGCCGTAAAGAAATGATAAAAATCGCGTCGCAATACTGGGACGGCGTCAACAAGCTCATCGACCCGGACATAGTCCCCATCCATCCCGATGCGCGGCTCGTAGAGGTCGGCACGCCCGTCACAGACACGATGTACCACCCGACCAGCATGAAAACCAATTACACGACCCCCCGCTTCAAATGGGACTGCATCAAGCGGCGCTTCCCGATTGTCGACGAGGTCACAGGCATATGCATTTCCACAAATCACATGATAGCGCAAGACATCATGTCGCCGACGGGATACGTCACCGACATATTCAAAATAGAATACGGCCTCATCAAATACATCTACGCCTTCCACGACCATGGAATAACCTTCGTCGATTGGGAAGGGGTCGGCCCGCAAACGTCAGCGGAATGTGACTGACGCGAGGCTCGCGCCCCGGAGCCACGACCAAGAGACACAAACAACAAACGGAGGTAAGCCCGATGAAACACAAAAAAACAACATCGTTTATTATGGCATCATTACTGATGCTGACAGCACTATTGGCGCCCGCAGCATCCGCAGCGGAAACACCCTCCACATGGGCCGTCGAAGCCGTTGAAAACGCCGTGTCCATCGGGCTCGTGCCGCCCCAATTGCAAAGTGACTACACCGCAGCGACAACACGTGCCGAGTTCTGCGCGCTCGCAGTCCTGCTGTATGAAAATGTTACCGGCGCAGAAATCAGAGGCCGCACGAAATTCAGCGACACCGAAGACGTCAACGTCGAAAAAGCCGCCGCGATCGAAGTCGTCAACGGCATAGGCGGAGGCCGGTTCGACCCCGATGCGACTCTGACGCGAGAGCAAGCTGCGACGATGCTCGCTCGCCTGTCAAAAGCTGCAGGCATGCCCCTCCCCGAGCAAGCGCCGACGTTTGAAGACGCAGATACCGCTCATGAATGGGCAATGGCAGCAATCGGCCAGATGCAGGCATCCGGCATAATGCAAGGCACAACAAGCACGCGATTCTCGCCGCTGGGCATATACGAAAGGCAACAGAGCATAGCCACGATCCACAGGCTGTATAAAGTGGTGATACCGGACATCGATCCATATTACAAAGCCTGGGCTTTGGGCTGCTCTGCGATTCTTGCCACACGCAATACCGGCAACGACCCCTACGAGTTTGGAATGTTCGCCAAAACCACGTCGAACGCCGCCACTGAGCGCGCACTGCTCAGACGCGACTGGAGCATCAACAACCGGGACGAGCTGCTCGAGACCATCGATATTATGACAGATTATGGGCACAACATCGACTTCGCCATCTCATATGAAATCATATCATCTCTGACGCCTGAGGAATACGACGCGGTGCTTGTTTTATCAAGCGGTATGGATAAGTATATGTTCCCGCTGACAAAGTCGCTTGGTGAAAAATGGGGCGACACGCAGATCAAAGCCTGGGACTGGTTCAGAATGGTCCACCTTGCTGTCTGGGGGTACATTGCCGGTTATCTGGACCTGGAAGAGACTTATGAGTGCATGCAGCCTCTAATCGACCGCTTGCTCAGCACCTTTTCCTCTTGGGAGGAGGCTTGCGAAAACTATATGGATGGCTACGCATGGTGGTCCAGGACCGATGTCAGCCAATCCAACACGGAGTATTTGCGCCGCCTCGAAATATATGAAAGCATCAAGGACGACCTAACCCTCTTCGACCCAACCCTCTGGGAATAAACAACCGGCGAGGCATTTATGAGAAATTATAAATATGGTTCCATCCTCCTTATGCTTGCAGCACTCTTGTTTTTATCGTGCTGCCATCAATCCGAGCAGCCAAATAACGAACAACCCGACCCGATGTCAGCTTCCTCGCCACAAGTTGATTTGGAGTCGACTGCACCATTTAGTTCGCCATCATCATCGCTCCCACCAACCTATTCCACAACTGTAACTGACCATGATCCTTTACTGCCAATTGAGGGTCTGGGGGACAGAATGGACGGTTTATGGGAGCATATTGATGGTTCGACATCGACAATTCCGCTTACAGAGGCACTGTATAGCTCCCTCAATGGAGGAGACAGCCCACCCATTCATCATACAACGTCAGAAGCATACCGCCGGTTGATCACTAAAGACAATATAGATCTGCTCTTCGTAATCTACCCATCTGAAATTGAATTTCAAATGATAGAGGAGCTAGGAGTTGAACTTGAAATTATCCCTGTTGTTAAGGATGCGCTTGTATTCTTGGTAAATGAAGACAACCCCGTAGATAATGCCTCGTTATCGAATCTTCGTGAAATATACACAGGAGATATTTCTGAGTGGAGTATTCTTGGCGGCTCCGGTGACAGCATCATTCCGTACCAACGCGCTCTAGGTTCAGGAAATCAAACGATGTTTCTGAATCTCGTTATGAATGACGTTGAGCCAATGACCGCACCGACTGAGCTTGTTGTACGAGATATGGGGTCTCTTGTGAAATTTGTTTCTAACTATGACAACTCAATAAATGCTATTGGCTACTCGACATTCTACTATGTGAACAACATGTATGGAAATAACAAAATCAAGTTACTTGGAGTCGATGGCATCGTTCCCTCACGTGATACGATTATATCCGGTGATTATGCGCTATGCGACAACTATTACGCGGTTATTAGAAAAGATACGCCGGAAGATAGTCCGATCCGCGCTCTGATTAGCTGGCTGCTCACAGACGAGGGGCAGGAAGTGGCAGCAGAAGCTGGATATATCCCATTGCATCCTCTTAGCATAGAATCGAGCAATTACGGTATTGATCCTATATATCTTGGAAACATAGCAGACTCATCGGGGACAGGAGGAACGGTGCCAAAGTCGAATATAGGTGATATTGTCGTTAATGGAATGAAACGACCATTGTCTGATATTTTCTATGATGGGTACAATTACATTCAATACATAAACAAATGTATTTGGGATACAATATATTTCGGTAACGATGATCTGTATGGTGAGAGCTTCCTGAAACGCCCTTATGCCGGCATTCCGGCTGATTATCCTAATTATGAAATGGGATTCTGGCAGTATTCACATATCTTTTCCGGAAGGCAATCCATACTTTAGTAGCCCAATATCCTTCTCAATTGAGCTAACTACCGATATCAGCCCATATGGGAGAGAGCCGGCGTACAGCGTAGATTCTTCATTGACCAGAAGCTTCGCAGGACGAATCATGCCTACGGTTGATTTTTTCACCGCTAATATAATTATTAAGGGAGACCTTATTGTCTCAACAAAGATAAATGATCACCTCAGCAATTGGAGCGAATCATTCGCGAGTTTGGCCATTTCATCCGAGCTGCTCGTTAATTACGTCAGCTGGTACAGCGATTCACAACGTTTCAGCGATTTTCTGAGTTTTGACGACCAATATGAGGCTTACCTACTCAGGCCTACATCGGCAATATGGCGTAATTATCTATCTGTCAGCTATCTGCTTTTGCCTAATTTCGAGTATTTGTATGAGCTTAAGTATCTTCCTTTCCTAAGCACGATATGTTTTGATATCAACACCGGTGATATTGTTGACCTAAGAGATGTCCTTCCCAGAACCCTGGACTATTCAAAGGCAGTTACGTTCGAGGTCGCAGACTATCGTATTCTTGACGATGGGAGTTATAATGTCGAGGCAAGACTCGCTGATGGTTACGTGCCTGCCTCCGGTTCGGTTATGACTGTTGCATGGATTGCATATTCAAAGCTTTTCGTGCTTGTTACGGAACCTTCCGGGCGAAATATAGAAGCATGCTTTGACTTCCAAGATATTCCATGAATGCTACGATTTCCTTCTGTAAGTAAGGTGCTGTTCTGTAGCATAAATCAAAGCTTCCATAATGAGATGATACAAATCATATTCATAATCCTAGGCAACACCGCGCCACCACTAACTGCGCCGTGCTGCCTAGGACGAAAACTATGTAGATACACATCAGATACAAAATCGCGCAATAATGCTTCTGAGGTGTTGTCTTCATGGATCACAATAACAGAACATATTTATTCGCCGCCATCGCGTTGCTTATGAATCTACTGGTCATGTTATCTGCTTGTTCAACCACGCATTCGGTTCAAAACCAAGATAACTCAGTCGCTAACGTGTCCGATTTTCCTGCATCGACAGCTTATTATGTCAATTCAAACGCCGAAACTCATGCATATGTATTTGCAGAAGAAGATTCCAAACAGAAAAATGGACACCTGCAAGGCGAAAGCGATTGTGTCGCTGATGGTTGCAGCAGCGATACCATCGAAGATATTAGCAATGATTTATCAGATAGCATCACGCACGATATGTACATAGGCCCCGCTAAAGATGACTATGCTGCATATGATACCGAAAACCTTCTATTTGAAAACTTACCTGAAATCATCCAAAGTGCTTCGGATTATTACCTTTTTAACTCATTCATTTACTTATCGGGAATAAGCCGTGTGATCCATACTGCTGGAGGTGACTTGAATTGCGACGGTTACAACGACCTTGCCGTTGTTGTTGAGTATCTTGATGCGAATAATAACTATTTGAGATACGATGATGATTGCTTTGGAAAACGTGAATTATTCATATTACTCGGTGCTGATGATAACTGCTATGACATTTCTTTGAAGAGTGAGACAATAATGCGTGATCGATGGACAGGTGGCGCGCATTTTTCTGATCCTTTGAATGCGGTATATATCAAAGACAACCAACTCGTAATAATTCATGTTACAGGAAGCTCATGGCGAAGCTCTTACGAAATGTATTTTTCATATATTAATGAGTCACTCATTCTATCAAAAGTGCGGAATGTTAATTTTCATACTTTCTCATTTCCCGGAGAAGAGATTATATTTAATTTCATCGAACATAAAGCTGAGTTATTCTCATGGAGAGAATCCGGAGAGCCTATCCATGATCTGCTGTATACAAGAACCCTTCCGGATATCACATTCATGTTTGACTCTGTTTGCTGCTATGACATCGAACAGTACGTAACAATCCCACATATACCGAAAATTCTGGGCGCTCATGATTTTCATGATTATAATTGGATAGAGAATGAACCTTATGATTTATCAATATCAGCTTCAGATGCACTGGACATGGTGATGGCAGAGCATTTCCCATCGTTTACAAAAGTCCAACTTATTCTGACACAGGAAAATATTGACAATTATTTCAAATTGTTGCTTTATGAAGTCCCCGATTATTACTATATAGGTGATTCCGGAACTCTAGAGTATTTACGCTTGGATGTGATATACCATGAAGGCCCGCCTGTTGACACTAGCCATATTATAGTTTATAGAGGAAATGAAGATAAATACGCATATGACTTTTTCCGTATTCCTGCTACGGGGGCTTCAGTCGGCGAAGACACCGCTTAACAGAACTTGCAGACGTTCGCGTATGAGATTGAGATATTTGCCAATGCGCGTTTTCATTCTTGCCCGGTAATCGAGACTATTATTCCCAGTTTATCGGTATATGCAACAGAATATTGCCTGCGTTCGCTGCCGGGGTTGAAGTCAAGCCCCGGCAGCAGCTTTAGGTACCTGTGCCTGTCCCCCACAACGACATCAATCTCGCGGAGGCTTGCAAATCGCCTATCATTAGCAGAAATATAGACGGAAGCGCTTGACGCGCTGCCCTCTTTGACTTGCTGCAAATCCGCGCCCCATTGCGGTACCCGAGACGCCACCCGGGGCAGAAAGAAAGATATGATCAAAATAATAAAAACATGGATTATCAAATAAAGCATAGAATTGAACTCTTTCTTCGCAGCATATGAACGCTCTTTAACGTATCTCCGCAACAAGAAAAAGCAAGCAGCATTCATAACAACGCAAACAACCACTGTAATCGCCAGCATCATAGTCCAACCGAGAAGCCGATAGTAATTATAATGAAAATAGCCAATAATCGCATCAGAATCGTTTTTCCGGACTATAAGCCTGAACGCAATCATTGCCAAAAGACCAAGCGCCGCTGAAATGAAAATAGATGCGCTGTGTATGCTTAGGATAGTGTCAGGAATCCTTTCGCTGTCCTTTACCAATTTCCATCGCCAAACAGTGTTGAAGTTGCCGGACAAATCACTTCCCTGCCAATATGAACGCCATTCTCCGATAAGCGGTATCAATAGCTGGTCGCGAATGTCCTCAGGAATCGAAAACGGATGGCGCGACGTCCGTAAAAACTCGAAAAACGATCCAGTAAAATACTCGCTGCGCATGAGCTTGTCAAAATCAGGACCGCTCAATAATTCTTTCCATGCGTCAAAGTTATCAAAATCGCTTGAATCACGCAAAGCAGCAAGCGCGTCGATATATCCGTCCGCTATGGACTCTTCCTTTGCCCGCAGCTCGTCCGCATACTTCTCGATATCCTGCAACATATCGGGCTGCGAGGTCGCCTCCAACCCGTGTTCGTCAGAAATGGCCCTCCTGTCATCCGTAAATAACGCCACATCAAAGTCCGGAGGCTTTCCAGCCGATATCTGCAACGCCGCTTTGTACGCTGCCCTTAGGCGCATGAATCCATCCGGATCGTCCTCCGGATGGACGGCCTTCACCTTTGTTGAATAAGCAATGCGGATAGCATCGGCCTCCGCGCCAGGTTCAATCCCAAGTATTTCCCATATGTTCAAAACTTATGATCATTCCATTCACTTCGATAACGCTTTTGTTAACATGAGGGCTCCATCCGTACAACTCCAGGAGCTTGCATCATACTTCGTGCTTTCCACCTATTCATCACTCATAAACAAATCGTCTTCAGACGCTTCTCCATAGAAAAGCAGTTCATCAGAATATATATCGAGCCTATCGAAGAAGTCAATAAGCATTGCGCGTAATCTTGCGAGCCGAGCGGGGTTTGCGCCTTCCTCAAGCTCGCTCTCAAATTCAATAAGCCGTGACTTGATCTCAGCTTGGAGCACCCCCGAGAATTCTTCAAATAGCCTCTTTCCGCGCGCTATCAACAGATTGTTGCCATATTCTTCGGTTGGCGACGTTTTAAGCGCATCCAATACAGCCAACCGCTCACTGATTTCCTTTTTTGAAAGCTTATCGTTCTCGATATATAATTCATGCACGGTCGCGTTATTTTGGTCGCATTTAATCTCAATGTCTAATATCCCGTTTATATCATATGAAAAGCGTGCAGAAACATTAGCCTCTCCCTTTGGCAGACGCGGTAAGCCAATCTCGTACTGCGCGAGCAAAAGATTATCTTTAACATCCAGCGATTCTCCTTGGTAAATATTAAATCGCATCTTTTTTTGATTTTCGACTACAGTCGTATATTCATGCACGCGACTGGCAGGCAATGTCGTGTTTCTCGGTATGATGGCATCGAAAACTCCGCCTCTGCCTTGCATCCTTGTATCTACCCCGAGAGAAAACGGACATACATCGGTCAGAACCATGTCTCGAATATCCGAGCTCCTGCTCTTAATGCCAGCAGCGACACCAGCACCAATAGCAACAGCGAAATCAGGATCGATGTCCGACAGCATCTGCTTTCGCAGCAAATTCTGCAAGTACTCTTTCACCAACGGCATTCGACAAGTGCCGCCGACAAGGATGACATTGTCGATCATCATCATCGTTTTTTCTCCATTTTGCAGCGCCCGCTTAATAGTATCTCTAAGCTTAAGGAGCATAGGCGAGCATATCTGCATGAGCCTTTCATTATCCAAAAGCATAGAGTACTCTGTATTGTCATGCCTATGGACAAGGAACGATTGTTGCCGATCGGTCAATGCAATTTTGCACATTTCGGCACTTTTTAGCAAAATGCCTTGCTGTTGATCGGAGAGATTGCCTTCGAAGCCTGAATGCACTTGGAGAAAAGCTTCAACGATAGCCGCATCAATATTGCTGCCTCCAAGGTGATTGTCGCCGGCTATTGCGATGATATCGACGATATTATCAAACGCATCCAATATCGATACATCCAATGTGCCGCCGCCGAAATCGACTACAAGGCTCAATCCTTCGCACAAGCTCCTTTGGCTGTATGCAAGCGCTGCTGCTGATGGTTCATTGATTATTCGATTAACTGTCATCCCCGAGAGCTCGCCGGCAGTTTTTGTGGCAGCTCTTTGCGAATCGTTGAAATATGCAGGAACGCTGACAATTGCTTCTGTTACCCTTTCTCCAAGGTAGGACTCCGCATCGCTCTTTAGCCCACGCAGGATTAGCGACGACAAGTCAATCGCATTGAATGCCTTGCCTCCAAGCTCATACTCTTTTTTTGTACCCATGAATTGCTTAAACAGCTGTGCGGTATAGGCGGGGTGAGAAACAAGACGTTGTTTCGCAATTTCGCCAATTGCAACGTTTCCTTGTTCGTCAACACTAACCACGGATGGTGTGAGGTATTTGCCTTGTAAGTTTGGTATTAGCTCGCTTTTTCCATCTTTCCAGACCGTCGCGAGGCTGAAAGTTGTGCCAAGGTCGATTCCGATGATTGCCATTTTGAACTCCTTCTGTGTGACGACGCTCCCAACGAAAATTTACCTTACCTGTCAAAACTCTTGCTCAAAATCCATGCATTTAGACTTTTAACCATAGTTCCCGATGCCGCGCTTTTGCCCCTGCCCTCATCGCGACAGACGCAGCATTCCGGCACTCATCTTCACCGCGACAGACGCACCATCAACCGTACCGTGAACCCATCCTCCCGGTTGAACGCCTCCAGCCCTCCGCCCATCTTGTCCATCAGCAGCTTCGCGATGTAGAGCCCCAGCCCCTCGCCTTCCTTCGCCGAAACCTTCGCGTTTTCGCCCCTGTAAAACTTCGTCGTGATCAACTCAAGCTCCTCCGGATCGACGCCGCCGCCAAAATCGTTCACGTTGACGTGCAAAAGTTCCCCTCTGAGCGCGAACTCCACATCAATGTCCGTGCCTGCATATTTAAACGAGTTCGCAATGATGTTGCCGACGACCTGCTCCATCCTTGCGCGGTCCATATCCAACAAACAGCTCGGAATGTCCCCCATGCGAACCTTGGAAAGGTGGTCCGCCCCATCAAAGACCTCCCGCAAAACCGCGCTATCCTCGCTTGCGACGGCGACTTTCAGCTCTCCCAGCTCCTCCAACGCGCTATGCATCATATCGTTCATCAAACGATCGATCTGGTCGGCCTTCATTTCTATTGTCTTCAATTTTTCTATCGTCGCCCGATCAGCGGCCCCGGTCTGCAAAAGTTCTGAAATCAAACGTATCGAGGTCACCGGCGTCTTGACGTCATGGTTGAGCGATGCGATCAACTCTTTCTTCGCGCGCTCAGCCTGCATTCGGCTCTGCCGCTCTTCAAGCAGCGACTCCCGCATGACATCAAAGCTCTGCGTAAACAGCCCGAAAAGATTATTCCTGTCCATCGGCAGCGGTTCATCCAATCTGCCGGTGGTTATTTTATGCGCGAATGACTGCATCCTCTTGAATGGCTTGACTAACGCATTGTGCAGCGCGGCCAAAAACACCAGATTCAACGCTGCCATCAACGAAAACATCGCTATCGCCGCTCGCGCCAGCCTCTCATGGGCCGCCTGCGCGCTCCCGCCCGGATAAACCTCTATCAGCGCTTTTCCGACAATATTTGATGCCTGGACAACATCAACAGGCACGAAGCCGCGCCTGATTGCGGCAGGCATGCCGTCCGGCAATCCGCTGTCGGAAGAAAAGAGCACGATGCCGTCATTATCAATAATAATGTAGCGGTAACTTACGGGCACGGCTCCAAGCGGCTCGAACTCGCCCCAATGCAGCTCAGCCAGCTTCGCAATTTCGTTCATTGCAATGTAATTCGGCTCCAACTCGCTGCCGGAATTCCTTGTAACGCTGAACAGGATGAACCCTGCCAATATAATAACGGCGAGAATGGCGTATATCCATGCGTACTTTTTCATTCGTCCGCCTCAAACATATAGCCGCTGCCCCACATTGTCTTTATATAGCGCGGGTTTTTCGGATCCGCCTCCAGCTTTTCGCGCAGATGGCGTACATGCACGCTCAACGTGCCCTCGCCGATGAATGTGTCCCCCCAGACCTTGTCGAGAAGCTCGTCTTTCGTGATGCGCCTGCCCCGATTGTCGATCAGATATAGCAACAGCTTCAGCTCCAAAGGCTTCAGCTTCACAGGCTCGCCGTCGACCAGCACCCGCCCGCTGTCGCGTTCAATCTCGACATTGCCAAAGCCAACGGCCTCCCTCGCAAGCCCTCTCGGCATAACAGCGCTCCGCTTCAGCATTGCTTTTGCCTTTGCGAGCAGCACGGCCATCGAAAACGGCTTCGTTATATAGTCGTCGCCTCCGACCCCCAGCGCGGTCAGCACGTCATCATCTGAATTGCGCGCGCTGATGAAAAGGATCGGCACGTCGGATGTCTCCCTCAATGTCTTGCATAAAGCGAATCCCGATTGCCCGCCTAAATTCACATCAAGCAAAATCAGCGATGGTTCCGTCTCGACCGCTATGCGCAGCCCTGCCTCGTAGTCCGTCGCATATTCGCAGCTTACGTCGAAGAGCTTGAAGTATTCGCATATGGTTTCGGCAATGCTTTGTTCGTCGTCTATGATCAAACAGTCCGGCAAGCTTGCCACCCCCCTCTCGATAACGAAATATATGTCCGGTTCCGGTTAAGAAATTGATAATAATTTGCCAACAGATTAACAAGCCTTTGACAAAGAAGAATCGATTTCCTTCGATTATAATGCAAACATCACGAGGTATCAAGCACAAATACCCCTAATCGCACCCTCCCCTCCATAACCCCATCGCCCCACCGAAACCACCATCACCCAATCACCCCCCCGCCCCATAAAAAATCCCACAACAGGAGGCAACAACATGAACGCAATAATTAAAACAAACAAATTATGCAAAACCTTCACAACTGGCGGAAAGCAACTCCACGTCATAAAAAACCTCGACCTCGAAATCGAAAAAGGCGCATACACCGTCATAATGGGCAACTCCGGCAGCGGAAAAAGCACCCTCCTATACGCAATATCCGGCATGGACAAGCCGACGCTCGGCGAAGTATGGTTCAATGGTCAGGACATCGCGAAACTCACGAACGACGAACTTGCAGTGTTCCGCCGCAAAAACTGCGGTTTCGTGTTCCAGCAGATCCATCTCATGGACAGCATGAGCATAATGGACAACGTGCTGACAAGCGGCCTCCTGCTATCGAGCGACAAAAAGGCGTTGCATAAACGCGCCGCCGACCTTTTCGAACGCGTCAAACTCGACAAGGAATTATGGGACAAGTTCCCCAGCCAGCTCTCCGGAGGAGAAGCCCAACGCGTCGGCATAGTCCGCGCGCTCATAAACGAGCCCGCGCTTCTGTTCGCCGACGAGCCCACAGGCCAGCTAAACTCCGCATCCGGCGCTGCCGTGCTCGATGTGATGGGCGAGCTCCACGCAGGCGGCCAAAGCCTGGTCGTCGTGACGCACGACATTAAAACCGCGGCGCGCGGAAGCAAAATCCTCTATCTGCGCGACGGCGCGGTGGACGGCATGCTGGATTTGCCGCCATACGAAAATGACGACAAAACCCGTCGCATGGAAACGCTGCAGAAATTCCTTGAAAGGATGGGATGGTAATGAACAAAGCAATTCATATCGCGAAAGCAAACATTCGCAAGCAAAAGGGCGCGGTCGCTTCCATGTTCGTCATCATCATGCTTATCTCTATTTTGTGCACACTTGGCATGAGCGTCATGCTCGGCGTGATGGATGATTATGAAGCAGGGAACGAAAGGTTAAACGGACTGCATAGCGCGCTGGTATTACCAAAAGACATATATGAGCCGTCCATGGAAAGCACGATAAAAAACGACCCTCATGTCACGCAGTACGATATCGGCGAAGTGGTTTTCAACGGCAGATTGCCGATCAACTATGGCGGCGAATTGGAACACCGCGTCATTATCCTCAACGCCGACGAGGCGCTCAACGTCAGCGACCCCGCTATCTCGGCAGCAGACAGCGCGATACCCCTCGATTCAGCGATATATATGCCCGAATACGCCAGGCGCCTGGGCTTTGAAGTCGGCAGCTCGTTTGACTTCACCTACCGCAACAACAACATCAACCTCACTGTCGCGGGCTTCTTTGAATCAGCGGAGTTCACGATGCCAAACGGATCGGCGCTGAAGCTCTTTGCATCGGCAGAGTGTTTTGAAATGCTCAAAGAGATAATGGGCAGCTCTGTCTGGATCGCCATCAGATATGATGATCCATATTATTCAAGCGTGTTTAATGAATCGTTGTTGTCGGACATCAGCATCGAGATATCGTTTTTTACTGAGGACAGCTATATAGAGAACTTTGAGGGCGCGGCCTCGAACGCCATAACGCCCACAATGATACTGACGGCGATCTTGCTGATCTTTGCTCTAGTAATCATACTGATTTCTCTTCTGGTCACGCGCTTCCGCGTCACCAACAGCATCGAGGACTCCATGCATTCCATCGGCGTTCTGAAAGCATCCGGTTATACGAGCAGACAGATTATTGCCGGTTATCTCGTCGAAAACGCCGCAATTGCGATACCCGCCGCTTTAGCAGGGTTTCTGCTCTCCATCCCCTCGCTCTCCGTCGTCCGAAAAGCGATTGAAAGCATGAGCGGCACAAAATGCACGCTCGGGGTCAACACAATTGCAGGCATCATAGCATCTATCATTGTGGTCGCCTTGCTGCTGCTGATGGTCATGCGTTCATGCCGAAGGATCCGCAAGCTCATGCCCGTTGACGCTTTGCGCGGCGAAACCGCCGCAAGCAACCGGCGGCGCAATTCATTCCCGCTGCAAAAAGGCGCGGGCGGCGTACATGCGCGCCTTGGGCTCAAAGGCACATCCGCCTATGCCAAGCGCTATATTATGATCAGCATAATTCTCGCAGCGGCAACATTCGTCGTAATCATTATCGCAGCCCTGTACCAAAATTTCGTGCTGGACCAATCCGCTCTTATGCGAATGATCGGCATCGAGCTGGCCGAAGCCGATGTGAGCGTGGCGCAACACGCAGACGCGGATGCCTTGGCGGCGGAGCTGGCGCAACTCCCGGAAGTCCGCAAGACCGCCATGCTCGATTGGTGCGCGTTTAGGATGGACGACGTGCGGGTCACCGGGTTTCTTTCCGATGATTACAGCTTGATGGAAACAATGCTCCCCCATGACGGCAGAGCGCCGAAATACGACAACGAGGTCGCTATGCCTAAGCTCCTCGCAAGCCGGCTAGGAAAAACTCTGGGGGATACCGTTTCTATCAAAGCCAATGGCCAAGAGCTCGGCTTCATCATTTGCGGATACTATTCATGCGCTAACAACGGAGGTGAAATGGGTCTGCTTACATTAGAAGGCTATAAACGGCTCGATCCGGAATACCGCAGGAACAACATTCATGTTTATCTGCACAAAGACGCGGAATACGAAGCTTTCGCAGATAAGATAAGGGCTGCCTATGGAGATGATATATTAAAAGTCACCGATTTCCTTGCATGGGCCGAAGCGAACATCTCCGTTTATGGCGATATAGTAAAGCTTCTGACCCAGGTGATATCGCTGATATCATTATTGATCATAGCCTTGATAATCATAATGACCGCGCGCCAAATCGTGTCAAAGCGCCGGCGCGACCTCGGAATCATGAAGGCCGGCGGCTATACGACGGCGCAATTGACGAAACAGCTGGTAATCAGCTTTCTGCCCGGTTCCCTCATCGGCATAGCGGCAGGCGCCGTCTGCGGCACGGCCATGGTCAACCCTGCAGTGACAGCGATGTTCACAAGCACCGGCGTATACAACGCGAATGTGCATATATACTCGCTTGCTGCCGCTGCCATAGGGGCGATAGTTCTGGTCTTCACGCTCGCCGCTGTATATGTATCGGCGAGCAAAATCAAACGCATCACGGTATACGAGCTGCTTGCGGAATGAAAGGCATTTACCTAGAGCAGAGCCGCAGCGCAATCGCGACGCTACGCTACAGATTTCACGCCCTTGCGCTCGGCAGACGTTTTTTTGCTTCCTTATCGCTCAGATGCGCATCCATGCGCATATTCGCGCCGCTCCGCTTCCTTGCTACGCGGTCG
>WRMX01000070.1 GCA_009776905.1 Oscillospiraceae bacterium
TCCGGGGTCCCCGCGAAACAGAGTTTCGTGGGGTGGAAGTTCGCCCTACTCGCTTGTCCCTCACGCAGCTACGCTGCGCACCGCGCTTCGCGCGGCGATAGTACCTTAAAGGCTTTTGGGTTTTCTTGTTATTTATTGCGATTCCCGGCCTTTAAGGTGCTATAAATATATCACAGCAAACGCCCAAAGACAAGCACATTCGAAAGCCGCGCCCGCCGTAGCTGCCGTGCATCACCCCGCTCGGTAAATCCCCGCCTCATACGGGCGCAACTTCGCGCTCTCGCCCTCGTAATTCGACAAAACAAGCGCCCCGCCCGGTCTCCTCGCGGGACGCGCAACCGGCCCATCGCTGAGGTTGCACTCAACATAAAGGGTTTCCCCGCCGCCGCTGCGCTTGTATGCAAAGACACAGGCATCTGTCTTTACGATATCGATATCGCCATAAAGCAGAGCCTCGCTATCCTTGCGAAAAGCAATAAGCCGCCTGTAGAAATTCAATATAGAACCATCGGCAGCAGCCAAACTCTCCGCGTCATATCCATCGGGAACGGACATGATCCAAGGCTCACCGTCGGAAAACCCGCCATTTGGCGAAGAGTCCCATTGCATCGGCACCCGCGCATGGTCCCTCGTCCCTGACAAAACCTTCCTGAACGCATCCTCGGCGCCCATTTTCGCAACCAGCTCGTTATAAAGGTTCAAACTCTCGACATCCCGCAAATCGCTAATATGCTCAAACGCCGTGTTCACGGCCCCGAGTTCCTGCCCCTGATAGATAAACGGCGTGCCGCGCAAAGTAAGCTGGAGCACAGCGAGCAGCTTCGCCAGCACATCACGAAACCTCCCGGCCGGATCGATTTTCGACAGCATCCGGGGATTGTCATGATTGTCATAAAATAACGACATCCGACAATCAGCGCTGTAATTTTCCATCCATTCGGAGTAGTAGCTTTTCAGAAATGCAGCATCGTAAATATATTCATCAAAGCGCGACTTGCCCGGCATCTCGAGGTGGTCGAACGAGAACATCATGTTCAGTTCGCGCCTGCTATCAGCGGTGAGCAGCTTCCCCGTCTCCATGCCGATTCCCGGAGTCTCGCCAACGGTAAAAGCGCCAAACGGCTCAAAGGCCTCGCTGTTCATTTCGCGCAAATATTCGTGCAGGTGCGGCCCGTAGAAATATCGTTCGATTCCGCGTATGCCCATCATCTCGCCGATGACATCATTCCCGTCAGGCAGTCCCGGTGTCTTTGAAATGAGGTTTATCACATCCAGGCGAAACCCATCGACGCCCTTGCCGAGCCACCAGCGAATCATGTCGTATACGTCACGCCGCATTTCCGGATTGTCCCAATTTAGGTCCATCTGCTTCTTTGAAAATAAGCAAAGCGCCCATTCGTCCGATTCCGGCAGACGCTTCCATGCAGAGCCGCTGAAAAATGAATTCCAATTATTCGGCGGATCATCGCCATTCCCGCGCCTTATTATGTAATAATCGCGGTATTTCGACCCCGGATCATTCGCTGCCATGCGAAACCAATTGTGCTCGTCCGACGTGTGGTTGACGACAAGGTCCATTATCAATCGCATGCCCCGCCTATGCACCTCGGAGAGGAGGAAATCAAAATCCTCCATAGTCCCAAGACTCGGGTCAATAGCCCGATAATCCCTTATGTCATATCCGTTGTCATCCTGCGGAGAATCGTAAATCGGGCACAGCCACAGCGCATCGATGCCAAGCTCATGCAAATAGTCCAGCTTTTCAGTGATTCCGGGGATATCTCCGATGCCGTCTCCGTTCGTATCGTTGAAGCTGCGGGGATAAATTTGGTAGAAAACGCTTTCCTTCCACCACTGTCGTTCCGCACCACCCGCGCCCGCGCCCAAACTCGAACCGGCGCCCGCGCCTCCCGCGTCCAAACTCGAACCGGCGCCTGATCCTCCCGCGCCTCCCGCACCTGAAACGCCCGCGCCTCCGGCGCCTGATCCTCCCGCGCCTCCCGCGCCCATACGCACGGACGGCTCGCTATTCAGCAAATCTATCACGGCATCAAGAAACCCTGCATCCATCTTGCCTCCGACGAGCTTCTTCAACGACGCGAGCGACATCCCCATAGTAATGGGGTTCTTGATATACTTCTGACTCAAATTCATTTGCAACATCAACTTATCTATGATGTCACGCCCGATCGGGCTATCGTAGACATCGCGCAGCTTCGACTTAATGCTATATCGGATCATAAGCTCAGCTCCCCCCGTTCCTGAAGTTCGTGCAGGATCTCCGCGTGCTTTTTCTCGTCAATAATATACTTCCTGCGATATATTATGAAACTGATGACGATGCACACCAAAGGAAATACGAGCATGGCGGTTTTCATCATAATCAGCCCGCCCTCGCTGACGTCGGCCGCCGTCTCCGCGTCTTTGATCCCCGAGATAATGATAACAAGTCCGACCACCCCATTGCCGACCGCTCCTGATAGCTTGTTAATGAACGGCTGCAGCGAAAAGCTAATGCTGTCATTCCGCTTGCCGAGCTTTAAATGGCCATAATCCACAGAATCCGCCAGGAACATAAGCATGAGAAGCTGTATGAACGCCTGCCCGATAAACAGCAATGTGCCTGCAATGCCGATGAACAGCATCGTATTCGTAGGCGCGAAAAAGAATACGACATATCCCACAAACACAAGCGCGACTGCGAGCGTGTAAAGAAACTTCCTGTTCCACCGCTTCGAGAACAGCGGGAATACCGCCAGCGCCGCAATCTGCGACACGCCGAGGATCACCGCGAATATCGGATACATGTTTTCATCGCCGTAAGCATATTTAAAGAAGTATAGGCCAAACGAAGTGGTGGTCATGTAGCCAATCATAAAGAGCGTCATGGAAATCGCGGTGAATGATAGCTGATCGTTTTTGATGATGACCGATAGTAGCTCCTTGATGGGCGTGCTCTTCTGCGCGCCTGTAATGCGCGGATCCTTGACGCCAAGCAGCGTTACGAGCTGCCCCGCCCACATCACCGCAACAACGATGAGCGTGAATACAAAATAGCCTCTTGCCGGCCCCCCAAAGCGATCCCCGAACGCGGTCGTGAGCGGAATGATGGATGCGACGACAAAAAACAGCCCCACATTTGCAAATATTCTGGCGATCGATCCTATCTTTTCCCGTTCCTTCTGGTCGACGGACAATGCCGGCAGCATGGACCAATATGCAATATCGTTCGTCGTATATGCCATGCCCCATAATAAATACAGAACGCAGAATACTATGGAATAAGCCGTCCATGAAAGATTGAACCCCGCGAACATGAGAATAGTGAGTATCCCGGTCGTCAACGATCCAAAGGCTATCCACGGTTTAAACTTGCCAAACCTGGTCTTCGTGTTGTCGACGACCAATCCCATGAACGGATCGTTCAATGCGTCGAAGACGCGCGCGGCCACAACAAAAATGGTGATTGCCGCAAAGACTCCTGTCGGCACTTTAATGATGTCGGTCATATAAAACATCAGATACATGCTGACCAGTGAATACACCATATCGCGCCCGATAGTCCCAATGCCGAATGTCCACTTATTTCTGCCCATAATCGACCATCCTTTCATCACGCCGTTGCTGTTCACGCCCGCCCTCGGCGCAAACAGACACAAACCTGCAACACCCACTCCCGAAAACATCCGACATCCCCGCCTCGAAACTCTCCATCCGCGCAATTGGCACGAACGCCAAAACAGAGCCTGCAAACCCGCCCCCATGCACGCGAAACGCTCCATTCCCCTGCAGAAGCCGTTCGCACAAAGCCAATGCCAACGTCAACCCCTGGTCCTGCGGCCTATCATTGCAATACACATTTTGCAGCAACGCCAGCGACGAACGCCCGGATTCTGCCACAAGACGCAAAAAAGTCGCGACATCGCCGTTTCCCAAAGCTACAGCTTGTTGCACGACCCTCTCGTTCTCAGTAAAAAAATGAATGGCGCGCAGCACTGCGCGATCTCCGATTCCTCTCAGCCTGCCGATAGAAGCAAAAAACTCGTCCTGATTCACAGAACGCAAGTCCTTTTCACCAAACGCCGCAGCAACGGCCCGCATCTCCATCGGTATTGCGGCATAATCGTCGGTCAAGTCGTCGTGGCTGCTCCCGACGTTGACGATACAAATCGCATAATCATCAAAACCGGCGTCAATTCTGTCAATAGCCGGCATTGCAGGGTTTTGAAAATCGATCATCATCAAACCGCCAAAGGCGGATACTGCCTGATCCATTAAGCCGCTGGGTTTTCCGAAATACACATTTTCAGCATATTGTCCCGCAAGCGCGATGCCGAGGTCAGAAACATCGGCATCGAACAGCTCTCTGAAGACATTGCCAATAAGGACTTCAAACGCTGCAGAGCTCGACAGCCCAATGCCGGCAGGAAGGTCCGACGATACCTTGCAGTCGAATCCACCAACGTCATGCCCATTGTCACGAAACCATGCTCCGATCCCGCGAACAAGCGCGGCGGGCGAGCCTTTCTCGCTCTCATGCGGATTAAGGTCAGCCAAATCAACACCAGCATCATCAAATCCTGCGGAACAGATCCTAATTATGTCAGTGCCGTTGGCCGCAGCGGTGCATCTTATATTCAAATCGACGGCAGCAGCAATCACCCGGCCGCGCTGGTGGTCAGTATGGTTGCCGCCAATTTCCACTCGCCCCGGCGCGATAAAAGCCCTCTCCTTCAAAACAAATCTCCTCCAGTGGTTGTATTTGCGCAGCCGGTAGTTGTATTTACGGCGAAAGTGTGGTACAATATGTGTGTGATATATGTATTTATACACATAAATATGTATTCGGGTTGTAGGCGCAGCCCACGTTAAAAAAAGGATGTGAGCGCATTGAACTTCACAAGAATAGAATACTTCCTCGCAGCAGCAGAATACCTGAACTTCACGAAAGCAGCCAATGTGCTGTACATCACGCAACCGTCGCTCAGCAAGCAAATCGCCCTCCTGGAGGACGAGCTCGGTCTGGCGCTGTTCGAACGAAACCCCAGGGACCTCCAACTTACGCCCGCAGGCAAGTTGCTGTATCACGAATTCAAAAAACTCATGCCTGAAATAGACGCGATCACGGAAAAAGTAAAACGCCTGAAATACGAAAAGAATGAAACTCTGTATATCGGCTGTATAGAGGCGGTCAACCTGGACGGTACTGCGGCGAAAATCATCCGCGACTATTCGCAAAACGCCAAAAACGTTGAAATATTCATCGAGCGCTACGGCTTCGGCACTCTCCACAACAAAGTCATCGACGGTTCGATAGACCTTGCGTTCACGTTTTCTACCCAAATCGGCAAAATCAAGGACATCATGTGCGCTGTCGTCGAACACAGGCGCCGATACATAATCATGTCGTCCAAACACAAGCTCGCCGCCAATGACGATATAAACATCGAGGACTTGGAGGGGGAGACATTCGTGCTTCACAGCAGATCCGAAGCCACGGCCCTTTGCGACGACATTCTCGAGGAATGCGGGCAGCTCGGCTTCTATCCGGAAATTCGATATGCGGATACCGTCGATGCGCTGCTGGATTATCTCGAGCTGACGGGCGGCGTCGCGTTTCTCGACAAAAGCATCACGGACAGCAGGCCGGGCAGGTTAAAGTATTTCCCTACAAAGGTTGAAAAACCTTTCGACATGGTTTGCATCTGGAAAAAGAACAACAACAACCCTGCCCTCCGCGCGTTCATAAAGAAATTGACTACCATGGGGGTTCCACCCCCACAACCCGGACACTCGGGAACGAGGCGCTAATACCCCTTGTCAAAATCTACCAAACTATGCATAGGCTGCCCGGCAGCAAACCGCCCCAGCAGATCCGTAAACACAGCAAACCGGCGCATATCGGCATTCGCGCTTGTGCCGGAAGTGTGCGATGTAATAATCGTGTTTGGCGCAGACCACAACGGATGGTCTTCCGGCAACGGCTCAGGCTCCGTCACATCAAGCCCGGCCCCGAATATCAGCGATTCCCGCAACGCGCGGTCGATGTCGTCAGACACGATAGCGTCGCCGCGCCCGATGTTCGTGATGATCGCCGTACGCTTCATAAGAGAAAACCGCCGATAATCGAACATCCCCTTTGTTTCAGGCGTCCTCGGCAGGCACAATGCCACATAGTCCGCGCGGGGCAAGACTGCATCGAGCATATCAACTCCATATGATTCATCGCAATAAGGCGGGAGCTCAGAAGCCGTGCGCCTTATGCCAATTACCTTGCATCCAAACCCCTTCAACTGGCCGGCCAGCTCGCTGCCAATGGCCCCCGCGCCGACTACCAGCACCGTGGCCCCCGATAGCTCCAACTGGCCTCCGACCCTCGCCCATTTGCCGTCAAAAGTGGACTTGACGCAAGCGATCAAACCCCTGCTAAGCGCTAGAAACAGCATAATAATATGTTCCGCAATTTGAATGTTGAATACATCCTTCGAACGTGTAACGATTACGCCTTCGTTCGCGTAAATGCTGCGATTCGCATAAGCATCGATGCCGGCGGACGGCGTGTGGAGCCATTTTAAGTTTCGCGCAATAGACAGCCGGGACGGATCCGGCCATCCGAAAATGACATCCGCATTGCGCAAATGGTCGTCGGTCACGTCGGCCGCGGCCGGGTAGCTGATTTCAACACCCGGCACGATTGTCTTAATCTGCGCCAACTCGCTTTCGCTAAGCGTAAAAATAGGGTTGCCGATAATGAGCATGTTCATAAACAAACCTCCATATACTTCATCGATACTCTCTCAATCGGCTCAGCCGCCGATCGCCGTAAAAACCAAATCGCCAAATCGATGGATTTCCCCGCCATCCGTGACAAGCACTGCGCCTTCGATGCCCGCAGCCCGCTCCACCACCGCCGCAGCGTCGCCGCTGCCGAGCAGAAGCAGCGTCGTTGACAAAGCATCCCCATCCATCGAGCTCTCCGAAACAATCGTCACGCCCGCGACGCCGCTGCGGACAGGCATGCCCGTCCCGGGGTCGAGGATATGGTGGTATGCTGTCCCGTCAACGACAAATCGGCGTTCATACGTTCCGGCGCTGACGACGGAGGCTTCGCCGGTTTCAATAATCCCGATTAAATCCGTGCGCTCTCCAAATGGATCCGTCACGCCAATCTTCCATAAGCTGCCATCCGCTTTCTTCCCTATTGTGACAATGTTCCCTCCAAGATCGATGATCGCGCTGGTAGCTCCGCGCCCTCTCAGCATTTCCGCAATGCAATCCGCAATATAGCCCTTTGCGATTCCTCCGAGATCGATCCACGCATCAGCATTCCCCATCTGCACGACGTTTCCCGCAATGTTGATTTTCCTATAATCGACGGTCTCGCGCGCAGCAGCGATATCCGCTTCGGCGGGCACCCCAGACATCCCGGTGAAATCCCACAAAGTGCTGAGCCGCCCGATTGATATGTCGAACATCCCGCCCGACATCTCGCCATATTCCACGCCCGCGCGAATCAGCTCCGCCGTCTGCGGGGATACGGCAACCGGCTCGCCATGCGCATGGTTGATATTCCAAACATCGCTCCCCTCCGCGGAAATGCTGAACAATGCCTCCAATTCTTCGCATAAACCGAATGCGTCGGAGAGCAGTTCCTCGTCCTGCGGAGCATATATAGTAATGCTGCAAAACGTGTCCAGCAACAACCGCGTCTCGCTGACAGGCTTTGCAGCATTTTTGTCTTCACATCCGCCCGCCCCCAACAACAGCAGCGTTATCAACAATGCTGCTCCCGCACGTCGGGCGTTGGCCGCCACGTCAAAACCGCATCTGCGCATCATGCAGCCGTCAACCCCTGTAGCCTGCGCGCGCCAATGCGATGTCCACGGCGCTCCTATATCTTTCGAGCGTCTGGGCCGTCAACGATTCCGCCAGGAAACTCCCGGTGTCGCGGTCGGTTATGTTCCAGCTTGTGTTGAAAACCTGCCTGTCGCAGACACGATATTGAATATCGTGCATCTCGGGGATATCGGCCTTTCTGTCCATGCTCGGCGCGATGTCAGTGACGATAGAGAGATTCATTATGATCAGCTTGCCATATTGATATGCGATCATATCAGCGGCATCGTCCCCCAAATACTGGTTTTGCGAGGTGAACTGAAGCCATATCGCATTTACTGTATCCGAAATGAACATCCATTCATCCGGTATGTCCGTAAAAATGCTGCACCTGTAGACGCACTCCGGGTCGCTCCCATTCTCATCGACAAACTGGTGCGCATATCCGCTCCTCGCCCTGCTGCTCTCGGAAGTGACCCCTCCCGTGTTTTTGACAAGCAGCATCGGCGGTTCGGAGAGCATCGCTTTTTTCCTCACAGGCACTGGAAATGTCCAACCATCGCCAAAACTCAACAATGTTTTGCCGTCCAACAGCTCATGTTGGCGGTAGCCCGCCTTTTCGGGAAAAGACGCGGTGTGTTGATTAGCGATTGGCACGACCAATATCGGCGGGTGTTTTAAATCAAACATGGTAATCCTCCTTCGACGCACATATGTTATGCAATCCATGCAATGTTATGTAATTCACAGTTATAATCTACTTATTACACATATTATACACATTATAACAAAAAAATCAATCAATTAAACGCGGCATTATGACATCGATGGTCGTAACGTATTTGCACCACCGCTGAGCATAAGACTCGCTCCTGATCACAAGCAAAAAAGGGCCGATTCCCCCCTCGCCCTGCGGCTTCAAAACGTCGCCATCCATTTCATAGCAAATGTATACATTATCGACGCTCTCGACCTCTTCTTTTGAAAGAGGCGAATAGTACGAATCCAGACCCGTAACGCCAATACGCTCTGCCTTGTCAACATCTACATCCAGCGCATCAAGCACCAGCCTCAGTTCTACCCCTTTGAATCTCGCGTCGCGCGGGCTTGTGGAGCTGGTCGCATAAGCCGCGACAAACTCTTGCGGGTCTGAATCAACCAGCATCTGCAACCCTATTGTTGCAACAAGCTCACCTCCGACCCGCACCTCAAACTCGCTGTTTTCCTCCAGAGCTTTTCGCAGCTCGGCATCGCCACGATTCAAATATGCCAACAGAGCCGTGGCCGCCAACAACATAAAAAGGACAGCATAAATGACGATATTTGGCTTTTTCATGTGAATGCAGTCCTTTCCTATTTTTGCTTGTCACCACGCCGCCGGTTGCTTCCTCAATTTCCTCAACTTCCTCATCTTTCGCCACTGTGACCTCCGGGTCAGGATGCCGATGCCGCAGGACAAACAATCCACAGGAAAGCTAGCTTTTCCCATCTCTCTTCGTCAAGGCGCGAATCCCCGCAACGTATATCTTTCTATTCACAACAAAGTGAATCACGACAATAAGGCACATCAGAATAGCCGCCGCGAAGTGAATCCCGCGCAGCGTATACCGCGAAATGCCCCAAACGAGGCCTGTCTTGCCAAAGTAGAGAAGCGCGCCCGTAAAAGCCAGAAACAAAACAATTATGATCAATAACGTTGACAAAACTGCCCTTACGGCAGCGATACGCTTCATTCCAATACAACCTCCAAAAGATAATTCGTAAACCTCTGGCCGAAAACATCATCGATCACAACGATGCGCATCGCGCCGGGCTTGCCGTTTTTCATCATTAACGGCATATCATTGTCCTCATACATAACAAAAACGCCGTTCTCCCTCCGCACCTCGTCCATGTTGATCCCTGACGTATAGTCATCGACGCCGACCGCCCAAACGCGGTCATATGACTCCAAAATCGCAGAGTCTGCGAAATTAAGGACGTTTGACAGCAGCGTTCCCCTGAAATTGTGCTGCGTCACGCCATCGGACGAATGTATGCTCATCGTCCGCTTGACGGATGGCATCTCACGGATATCATCAATGCCGACCTCCGCAATAACGACGCCGAATGCACGGATGGCAATGCTTCCCGTCTCAACAGGGCCGTCGCCAACCGCCGCTTCAAAGCGTACCATATATGGAACCTCATCCGCATCCTGCCCCAAGACATACTCACGATACGCGCCAAATGCCGCATTGACGCCATTGATAATCCCCTCAGTCGATACTGTCGCTCCCGTGATGGCGACGATATCCCATTCCTCCCGCGCTTCCAGCCGCACAAGCCTCAAATAGTCGTCGACGGTTTTCCCCGCAAATCTGTCCGTAAACCAGGACTTGTCCATATCGCGCACATAATGTGGCGTTTCGACATGATTCACGATACGCATTCCGACGCTTTCTCCCAGCATTCCGTCGATGACCAGCGCGAGCGTGACCGGGCCGTTGTACGCTATCGGCTTCATTATAAATGCATATAAGTCTCCATTTTTGTATACCTTGTCGAGCGCGGGAAATTTTTTTGCGCGCGCTTTTGTTATGACATCGCCGCTGATGTCTTTGAATGCGGCAGCGTCCATATCGCAAATTTCAGCTATTGCGGCAGCCTCAGCATCAGTTAGCTCCGTTCTCCGACCGCCGCAAGCAGCGAGCGCGAAAACTGCGAATATAGCTATAACCATGGACGCTATTTTTCGCATAATCTCACCCTTCTAGCGTGGGCTCCGCCCGCCTTATCCTCAAAAGCTCGCCAATGTCCGGAACGCCATGGTCCACCGCCCAAATAACGCTGGCCCCGCCGTTGTCCAGCGGAACTAAAACAGCATCGAAGAGCACGTCGCCCGCCACCCGGACCCGCTCCCCCGCCGTCCCGAGCAAGTCAAACTCCGCAGCCCTGACAGTTTCCATACCGGCTTCATATAAAACCTCGTCCAGCGGAATGCCTTTCAGCCCGCCCGCCTCCACAGCGTCCATATACTCCGCAAGCATATATGGGAACACGGCCGCGTCGGCGTTTGTGGAAATCCAAGCAATCCTTTGCACGTTCATGCCGAGCATGATATATGGCGCGACATTCGTTGGCGCGTCCTCGCCATCGATTTTAATATAATACCGCGACTTCACCATGTTCATTGCTTCATCCTTCTTGAAACCGTCCGTCGATTTCATCGTAAAGAAAGCTTTGCTGTCTACATAATCCAGTCGCGAGAACAATTGCTCCAAATCGATCGCCTGGTCTTTCGACCCGTAATACTCATACTCATAAGGCTCAATTCCAGCTGTCAGCGCGTTAAAAACCCACACGTTCTTGATATCCTTCTTCGGAATCTCCTCGTATAAAACGATTTTCGCGACCTGTTTGACCCAATATGGGCCGAACTGCCCCGGAACGGCAGCGCGAGCCGGCGCATTATCCGCATCCAGCTTTGCTTCCCCATCGATAACGACAGCCAAAAGCAGATCCGGCGTGTCATCGAGCAGCTCCTTTGAAAACAGGCAGTAATAGTTGTCGCGCCCTATTATGGCGAAGCCCTCATAGTCGTCGATGTTTCCCCCCGCAAATGCGACGACATCACGCACGCGCGGCCCCGACATGAGAAACTCCTCATACATGCCCGTGGTGCGCATATAGCTGGCTTGAATATCCACCTGCTCCAGCGCGCGCAGTTCCGATATTTTGACTTCCGCGATTCCGCCCTCAAGCTCATGCAATCCTTCGACCAGTATTGTCTGTGCCTCATATTCGGCATCGCCGCTGTTCAGCGGCTCCGCCCCTTTCGATGCTTCGGTGCTTTGCCGCTCCTGCGCATTATCCTGCTCCTGCGTATCATGTTGCTGCTGCGCGTTATTCTGTTCTTGCGCGGTTTGCGCTCCCTGCCGCTCCGTTGAGTCAGTATTGCTCCCGGCCTGCCCGCAGCCCGCAACAAGGAAAGCGCAAAATAAAGCGAGTGCGGCAACGGTTCTTATGAACACCGATACGGTTCTTTTGAACGCTGTGATATTGTTTATGCTCACACACTGCGATTCCGTGCGTTTATTACCCTGTTCCGCCTCAATGCGAGGCATAGGCGCCGCAATCCACGCATCCGTATTCTTACTCCAAAACTTTAAACTCAAACTCAGCAACCTCACTGTCACATTTTCCATAACCGACGACGATCGCCCTGATTTTCATCGATTCCGTCACCACGATCGGCACATTTAGCTCCGGCTGGTATGTGCTGGGATTATATAAGGCCGACGCCGTTGTCGGATCGCTGCCATCAATAGTGTAATAAATTTTAACAAGACCGAAATATTTGTGCTGCAGCTTAACAGACTCGCCTGCAGCGATGAGCCCCGGCGACGGGAACGTGCTCGCGGCTTCCCAAACGTCGCAAGGCTCCTCGTTGATAACGATCTCGGACAGCCCTTCGACAAACGCCGGATTCGTATGCTCAGATGGGTCGCTCTGTCCAAAGACCAGCATCGGCCTGTCTTCGCGCAAATCCTTCAGGTCTGTGGAACCCGCTCTCCATCTATATGCGACAACAGGCATGACAGGCTCTGCCCCATCTCCGCTCTCCCCGGCAAACGGGAAATAATATCGCGCGCATAAGAGTTGCTCCCGAGTCAAGCTCGTCTCATAACCGTCTATTCCGCGAAAAGTCACGGTCTGCGCTTTCTCCAAAAGACCTGATACTCTCAATATGCCAATTATATCATATCCATCCGCGACCATAAATCGCACCGACGGCCAGTTGTTTATCGTCGAATATGTATGGGCAAATGAATCAACCTGCTTTGGATATGCAGTAGAAAGCTCCTCTTCGGTGAAGCTGAATAGTTCCGTTCCTTTGGTATCGACAATCCTTATGCGCCATTCATCGCCTGTTTCAGTTCCGTAACCGCTACCCGCGCCGCTTTGCCCGGCGCCCTCTTGCGTTGCGCCGCCTTGCTCCGTAGCGCCTTGCCCCGCGCTACTGCTGTGGCCGTCCCCGCCTTGCCCCGCGTTTCCGTTCTGCACCGCTCCGCCTTGCCCCGCTTCATGCGAATCTCCCAGAACAAAGCGATCAATCTCATTATTCGCTGCGTCGTATGCAATAACCGCAAGCGAGTCACGGCTTGCAGTCAAAACAACAAAGTTTGACGCCGGGAAACCGACGTCGACATAGTCATATCCCGCCATAGAATATGTCGCCTTGTCTCCGGACGCGGCCATGATCTGGACAATTCCGACACTGGCCGCATCGCTTCCCCCAACATTCGCGGCGGATGCATCGCTCCCCGCGCCGCTTCCCTCCCCGTTCGCGGAGGTTGCATCGCCTCCATTGGCTTCGCCGCTTCCCTCCCCGTTCGCGGAGGTTGCGCTGCTAACTCCCCCATTACCATTGCCGCCTTCGGCTCCTAAATTATTATCACCAGCCATCGGCATTGACCGCGCATAGGTATGTTGATGCCCGCACAGGATAAGCGAAACCCCCGCGTTTTCCAATAACGGCAGAAAATGCTCGCGCATAGCCTCCGCGCGCTGCGCATCTTTCGGATTGTCGGCAACAGGCCACATAGGATGGTGCATCACAGCGACAATCCAATCCGATTCCCGCGCCGCATTGCTTTCCAAAACGCCGCGCAACCATTCGATATCGTCAGCATTGGCAGCACCCATCGCGTTGCTATCGAGCATAATGAAGAATATCGGCCCCAGGCTTAATGTATAGAAGAAACCATTATCCTGCCTTCCCGGAGCCTGGCTAGGATAATCAAACTGCTCTGCCAATAATGGGTAGTTATCGTGGTTTCCCGCGACTGCGGCAGTGGCAAGGCCGTCTAATCGTCCCCCTGCCGCTTGCCAAAATCTTTGCCATTCCTCTACATCGCCGCCGTCATTGACAGTATCGCCTCCGAATATAACTGCATCTGGAATGGGGACAGACGCAAGCGCTAGTTCCAGCAGCTCGCCAAACCCGTTGAAATCTCCCGTTTCCGGGTCCGGTTGCGTGTCGCTGAAAAACAGGAAAGAAACCTTCTCGGAAGAGGGCGCCTCAGCGTTATCTGCCGTGCCATCACCTGCGGAGCCATCACCGCTCACCGTGCCATCGCCTGCGGAGCCGTCCACGTTCGCTGTTCCATCGCCACCCGCAGAATCATCCACGCCCGCCGTGCCACCATCGTTGGAGAAAGCCGCATCGTCTTCAAAACCGCCCTGATTGCCATTCGGCGCCGCTTCGCCGATGCCCGGTGTCCTGCCACATCCTCCGAGCATGAGGACCAGCGCGATCAACTCCACAATTGCAACAAGACTTCGCATTTTATCGCGCATTCTCACAGTTCTCCTCTTTCACACCGCGCTCTCAATGGCCTATTCAATAATATAACTGAATGACACAACAGCGCTAGCATCTCTCCCCAGGCCGGCGGCAAACGCTCTGATAGTCACATTTTCGGTCAGAACAAATGGCACTGTTAGCTGCGGCTGAAAGTGGCTTGCGGAAGGGTTATACACAGCGCTGTCATAAGTAGGGACACTACCATCAAGAGTGTAATATATGCGGACGCTGTCCATATTGTCATGCAAGAAGCCCACCTCTGTCCCTGCAGCTACAATGCTGCCGTCAGGCACCGTCGCGCCCAGCGGCGCCCAAGTCCCCAAAGCAGCAGTCGAAACCTCAATGACGCTCAAATTCGATACAAACGCCGCTGAATTGACCTCGTTCGGTCCGTTTTGGCCGAAAAATACCCGCAGGTTTTCCTGCCTTACCCTGCCGACATCTCCCCACTCCCACGAAACCATAGGCACGACAGCCGACCGTCCGCTGCTGCCGCCGGGTTCATGCACGGCATATGCATATTGCGTTCCGAAAACTTGATTATATGTAACAGAGAAATAATACCCATCAGTAGCAGTAAATTTGATGCTTGCGGCGGCGTCGGTTATCCCCGCCTGTCGCAGTAAGTACGGCAATGATATCCCATGCCCGACTGTATGACCAAAGCTGGGCCAATTGTTTGTGGTTGAATATACAATCTCACGATATCCCTCCGGGAGCGACATCAAATCCGCAAGCGTCCAATGTGTTTCGGACCTCACGCCATTGCCTTTGATGGTCAGCACTATCGGGTCGTCTTCGGCAATCGGCTGCTCTGGCTCCAATATTGACGGAGGCGTCGGTGATGTCGGCGGAGTCGGTGATGCCATCGTTCCCGGGTTGGGAGACTCTTGCGCGTGTGCCACACCGGTATCCCCGCCCGAAGCCCCATCTTGCGCTCCATTCTGCGCCTCGTAGGTCGCAGACTCCGGCAACAAAGAGGGCGGAGTCACAACGACAGCCTCCGTCTCGGAATTTGAAGCATCTGGTGGCTGTACACCATTCTGTGCAGTATCTTGCTGCCCATTCTGCGATGCTCCCGGAATCCCATTCTGCGACGCTCCTGCATCATTCGTGCCGGAACTATCCGATGACTGCATCGTAGATTCCGTTCCCGGTCCCGCATCATCAAGCGGCTGCGCACCACCTTGCGCCCCACCTTGCGCCCCATCCGACGACCCATCCGGCGACTCATCCGGCGACCCATCGGTCCGCCCCTCGCCATTTTCTTTGGAATCCTCCACTGGCCGCGAGGCAACCTCCGTCTCGGGCACGGGAATGCCGGAATTCTGCGCCCCATCCGGCGACCCCTCACTAACCGTATCAGAACCCTGCGACAATTGCATATCTAAAGGATCAGTAACTCTCCCCGCGCAACTTGCACACAGAAGCACAGCAACAACAGACAACGCCGCACAAAAGATTCTGCCAAAAGCAAATCTTTCTCGAAGAATCGCAGGTAAATTCACACCAGATAATATATTCATAAAAGCAAACCAACGTGGGCTGCGCCCACAACCCATCGGGACAGCTCGCTTACGAGCGAAATGAATTCGCTCTACTCGCTTGTCCCTCACGCAGCTACGCTGCGCACCGCGC
>WRMX01000071.1 GCA_009776905.1 Oscillospiraceae bacterium
CGGGCGTTTGTTTCGTCTGAGCAAATGTAGAAAATAAGTTTTATTTCAACAATTTGTTGCAATAATGATGAAAAGGTGCTAGTATCTATTATAACCAACCATATGAAGAAAACTGTTCCGGAAAGAGGCATATATGAGAACATTTCTAGATAACAGATCAAAACAACTAAGAGAATTTTTTGCTAAAATGTCGAGAAAAGACAAAATCCGGCTCGCAGTGCTCGCAGCCGTGATCATTGTTCTCGCAATAGTAGCAGTCAGCCTGCTCGGCCGCACGAAATATGAACCGATGCACACGGCGCAGAACGAAGCAGAAGCAGGAACGGTCTACCAAGCAGTCCTCGACATGGGAGAACAAGCAAAAGTAGAAGGCGTCGTCGTCTACGTTCCGGAAGGCAGACGCGACGTCATAAGGGCAAGACTCGCAGCAGAAGGCGCCCTCGAATCCGAGGAGTTCGACCTGTCAATACTCAGCGGAGCATCAGGATTCGGAGTAACTGAAAGCTATCAGAAGAAAATCTTTGAAGCGCAACGAGAAGCGGAAATCCGCGCGCAAATACTCAAATTCGACAAAATACAAAGCGCGACAGTCATCGTGAACCTCGGCGAATATTCGCCATTCGTCATATCATCCGGAGTCAGGGAAGCAACAGCCACAGCAGTGCTTACTGTCCGCGGCAGCGCAGCTCTGTCATCATTGGAAGCGCAAGTAATCGCCGACTTAATGAAAAACAACGTACCGGGCCTGAAATATGAAAACATAACGATAACCGACAGCAACATGAACCCATATAAAATCGGTATCGAAATCGAAGATATTGACACAATACTCAGCTCGCGCATAGCAACACGAAACCTGCTGCAACAGCAGTTCGAAATGCAGGGCGATCAAATACTCATGCCGATTTTCGGAGCTAACAATTGCCAGGTAACTGTTTCCGTCACGCTCAACTATGACAAAATAGTCACGGAAGAGGTCGAGTTCTTTCCACCGGTTGCCGGAGAATACGACGGTATCGTCCGCAGCTCGTCCGAATTATACGAAAACCAGCGCAACCGCGCAGCAGCCGAAGGCATTCCCGGGACAGACTCAAACGCGATGGGGACGGTGGAATACCCATATGTGACGCTGCAAGACGGGGACGAATATCGAAAATCGCTCATTGAAAAGAATTACGAGATCGACGAAACCAGAAGAATCATCGAACATGAACAAGGGAAGATAGAAAAAATGAGCGTCTCCGTGCTGCTCAATAGCGACGCGGTATTTGAAGACTACTCTGCGGAAGTTTCAAACCTTGTCTCGAGAGGGCTTGGCGTCTCGGAGGACTACATTGCGGTCGAGCGATTGCCCTTCAAGGACGACGGCATCGATTATGCAAAAATCCTGGAGGAGCAACAGGCAGCGGCAGCGCTCGCGCGGCGCAGAGAAGTGCTGCAAATGGTGCTCATGTGGGCCGTCATATTGCTGCTCGGGCTTGCGCTCATATCAATGGTCAAATCGATCGTCAGGACGATCAAAGGGCCGGAGCCGGAGGAAGAGCCTCTGCTTGCGGAGGGCGCCATAGACTATCTGGTTGACGACGAAATACCCGAAGTCGATCCATATGACGACATCGAGCTTCAAACGAAATCGACGGCGCTTGAGCAAATCGAGCGGTTTATTGACAAAGACCCTGCTGCGGTCGCCCAGCTCCTGCGCAACTGGCTGACAGACGAAATGTAAGCGACGTGAAGCAGCATATCAACATATAGCATAATCCATAGACACAAAGGTGGAGTTGTATGTCAACATATACGTTAACATCCAAGGAAAAAGCAGCGATACTCCTGATCAGCCTCGGGAGGGAGTATTCGGCAGCGCTATACCAGCATCTGTCAGAAGAAGAGATTAGCGACATGACCCTCAGCATCACGACGACGAGGCGTGTCGAGCCGGACACAAGGGAGCAAATCATAGACGAGTTCTATGAAATGTGCCTTGCCCAGAAGTTCATCACGGAGGGCGGCATAGACTTTGCCCGCGAAGTGCTGGAAAAAGCGATAGGGCCGGAAAGAGCCGAAGAAATGATCCGGAAACTGTCCTCCTCGCTGCAGGTCCGCCCATTCGACTTCATCAGGCGCGTCGATTCAAACCAGATACTCAACGTCATACACAACGAGCACCCGCAGATCATCGCTCTTGTGCTGTCATATATCGAACCGAGGCAGTCGGCGCAGATAATAGCATCGCTGCCATCGGACAGACAGACGGAAATCATCAGCAGGATATCGAAGATGGGCAGCTCGTCCGCGGAGTACGTCAAGGAAGCCGAACGCATACTCGAACGCAAGGTCACGTCAATGGGATATACGGACAACATCGTGGTCGGCGGCATCGACACGATCGTGGAAATAATCAACGCGCTCGACAGATCGTCGGAGAAAAACATCCTGGAGAGCTTGGACGTCAGCGANAGCGAGCTCGCCGATGAGATCAGAAAACGGCTGTTCGTCTTTGAAGACATCGCAAAGCTCAACAATGTCACGGTNCAGCGCGTGCTNAGAGAAATCAACAATACNGACCTCGCTATCGCGCTCAAAATGGCGACTGACGATGTCACGAAGTCGATATTCAACAACATTTCAAAGCGTTTGCAAGAGATGATAAAGGACGATATGGATGTCATGGGGCCTGTGCGCGTGCGTGACGTTGAAGAGGCCCAGCAGAGGATCGTCAATGTCATCCGCAAACTTGAGGATGAAGGCGAAATCGTCATCGCTCGCGGCGAAGGGGATGATTTGATTGTTTAGAATCGACAGGAATCTTGTCAATCTGTCTTTTGCGCGATCGGTGCAGGTCGAGGTCGCGGATACAACCGTTTCGGCCCCGGCGGCGGAAGCGCCGGTGAATACTGTAGCCAATGCGATGACTGTCGCGCAAGAGACGATCAACAAAGCCAAAATAGCGGCGGAAAAAATGATAGAGGACGCTCGCGACGAGGTCGCCGCGATGTTGCTCGCGGCCAGGGAACAAGCGGAGGAAGACCGGCGATGCGCCTGGCAGGAGGGCTATACAGAGGGCGCCGAGGAAGGCAGACGCGTCACTAATGAAGAATATAACACTAAGTGCTGCAAAGACGACGAGATGCTCAAACGCGTCCTTGACGAGCTGTATGCGGAAAGGGAGCTTACGTACGGCAGACTTGAGGATGAAGTGATAAGCCTGACGCTTGACATTGTCAAAAAAATCATAAAGCCCGCCGAGGATATCCTTGGCGATGTTTATGAATCGCTCATTAGGAACGCATTGAAGCAGATAGCGCCGGAGGGCAAGATCATCATCAGAGTCAGCCCTACGGAATACGAGCGGTATTTCTCTTCAGGATCAGCCGTTTTCGAGCTGGACAGAGGGGTCACCGTCACAGCGTCCATCCTCAGGGATACATCGCTTGAAGAGGGCGACTGCATCATCGATACGGAAGAGGAGACTGTGAGCGCAGGAATCGACACGCAGCTCAAATATATCAAGATCGCATTCAACAGGGCGGACGACTGACGGCAAACGGGCATTACAATTCGCGCCCGGTGCATGATTCGCGCCCGGTGCATGATTCGCGCCCGGTGCATGATTCGCGCCCGGTGCATGATTCGCGCCCGGTGCATGATTTGCGCCCGGTGCATGATCCATGCCCGGTGCATGATCCATGCCCGGTGCATGATCCATGCCCGGTGCAAAAAACGTCTGCCAAGCGCAAGGGCGTGGACAAGCAGCAAACGACTTATTGAAGTACTGATAGGAAACAGATACCGGGGTGTTTTAATGGTTTCCATAGATTTTGAAAAATATCACAAGGCTCTGGAGAAGACCGATTCGCTGGAGCGCGCGGGCAGGGTGACAAAAATAGTCGGGCTGGCAGTCGAAGCAACCGGTCCGGCTTCAAAAATCGGCGACATATGCAATATGTACACGCTCGATGGCGTGAGATATGTCCGCTCGGAGATCGTAGGTTTTCGCGAGGGACAGACGCTCCTGATGCCTTTCGGCAATCTGGAAGGGGTCGGGCTGGGGAGCTATGTCGTATATACAGGCCGCTCGCTCAGAGTCCCCGTTGGGAAGAAACTCACGGGGCGGGTTCTGGACGCGTTGGGGTATCCCTTTGACGATCTGCCCGTGCCGGAACCCGAGGCGTGGTATCCTGCGGAAAATACCCCGCCAAACCCGCTCTCCAGGGAGCGTATACGCGAAGTGCTGCCGCTCGGGATCAAGGCCATCGACAGCATGCTGACAGTCGGCAGAGGGCAAAGGCTCGGCATTTTCTCCGGCTCCGGAGTAGGGAAAAGCACGCTTCTGGGAATGATTGCAAGATATGCGGTCGCAGATGTGAATGTCATCGTCCTTGTCGGAGAGCGCGGCCGCGAGGTCAAGGACTTCATCGAAAAGGACCTTGGCGAGGATGGGCTCAAAAAATCCGTTTTAGTGATCGCCACGTCCGACCAGCCCGCGCTGCTGCGCTTGAAATGCGCCCTGACAGGCACGGCGATCGCCGAGTATTTCAGGGATTGCGGGTACAAAGTGCTGTTGTTGATGGATTCATTGACGCGCTTTGCAATGGCGCAGCGGGAGATAGGCATGGCGGCCGGAGAACCTCCCGTGTCAAGAGGATTCCCCCCATCGGTCTATTCGTTGCTGCCGAAGCTGCTGGAGCGCTCCGGGATGTCGGACAAGGGTTCCATAACGGGGCTCTATACCGTGCTTGTCGAGGGCGANGATCTGAACGAGCCAATTTCGGACACCGTNCGCGGCATTTTGGATGGGCATATTGTGTTNTCGAGGAGCATTGCGAACAGCAACCACTATCCNCCAATCGATATTTTGGGCAGCGTGAGCCGCGTCATGCCGGACATCGTCACTCAAGAGCATCTGCATTCCTTCGGCACGATCAAAAACATGATCGCGGTATATAAGGAAGCGGAAGACCTGATCAACATCGGGGCATATAAGCAAGGCGCGAACGCGGAAATCGACAGAGCGGTGAAGCTCCACCCTGCGATCCAAAGCTTCCTGAAACAGGACACGGCAGAAAGCTACACATATGACGAGATACTGGATATGATGAACAGTATCGTAGGGGAGTAGCGAATAACGCTGTTCTTTTATGCTACCGTTCACGTTCTTGCGTCACCGGGCGTAAATTGCATCGTTCTTTTACATGGTGGTTAGTATGAAGAAATTTGTTTTTTCCTTGCAACCTGTGCTAAATTATAAGCTGACGATTGAAAAGCAGCAAAAGGCCGATCTTAAAAAAGCTCAACTGGCGCTGCAGGAGCTGCGCGCGCAGGAGCAAAGGCTGCTGGACGCGTATGCCGAAAACGAGCGTTCGTTGGAAAGGGCATTGCGCGAGAACCTGAATGTAGCGACAGCGCTCAGCGAGCACGATGCGTATTTTCGTTTTTTGCGCGATGCGCTGAAGGAAATCCGCGCAAGGATCGAAAGAGCGGAGCAAGTCGTCGCCGAGCATCAGACGCGCCTGATCAGGACGATGAGGGAGATTAAGACATATAACAAGCTTCGCACGGAGCAATACATTGAATATCAAAAGGAAGTCCAATCGGAGGAAGAAAAGGAAATCGGCGACTTAGTATCGTTCAACGCAGTAAGCGAGGATATTTACTCATAGTGTTCGGAACTGATGGATTGAGGACGCACGCTTTAGAAATGTTTAATGACATTGGCGGCGGAAGAGAGTCGATGACATATAATGCTCAAATTGAGATAAGGAGACTTGCATGGCAGACAACATAAGCGAAGACTTCACGGACTTGACCGTCGAAGAAGGCGCAGACGAAATCGCAGAGACGGAAGCAGAGGAGTACAAGCCAGTCAAGGCGCCAAAGCCACCAAGGCAGCCGAGGCAGCCAAGCGAAGCAGGGTCGGAAACCGAAGCTGAAGCCGTAGCCGCTATTACGAGAAAAAGCAAAAAGGTCAAAAAAAAGAAAGGGCGCTTGATAAAAATCATTCTGCTCGTTGTTCTTGTTTTGCTCGTGGGCGGATTTGTCTTTGAAGAAGTGTACTTTAATTATCTCGGGCTTCGCGATAAGTTGATCGAGAGCATTGTGGAGCTAGATCCCGATTACAGATCTCGTCAGGAAACGCTTAATGAGAGGGAGAGCGACTTGATCGCATATGAGGCGCAGCTCGATGCGCGTGAAAAGACCATAGCATCGCGCGAGTCGCAAAATGACAGGCGTAGCGCGGAACTAAGCCGCCAACAGGAGTCGTTGCAAGACCGCGAGGAGCGGCTGACGCCGTTGTATCAACGGCAAATGAGCGAACAGGAACAAGAGGACATGCTGTCCCTCAGCAGGACATATGCGCGGATGGCGCCCGAGGACGCGGCGAGCATCTTGCTGGAGTTGAACAACGCCGACGATGTCGCGGCAATACTATATAACATGAGCGAACGCAACGCCGCTGCAATACTTGCAGTCATGGAACCGGAATATGCCGCTGTGATAACGGAGATACTGCTGTATAATTAACTTTGGAGTCATCATCATATGCAAGAAAACGAAACGAAAAAAGCAAGCCTCAGCAGAATCATTATTGCCGCTATTGCAGTGGCTGTTGTTATTGCAGCCATAATTCTATGGATTCGGCCACGAATGCCCGCAACGCTTGCAGATGAAGATACATCGACAACCTTAGGCGAGACAGATGCGGAGGCATCGCTATCGACCGATGATCCGACGCAGAATGATAATTCAAAACCGAACGATATCGCCGAACTGAAGCCGGATGAAGATGAGATGCCTGATTTTGGTGAGGTGCCTGATTTTGCCAACCCGCCGGATTTTACCGACCCTCCTGACTTTACAGACCCGCCGGATTTTACAGATCCGCCGGATTTTACGGCGCCATCTCCTGCGGGCTCGCCATATTCTGAGGTGTTAACAAACGAAGATGGCAGCCACACGATCAACGAATATAGTGGCGATGGGACGCTTATTAAAGAAACGAACTTCGGCGATTATGGGCGCTTGAAGATGGAAAAGTATTACTATCCCGATGGCGAGCTGGCGTTTCATAATGAATATGATTCGCGAGGGGAAATCATCAAGACCGTGGCATATGACCCCGACGGCACCGTCAATCTCTGGAGCGAGCGCGAATACAACAGCGATGGCAGCCCGCACAAAGTGACGGGATTTCTGCCGGATGGAACAATATCATGGTGGGATGGATATGTGTATGATGACAACCGAAACCTAATCGCGCAGACGACCCACCAAGCTGACGGAACTATATCGTGGGAAAAGGAATATGAGTATGATGCTCAAGGAAGGATGGTCACGCAAAAAGAATATGCAGCCGAAGGTTCGCGGTTGTGGTGGAGCGAATATGAATATGACGACAAAGGCAATTTGATCAAAGAAACCGGATATGAGGGCGATGGGTCGATCGCTTGGTGGGACGAATATAAATATGATGAATACGGCAAAAAAGTTGGAGAGACCAATTATTACGGCGATGGCGAGATTCGCTACCAATGGCCGTGAACAGTTAACAACGAAGAATTTAGCGTATTGGAGCGATTTTTATCGCTCCTTTGTTTTTATGTTGAATGACTAACGTGAGGCTCCGCCCCACAACCCGGACGCCGCGCGCTCCGGCTAAATTCGTTCTACGGCGGAAGTGAATTCCGCCTACGAATTTTAGCCTCCGCACCGGCGCACCGCGCTTCGCGCGGCGATAGTGCCTTAGCGGCTGAAAATTGTCTTGTTATTTATTAGTGTTGTATGACGCTAAGGCACTAATATAAATGTGAAAACTAACGATAATTGAAACAGGAGGTGAAACGATGCTGATACCCATGGAGACACTGTCCCCGATGATACCCCGGGCAGACTCCGGAACAGGCGGTCAAAACCGAACGCAAGCGAACATCAAATCCGATTCCATGTTTGGCAAAATCCTCGATGATTCGCGTTCGTCCAATGAGCACCGCAACATGAAGGTGCCCTGGAAGACCGACGATGCCCCTGCCGATGCAAAGTCCGCGCCCATGCCAAAAAAGAAACCTGAAATTGACATGGCCGATGACGATGCGCTGGCTGCCGGAGTGGTGGGATATCAAAATACGATCGTTTTTGTTCTCGAAGGAGATATGGAATCTGCTACTACCCCTGATATTATTGTTGACGGCATCATAGATGCAGCCGCGCCGCCTTTGGAAATCGACGCGGAGCTGTATGATATGGAAGCCGACGATGTCGTTGACAGCAATGTTCAAACGGACACAAGCCAGCAAGACCACAGCGATGCGATTATTGATCCGGATATCGCCGCTGATGCTCAAGCTCCGACAGCCGAAATTGCGGATACTATTCCGGAAGACATGCCGGATAAGACCGCAGCAGAGGCTCAATCGCCGGTTATCACCGGAGACGATGTCAGAGCAGCCTTGGATGCAAGCATTGTTGAGCCCGAAGTCATTGCCGACGTAGTTGATATTGCCGATGAACCGGCAGGGGAAGTAACGGCACGGAGGCCGGAAATAGGGACGTCAGAGCAGCGGAATAATGAGGATGATAACTCAGAGTTTTCAAAAATCGGCGATCTGAGCCCTTTGGAGAATGAAAATGATACTGTTTCCGTCAAGGGACACAAGGAAAAACAAAATTCCGACACGGATACATCCGCAAAGAACAACGATGGAAAGACGCAGCAGGACTCAGTCAACGGCAATGTATTGCCGCTTACTGAGGGCATTAAACCTGAGCGGTTCCAAGCTGACCAGCAAATGAAACGAGCGGCGGATGTGCCGGTCAAAAAGGAAGACCTGTTTGACGAAATGGTTTCTCGTATAGAAACTATGCAATCGGAGAGCAGGCAAACGATGACGATCCAGCTTAAGCCCGAATTTCTCGGGAAGCTGGCGCTTGAAATTGCCATGGACGCCTCCGGGCTGCATGTCAAGATCAACGCCGCGAACAACGATGTCAGAAGCATGATAAACGGTCAGATCAATGCGCTGATAGAGTCGCTTGAGCACAAAGGGATCGAAGTGGTCGAGGTTGAGGTAGCTTATACAGGCGTTGACAACGGCGCTTTTAAAGACTCAAGTAAAAACCAGGCGCAGCCGGATCGCCCGAGGCGTTCATACGCCGTCGACGGCATCGATGAGAGTGCGGCTTATTTTGCTGTGTTCCCTGCGGAGACTCTGGATTACTACCTCGACGCGGGCGTCAGCTCGGTTGAATACCGGGCATGATGAGTTGGAGGTAGATTTGCTATGTCGACAATCGGTTCGATTACAGACCTTATGAATGAAACGGCCTTGCAGCAGGCGCGCGATGCGCAAGCTGCTCGCGAGGCAAGCTACAAAGACGAGAACAGCCGTAACACGAGCGGGTCATTGGGAAAAAACGACTTCCTGATGCTCCTGTCCGCCCAGCTTCGCTATCAGGATCCGCTGGAGCCTGTCAAGGACAGCGAATTCGCAGCGCAGCTTGCGCAGTTTTCGGCTCTCGAGCAGATGCAAAACATGAATATGACGCTTTCAGCCATGTCGAGCTACCAAGCATATGGCCTGGTTGGCAAATTTGCCGTGGCGACGACGTATGTCGATGGCGTGCTAACAGAGGTTCCCGGCATCATAGATTGCGTGTTCACTGAGAAAGGGGTCACATTTGCGCAAATCGGCTCATATGCCGTCCCCGTTTCGTCAATTACGGAAGTATATGACAATTCTTCGATGCTCACGCCAAAGATGCTTCTGGAGGCTTCGAACAATCTCATCGGCCGGACGGTCAAGGGTTCCGCAGACGGCAAGATTGTCGAGGGGACTGTTACTCGGTTGTCGGTCGATAATGGAGTCATGTATGCGTTCATAGACGATGGGTCCGAGACGGCGAAGGTCATCCGGGTGGAGACGATTTATGACATCCGCCAGGCGGGCACTCCCGGCGACGTTCCCGCGCCCAAGGATACGGAGGAAGAAACTCCCCTCGTGCCTAAGGATACGGAGGAAGAATAATACGTTAAAATAATTGTTGAAATTCTACATTAAAGGTTATATAATGACAGGAGGAATCGCATTATGATGCGTTCATTGTATTCCGGGATATCCGGATTAAAGAACCACCAGACCAGAATGGACGTCATTGGCAACAACATCGCCAACGTCAATACTGTCGGCTATAAAGCCAGCCGTACGGTGTTTCAGGACATTTTCAGCCAGACCGTGAAATCCGGCACGGCAAACTTATTGGCCTACGAAAGAAACATCGGAGGAACGAACCCCACACAGATCGGCCTCGGCATCAAGCTGGCGACGATCGATGTTTTGCACACTCCGGCGCCGATCGCCCGCACGGACAACCCCTTCGACATGATGATCGAGGGCGACGGGTTCTTCATCCTCATGGACGAAAACGAGAATTATTACTACACGCGCGCCGGCAACTTCTACCTCGACGATGAGGGTTATCTGGTTTCCAGCCATGGCTATTTCGTGATGGGGTATAATTATCCGCTTGGTTGGGAAGATTATATTCCTCAACAAGAAGAACCTGGTGAAGATGGTTATGAACCGGCGGTAAATGGGTATGTCTTAGTCGACCCTGATGATGAAGGACTGTTCGGTACTCTTGACAAGATTCGCCTCAGGTATGTCGATACGACAGGCGTTGTTGGCGTGGATGATTTAGGAGCTCCCATTGTAGGCGCCGATCAAGACCTATACGGCTTTTCTGTCGGACAGGATGGTTCGGTCTCTGTTATCATCAACAACATCAAGGAAACCATAGGGTTCATCGGCATATCTATGTTCACCAACGCGGGCGGCTTGGAAAAAGCCGGCAACAGCCTGTACCGCGAGAGCCCCTCTTCCGGCGACGCGCTGCATACTATGGCGCTGATGGACGGAGCGGGCAGGGTCCTTGGCGGCGGGCTCGAGATGAGCAATGTCGACCTTGCGACCGAGTTTACGGACATGATCGTCACGCAGAGAGGCTTCCAGGCGAACTCCAGGGTCATCACGGTGTCCGACACATTGCTTGAAGAGCTTGTCAACCTGAAGAGGTAAACATAATGATTCTTGTTACCCGCATCAATAAAGTAGATCAGTTTTACATCAACGAAGACATGATCGAATTTATTGAGGAAACGCCGGATACGATCATTTCGCTCAATACCGGCAAGAAGATGGCGGTCATGGAAACAGCCATCGAAGTCATAGAACAGATCCGCGAGGAAAAGATCCGGATTCGTCGGGCGACGCAGTTCTAGGGGTTTTGCGTCTACATATCAAGTGTGAAGACAGCTTGTCCCTTGCGCTTGCTTTTCGGCTGACAGACGGCTGCGGCCCAGTGCCGGAACGCAGCCATATAGCTCCCGGTAACCGGAGAAAGAGGTGAACCGGTCTGGAAATTACGACCATATTCGGCCTTGTATTTGGATTTGCCGCTATCGTCATATGTATTATGATAGACGGCATACTCGGAGACTATGTAGACCTAGCGTCGATATTCATAGTTTTCGGAGGCGTCATCGCGTCTACAGTTGTCTCATATCCAATGGATTCTTTGAAGAACCTCGGGAAACTGCTGGGCGGCGCTTTTAAGGCGAAAAAAGTGGACTTCCAAGCGGATATAGAGAACATTGTCAAGATAGCCAATGTCGCAAGACGCGAGGGAATCTTGGCATTGGAAGAAACCGTAAGCGAGATGAACGACCCGTTTATGCAAAAGGGCATTATGCTCATCATAGACGGTTCCGATCCGGAGCTTGTAAAGAGCGTGCTGGAAACTGAGCTCGTTTTTATCAGGGAGCGGCACAGTTCAGGACAGGCGATTTTATTGTCGATGTCGAGTTACTCTCCTGCTTTCGGAATGATCGGGACGCTCGTAGGACTTATTAACATGCTCCGAAAGCTCGACGACCCCAGCTCATTGGGGCCTAGCATGGCGGTCGCGCTGGTTACGACATTCTACGGCGTCGTTCTGGCGAACCTGCTGTTTACCCCATTTGCAAAAAAACTCGCAGTGCAGAGCTCCGATGAGTGCTTGCGCAAAGAAATCGTGCTGGAAGGCATACTGTCTATTCAAGATGGAGAGAACCCGCGTATCATCCGTGAGAAGCTCAATGCGTTCCTTCCGCAGTCGCAAATCAGCGCCGCGACAGATACGGCGCAAAGCGAAGGTGCAGGACGCGAGGCATAGATAGGGGTCGATGCCGACAGCACCCCTCACGACTAAACCGTATGGGACGATACCCACATCGTCCCTCACGACCCAACAGTAGGGGACGATACCCACATCGTCCCGCACGACACAGCGAGGTGAATTGCAATGTCCAGCGCTTCCGATAGACGAAAAAGCAGCGGCGGCGGCGATGAAGGCGGCGGCGCTAATTGGATGGATACATACGGAGACCTCGTGACGTTGCTGCTGACGTTTTTCGTGCTGTTGTTTTCTTTCTCAACAATCGATGCAGCCAAATGGCAAGCGTTGGTAGGCTCTTTCACAGGAATATATGCGATTGGGATCGACCCGATAAGCCCTACTGTCGCTGTGGAAAACCCCATTCCGCAATTTGGAATGCCGCTTTCCGAAGACGACAATGCGGGCGCCCAAAGTCAAGAAGACACGAGCAGCGCAAATGCCGCGGATGCCGGCAATGTCCAGCATAACCTTGCGCAAATAGTCAGCATCATGTCAGGTTATATCGATGAGGGAGAAATCTCAGCCGATCTGATGGTGTTCGAAGATGAATTCCTTGTGAAACTGGTGTTCAACGACAGGGTTTTCTTTGACACTGCTGAGGCCACTGTCTTGCCGGAAGCCTATCCCGTTTTGGACACTGTGATAGATATGATGCTCGAACTGGGCGACTTATATTCCATGATGCGCGTGGAGGGGCATACGGACAGCAGGTCCATCAATACCGTGCGCTATCCGAGCAACTGGGATCTTTCCGCCGATAGGGCCGTCAAGGTTGTCAGCTATATCAGGCAGGACGGACGGCTTGACAAATCGAGGATTGTCGCCAATGGATATGGCGAGGAGCACCCCATAGCGCCCAACGACACGCCTGAAAACATGGCGCTCAACCGCCGCGTCGAATTCGTCGTCGAGGCCAGGGGGCGCAGCGGCAACGGTGGATATATAGGGTAAATTGGCGATATGCGGCGAGCGATGGTTTTCGATATGCAATGAAATACGTGCCAAACCGGAAGCGCATATCAATACAAACTAACTTTAATGCGCAGGCTTCTTGTGACTGTGCGACACGAAAGGGACGGCCGGATAAATGAAAAAAATCCTACCCATAATAATTGTCATTGTAGTCGTTGGAGCTGCGGCGATTTACTTTTTCATGTTCAGCGGAGACAAGGAAAAGCCTGAAATCCGGGTTGAATACTCGCCCGGCGAGTTCTTTACTACTAACGTGAGCGGATCATCAAGATTATTAAAAGCCGGGATAATACTTATTGTTAATGATGACAAGCTCGAAGAGCGGCTTACTGCGGAAAACGCCCGTATAAGAGACACGATAATTTTTATTTTGCGCGACCTCACAGAAAATGAAATCAAAGAGCCCGGCACGCAAGATGTTTTGCGCGGAAGAATAATCGATGCATTGAACGAAAGATTGGAAATCGAAAATTTTGTCGAAGTGCTGTTCAATGATTTTGTAATGGCATAAATCTGTTTCTTGGTGTGATATTATTCGCTCGGGGGTGATTGTAGCTTGTCAGAAATATTGTCGCAATCTGAGATAGACGAACTATTAAATACGCTCATGGCAGGCGATTCAGCCCCGACAACGGAAGACTCGGATGGGGCGCCGAAGCAAAAAGTCAAAGAGTACGATTTCAGAACAGCGAACAGATTTCCAAAAGAGCAAATGCGTACGTTCCAAGTCGTCTTTGAGACATTCAGCCAGCTATTTTCCAGCAAGCTGTCAAGCGTGCTGCGCGTTTCATGTGATTGCGAAGTGCTCTCCATCGAAGAGTGTTCATACAGCGAATTCAACAACTCTCTTCCCGTGCCTGTGATATTGGCAGTTATGGAAGCGCCGCCTATGTATGGCTCGTTGATCGTCCAGATGTCGCCTGAATTTGCATATATGATCATCAGCAGGCTGTTTGGCGGCGTCACGTCAGGGGAAAACTCAAAGCAATTCACGGAAATCGAGCTCGCTCTGGTCGAGCGGGTCCTTCGCCAATCGGTGAATGTCTTTGATGAGGCATGGGACAAAGTCATTGAGCTGACCACGCAGATCGACCGCATCGAGACAAGCTCGCAATTCGCTCAGATAACAGCGCCAAACGAGCCTGTCGCAGTCATAATCGTTAACATTAAAATGGGCGACGAAACAGGCTTGATGAGCGTTTGCATCCCGCACACCGCAATCGAACCCGTCGCACAGCAGCTTAATACGCGCATGTGGTTTTCCAGCGGTTTGCGCGACGACCACAAAAGCGAGGAAAGAACCGCGATTCTTTCGGGAAAGCTGCTCCAGACACCTATTCCGATTACAGCGTTTTTTGACCAGACCTCCGCGACAGTGTCAGATATTGTAAACCTTCAAATCGGCGATGTAATAAAGCTTGAACACAGCGTAGACCAACCGCTTACGATCAAAGTCCACCATATTCCGAAGTTCCACGCGACAGTCGGGACATTAGGCGCCAAATATGCTTTGCAGATCGTCGATGTAATCAAGGAGGAAAATGAGGATGAATCTATCGCAAGATGAAATCAACGCCCTGCTTTCCGGTGACCAAACCGAGGAAGCCGAGGCGGTGGAAATAATGTCCCCGGAGGCAATTGCAGCCATGCTTGATACTGCAGCGGCCGCCCAACCGCCTGCCGGCGATGGTGACGCCGTTGATATCATGTCGCCTGAAGCCATCGAGGCGATGCTTGATACAAGCGCGGGAGGCATCGAAGGCGGAGAGCCCGCCGGAGACGATGCCGCGGACGACCTCGATGCACTATTCAGCCGTTATGAGGAAGAGACTCCCCCTGCAGCCGCACCTGCTGCTTCTGCCGAGGCCGCAGCGCAACCGGCCGCAGCGCAAACGACCGCAAATTTCGACAGCCAATATGCGAAAGAAGGCTTGTTGACCGCTCAGGAGATCGATATTCTCGGAGAAGTCGGAAACATCAGCATGGGCGCAGTCGCGACTACAATGTACTCGCTGCTCGACAGGAGGGTTAGCATTACGACTCCGCGCGTCACTGTTTTTGATGTCAAAGACGTGCTTTCGATATATCAGATTCCTTTCGTAGTCGCCACCATCGAATATGTCGAAGGCATAACCGGCAGCAACCTACTTGTTTTGAAGGTGGAGGATGCCGCGCTCATCTCGGACATTCTCATGGGCGGAGAAGGCGTGGTCGAACAGCCCATTGTTTTAAACGATATGCACTTGAGCGTGATGAGCGAGATCATGAACCAGATGATGGGAGCTTCGTCGACATCGCTATCAAAGCTGCTCCATACGACAGTAAATATTTCCGCTCCGAAGAGTTCTCAGGTCGATGTCGGATTTGATGTCACCGAGCTGCTTGGGGATATCGATATGGTTACGAAAATCAGCTTTGACATGGATATTGAGGGGCTTCTCAATAGCGAGTTGATTCAGCTTATGCCTTATGATGTGAGCCGTGAGTTTGCAAAAAGATTCATGGACGTAGGAGTGGAGACGCCGTCGACAAAAAGCGCTGCTGCAGCAAGCCCTGCAGCTCCGGCACCGGCTGCGGCTGCGCAAGCCGCGCCTCCGCCGCAGGCGGCTGCCCCGC
>WRMX01000072.1 GCA_009776905.1 Oscillospiraceae bacterium
GTGCGCAGCGTAGCGTGAGGGACAAGCGAGTAGAGCGAATTCATTTCGCTCGTAAGCGAGCTGTCCCGATGGGTTGTGGGCGCAGCCCACGTTAGTCATCTTCATCATCATCATACTCGTCGTCATCGTCGTCATCGTCGTCGTCATCATACTCGTCATCGTCATCGTCGTACTCGCCGTCATCATCATCGTCGTCGTACTCATCGTCATCGTCGTCACTATCGCTATCTTCATCGGTGCCACTATCGCCGTCGTCATCTTCATCGTCATCGGCATCGGCATAACTCTCGCCGTCGTCATCTTCATCGGCATCACCGGAATCGTCATCGGAAATGTCATATTCGATGCCGTCATCGTCATCATTAAGACCAATGCCACCATCATCAGAATCCGCGACAGCAGTAAGTTTTCTTGCCCCTTCGCCTTCGTCCGCATCCGCATCCTCCGACAATATATCGGAGCTGCCGTCATTGGGATATAGATATCTGTCGGGGTCATATGCCCGGCCTCTGGCATATCGCCTTTTCCCGACCCTGCCGGGTTCATTGGTCGTGTCTTCCTCGACGGGTGCGTTCTTCTTTTGCCATTCCACGGCCTTCCCGATTTGCTCCTGTTTGTCGCTCTTTTGCTTTTTGCGCTTTGCGGTGTTGGGATTGCGCTCGACGAGTCCCTCAGCTTTTTTACGTTCCGTCTCCAGCCGTTTTGCTTCAAGCTCTGCTTCTTTTCTGGCCCGCTCCTCGTTCTTGATCGCTTCCTCTGCTTCGATCCTCTTCGTATAGACCTTCGTCAACCAAACATCCTGCACGATTTGCAGCACTGTGCTGATTGTCCAATAAAACCCGAGCGCGGCAGGCGTTATGAATGCGATATATATCGACAGCAAGGGCATGAGCATCATCATCGTGTTCATCGATTTCGCCTGCCCATCGACCATCGCCGGCGGGTTTAGCTTGCGATTGAGCGCGGATGCCAGGAATTGCACTCCGCCTGATAGCAGCGGAATGAGGAAAATGATGAAGCCGGCAAGCCATGTACCATATTTCTCGATGTCGCCGTTCCAGATGAAATCCCATTGCGGCGTAAGCCCCATGTTGAGCCCAGGCAGAATGTTAAAGTTCATCTCGCGCAGATTTGAGCTTATTCCTTGAAAGACGCTGAAGTGCTTCGTTATGAACTGGGACTGATCGATTTGGACATAATAATCGCTGAGCGTGGAAACAAAGCCCATGCTTGTCAATTTTTCCGTGATCTCGGCGAATTGCTCTGCCGCCACGCCCATCATAATCGTAATGGGCTGCCGGATAACCTGGAACAGCGCAAGCATGATGGGCAGCGGGAGTATGCCCCATATGCACCCGGAAGCGGGGTTGACGCCTTCCTCTTTATATAGCTTCATCGTCTCTTCGTTGAGCTTTGCTTTGTTTGTGCCGTGTTTCTTTTGCAGCTCGGCAATTTTTGGCTGGAGCCGCGCTTGCTGGATCATCCCACGTTTGCTTTTCATTTGGAATGGTAACAGGATTGCCTTAATTACTATAGCAAACAGCATTATGGCGACGCCATAATTGCTCACTAGCGTGTATAGGAACATCAGCACCATGCCGAATGGTCTGGCTATACCGTTTAACATAAAACTCCTTTTCATACGTGAGGGCTCCGCCCCACAAGCTGTATCGTGAGGGCTCCGCCCCCACAACCCGGACGCCACGCGCTCCGCCCAGCGAGGTCATGGGACCGGGTCATATCCGCCTTTGCTGAAAGGGTTGCAGCGGAGGATGCGCCATAGCGCCATGCTTCCCCCTTTTAATGCGCCATATTTCTCCAGCGCTTCCAATGCATATGCGGAACATGTCGGCGCAAACCTGCATCTTGGGGCGGATGCGGGAGATATGCGCTTTCGATAGAAAAGCACGAGAGCGATCATCACTCGTTTCATCCGCCGCCTCCGCTGTTTTTGTGTGGGATTGCAGGGTGGAGTTCTATGTCGGAACTCCAAATATTCAGCTTTTTGAATAGCGTGATCACCGAAGATTCTATTTCCTTATATTCGGCATATCTGCTTCTTGTCCTCGCGACGATCACTATATCATATCCAGGCTTTATCTTGTCTTCGTTTAGCCTGTAGATTTCTTTCAGCCGCCTGCGGATGCGGTTGCGCTGGACTGCTCCGCCGATTTTTGCGCTGACTGTGATGCCAAGCCGTTTACGGGTTTTCCCTGTTCGTATGCAATATACTACGGCGCACTGAGACGCCGCGCTTTTCCCTTTATTATACAGCCTTTTGAATTCGTGGTTTTTTTTGAGCGATGTGGTGGATTTCATGTTCTACGCTGATAGTTTCGCTCTGCCTTTTGTACGGCGGCGGGCGAGGACTTTGCGGCCATTCCTCGTTGACATTCTTTTGCGAAAGCCGTGTTCTTTTGATCGTTGTCTCTTTTTTGGTTGATATGTTCTTACCATGTTTGCACCTCCTTACCAATACGGAAGCTGATTATATAACAATGCTGTATGCTCTGTCAACTATCACGTGGAGATGAAATGAAAAAATATCAAACCGCGACGACGCGACGAATAGAAAAAATATCAAACCGCGCCGAATGTTGACATATCATTCGACAGGCGATAAAATGAGCATCATTATTAGTAACTGACGGATTTACAACGTTAACAGAACGTGAGGCAGCGATGAAAGTAACATTGCAAAACCTGACAAAAGTCTTTCCGGGCCGCAGCAAAAACAACCACGCGGACGTTGTGGCTGTCAATGACTTTTCCTTTGAAATTGCCGACGGAGAACTCATCGGGCTGCTCGGCCCTTCAGGGTGCGGCAAGAGCACGGCGCTCAACCTGATATGCGGGCTGCAGGAGCCGACGAGCGGCAGCATATTCTTCGATGAAGACGATGTCACAAACCTGCCGCCGGAAGACAGGGGCGTTGGCCTCGTTTTCCAAAATTACGCGCTCTACCCACATTTGACAGCGATGCAAAACATATTGTTCCCGTTGCAAAACATCAAAGGCGCGGAAAGGCTCTCTAAAGCAGATATGCAAAAAAGGGCGCATGAGGTCGCCGCGCTTGTCCAAATAGATGAATTGCTGGACCGCAAACCTGCCGAGCTTTCCGGCGGCCAGCAGCAGCGTGTCGCGATCGCGCGCGCTTTGGCAAAAATGCCGCGTATTCTCCTCCTCGATGAGCCTCTTTCAAACCTGGATGCGCGGTTGAGGCTGCAAACCCGTGAAGAGATCAGGCGCATTCAGCGGGAAACGCGCATTACGACGGTTTTTGTGACTCACGACCAGGAAGAGGCTATGAGCATTTCAGACACCATCGTCGTCATGCGCAGTGGCGTCGTTGAGCAAATCGGTAAGCCGCAGGATGTCTATGACAATCCGATGAATCTTTTCGTGGCTACATTCCTTGGCACTCCTCCGATCAACGTTTTCTCCGGAGAGATTTCCGGCGGGAAGCTGTTGATTGGAAAAGAGGCATTGTTTGAAACAAATGGCTTTCCTGATAGGGAAGTTTATGTTGGCATCCGTCCCGAAGGTTTCATACCTGATGGTAACGGTCCGTTGCATCTCAATCTCAGGAATATTGAGGTCATGGGCCGTGATGTCACCGTGGTCTCTACCCATGGCGCTTCCGTCAATCCTGTAATTCGTTCGATTATCAGCGCGGATAGCTCGATTGATGTTTCGGCTACGGAGGTCAGCTTTTCCGTCAAACGCGCAAAAGTCTTTGTCTTCGACAAAGATACGGAAGCACGAATCATATAAGAAAGGATTGGCGGGCGCAATGGATAAGCGCAGCAGAAAAGCATGGATATACTTATTGCCCGCGATAGTGTTTTTGGGGCTCTTCATGGTATATCCTTTGATCGATGTTTCGATCTATTCGGTCGAAGAAGGATATAATTCCGCGTCCCGGACCTTCTTTGGCGTTGGATCGTATAATTACTCGTACGTGCTGCACGACCCATACTTCATGCAAGCGGTTAAAAACACCGCGATTCTCGTCATATTCACGGTGCCTGTTTCCACGTGCATAGCCTTGCTCATTTCGGCGGGTCTGAGTTCCATTAAAGCGCTCCGGAAGTTATATCAGACGATTTACTTTCTCCCATATGTCACGAATACCCTCGCCGTCGGATTGGTGTTCATGATCTTGTTTAACAAAACAGCATATACGGATGGGCTCATCAACCTCATCATAAACCGGCTTGGCGGCAGTTCCGTAGATTTCATCAACGGCCCGTATTGGGCCAAAATGCTGGTATTATGCATATATACGATTTGGGTGGTCATGCCGTTTAAGGTACTTGTGCTCACAAGCGCGCTTGCTTCCGTCAATCAGCAGTATTATGACGCGGCAAGGGTGGATGGCACGTCAAAAATGCGCATTTTTACGAAAATTACATTGCCGATGATTTCGCCAATCGTTTTCTATTTGATTATCACAGGTTTCATTGGGGCATTCAAAGCATATAGCGATGCTGTCGCTTTGTTCGGTACAAACCTGAACGCGGCAGAGATGAACACCATCGTCGGTTATATTTATGATATGCTTTATGGCAACAGCGGGGGGTATCCTTCTTTTGCGTCGGCGGCTGCAATCATCCTTTTTGCCATTATTCTGACGATTACATGCATAAACTCGTTGATCAGCAAAAAATACGTTTTTTATAATTGAGCCGCTCGTAGCGGCGTTTGGGTTGTGGGGCGCAGAGCTCCATGAAAGATTCTTCGCTTCGCTCAGATAATAGTGGCGGCTATCGCGACAGGGCTTGAATATATAGGGGAGGCGCGGGCTTGCGAATCAATTCAGCTGAAAACATAGCAAAAAGCATTGATCCGATACGTAAAAAAGCGGGGAAAGCCGCCGTCTATACGTTATTGACGATATGGGCGGTATTGGTGTTGTTCCCATTTTATTGGATGGTAATGACATCTATTAAAAGCTATGGGTCATATAATTCCGAATATATTGCGACTCTCTTTGCGCGCGCCCCCACAATGGAAAACTATTCGACCGCATTCACAGCCGTCCCGCTCGGAAGGTATTTGACGAATACGCTTGTGTTTACGGTTGCCACAACAGCGGCAATGCTCCTCGTGGCCGTTTTCGCCGCTTTTGCCTTTGCAAGGCTGAATTTCAGGGGGAAGAACGTCGCGTTCATGCTCTTCCTGGCGCTGATGATGATCCCGAATGAGCTCGTCATCGTCACGAACTTCGTGACCATTACGAATTTTGATATGCGCAATACATTCCTCGGCTTAATATTGCCGTCGGTCACTTCTGTGTTTTATATTTATTTGTTGAAAGAAAACTTCGCGCAGATTCCGGACGAGCTGTATTACGCTGCGAAAGTCGATGGGACGTCGGATATAAAGTTCATGTTTAAGGTAATGATTCCCATATGCAAACCGACTATCATCACCGTCATAATCCTGAAGATCATTGAGTGTTGGAACTCTTATGTGTGGCCGAGGCTGATCACGGACGATGCAAGCCATTTTCTTGTGTCGAACGGGATTCAGGAAATCCGTGAAAGCGGGTTCGGGCGCGAAAACATACCTGCGATGATGGCTGCCGTGGTGGTGATTTCCATTCCGCTCATCATCTTGTTCCTGGTTTTCAGAAACAAGGTCATGGCGGGGGTGTCTCGCGGAGGGCTAAAAGGATGAAAGCTCGATGCCTTCTGCTGATTGCCGCGCTTTTCGCTTGCCTTGTAGTCTTTTGCGGCTGCCATGGGTCGCGAGGGCTCAATGAGTTTGTGATCCCGGATAGTTTTGATGTGACGAGAAAACACGAAATCACGTTTTGGGCGAAAAATGACACGAACAAGACCCAAACAGAGATATACAGGAAGGCGATTGCCGATTTTGAAACGTTATACCCGAATATATCGGTAGCCATGCGCCTGTATACTGACTACGGAAGGATATATAACGACGTAATCACGAATATATCCACAAATACGACCCCGAATGTCTGTATCACATATCCGGACCACATCGCGACATATTTGACGGGGAAAAACACGGTTGTCCCTCTGGATGGCTTGCTCTCCGATGCCGCATACGGCCTTGGCGGAAGCGAAGTAAGATTCACTTCACCCGGGCAGTCGGAAGTCATCGGGCAGTTTTTGAACGAATGCTACTATGACGGGCATTATTATGCGATGCCGTTCATGCGCTCCACGGAGGCGTGCTATATTAACAAAACATTCGTCGAAGCCTTGGGATATACGCTCCCCGATTCCCTCACATGGGACTTTATATGGGAGGTCTCCGAGGCGGCGATGGCGAAAGCCGATGACGGCACATATCTGCTCAACGGTCAGAATGTTATGATTCCGTTCATTTACAAATCGACGGACAATATGATGATCCAGCAACTCAAGCAAAAAGGCGCGGGATATTCAACAGATTCAGGCGAGGTAAGGCTGTTCAACGAGACAACGGCGGAGCTGCTGTATACAATCGCCGAGCACGCAAAAAGCGGCGCGTTTTCCACATTCAAAATCTCCAGCTATCCCGGGAATTTCCTCAATGCGGGTCAGTGCGTTTTCGCCATCGACTCCACTGCGGGCGCGTCATGGATGGGGACGGACGCTCCTCTTACGGATATCAGCGGCGACAAGCTTGTCAGATTCGAGACCGCTGTCATGCCCATACCGCAATTTGACCCCGAAAATCCGCAGATGCTGTCCCAGGGGCCTTCCGTCTGCGTCTTTAATAAAGATGACCCGCAGGAAGTCATGGCATCATGGCTGTTCGCGCAATTCCTACTGACCGATGGCGTGCAGACGGCATATGCGCAAACCGAAGGGTATATTCCGGTTACTTTGACTGCGCAAAATTCCAATCAATATCTTGACTATCTGTCGAGGAGCGGGGAGGACAACTCTTTATATTATTATGTGAAGATTGAAGCATCCGAATTGCTGCTCGACAACATCGGCAATACGTTCATCACGCCTGTCTGGAACGGTTCAGCTTCGCTCCGCGATGCGGCGGGGCAGCTCATTGAGGAAGCAGTGAAATCTGTCAGGAGAAAGGAAACCATTGACTCGTCATATGTCGAAAAGCTTTTTGGCGACGTGTCAAAATTATATCGCCTCGATCAGAAGGGCGGGCAGAGCTTGTCAACAAACGGCGGCGGCGCGGAGTTGGGCGCGCTGCCGAGGACGGCAATGATTCTTTTGATGTCGCTTGCGGCAGCGTGGGTATGCATCATAATATACGCATGCGCCCGCGCTATTAAAAAATTCCTTGTTTTGTCGCAAAATAGCTAGTATAATATGCCATATTAAAAAAATTGAGGAGAGTGCAATGAAAAAGTTTCTGGCAATTCTTTTGGCCTTGACAATAGCCTTGGCCATAGCCGGCTGCGGTAAAAAAGCAGACGACGCAAGCGCAAAAGACCCGAAATCCGCAGGAGTCATGACACATGCCGAATACATCGCGGCAGAGCTCGACACAAAAGTTGTGATCGAAACGTATGTCCAGGCAAAGCAATCATGGTGGGACGACAAAGCGACGGTATACACGCAAGACAGGGATGGGGCCTATTTCCTGTATAACATGGCCTGCTCCGAAGCCGATTATGCAAAACTCGAAAAAGGGACAAAGATCAAAGTCACCGGCTTCAAAGCAGAGTGGTCGGGAGAGGTCGAAATCATCGATGCGACCTTTGAAATACTTTCCGGCAGCTTTATCGCCACTGCCAGGGACGTCACGTCGATGCTCGGCACTGATACGCTCATCAGCCACCAAAATGAGTTTGTCGTGTTCAAAGGGCTCACGGTTGAGTCCTCCGGGAAAAACGATAACGGCGATGATGTCGCGTTCCTGTATAACTGGGACGGCTCGGGCGAGGATGGCAGCGATCTGTATTTCAACGTTTCAGTCGGCGGCAAGACATACACATTCACCGTTGAATCTTATCTTTGCGACAATACGACCGCTGTGTATGCGGCCGTCAAAGGTTTAAAAATCGGCGACAAGATCGACGCGGAAGGTTTTATGTATTGGTATGAAGGGCCGAACCCGCACATCACTTCCGTGACAGCGGCGAAGTAATCGGTTATTTCCACAAACAATTGCGGAGCCCGGGGCTGTTGTCCCGGGCTCCGCTGCGATGGTGCGCCCGGCATGGGCGCACCATTGTTATCATTCCGCAGATATGATGTAGTGGTATAATGGTTGGCCGCCCCTGATCGTGGATGTTTCGGCTCCCGGCGAAGCGGCGCTGATTCTGCCGGAAACAGCGGCGGAACTCTTTTCATCCACGTCTTCACCATAAAAAACAGTAATGAATTCCGGGGAAAAGCCTTGTATTGCAACAGAGACCGCGTCGACCACATCGTCGATTTCCGGCCCGCTGGCAGCGAGCGAATCTTCCAAAAGCGCGATATACTCGCCTTCCTTAATTTCCTTACCATCATATGATGAATCGCGCGCGGCCATCGTGATTTGCGCGGTATGCACTCGCCATGCTGCATCGGTCATGCATTCAGCCATATCGTGGACATCTCCTGCGCTATCCGCAGCAAGCATCGCGGACACGCCCTGCGGTATGCTTTTCGTCGGAATCACGACGACGCGCTTTTGCGCCAACGGCACGCATTGCTCCGCGGCAAGAATGATGTTCTTGTTGTTCGGCATGACAAAAACAGTCTCAGCGGGAGTTTCATTGATTTTCGTCAAGATGTCTTCCGTGGATGGATTCATTGTCTGGCCGCCCGTAATTATGTTGTCCGCACCGAGGTCGCGGAACACCTCCTCAATCCCGTCGCCGACACATACGACGACGAAGCCATATTCCTTTAACTGCACCGGAGCTTTAGGTTCCGGCGTTGCATCGGAGGCTTGCGGGGAATTGGCCCCTTGCGTGTTAGAGACGCCTTGCGTGTTAGAGACGCCTTGCGTGGAAGCGCCATCTTGCGCTATCGCAAGCTGTAATGTCTCCGAATGCTGCTCGCGCATGTTTTCAACCTTTATCGACAGCAGCGGTCCGTAGGTCAGCGCTTCGGTGAGCACGGCGCCCGGATCGTCGGTGTGGACATGCACCTTGACAATTTCGCCATCGTCGACGACAACGATGCTGTCGCCGGACTTGTCGAGGAACATGCGGAGCGGAGCCGTGTCGCTCTTGAACTTGCATTCAGCGATAAATTCCGTGCAATATGTGAAAGTTATGTCATCATCGGAGAATTGGCCGAAATCAGCTTTATCGTTGCTTGCCGCTTTTGTGTCTGACTTCGATAATAATTCTCCGCGCAACGATTTCAGCATTCCGTCGAGAATATATAAATATCCCTTTGCGCCGGCGTCAATCACTCCCGCCTTTTTCAAAACGGGGTTCTGGTTGATGGTATCAGCCAGCGCGATGTAGCCGGCTTCCAGAGCCTTTTCGAGGATGATCTCGACATCCCCCTCATCTTCCGCAGCGACGACAGCCGCGCCCGCTGCAAGCCTGGACACGGTGAGAATGGTGCCCTCGGCCGGTTTCATGACTGCTTTATATGCAGAATCGACCCCTGTGACAAGAGCGTGGGCGATTTCTGCCGCATCTGCCGCATCGATATCCTTCAACCTTCGCGAAAAACCGCGAAACAGCAGGGAGAGGATGACCCCCGAATTGCCGCGCGCTCCGCGCAGCATTGCGCCCGCTGTGATTTCCGCGGCTTGCCCTAGCGCAGCAGGAGCATCAGCCATGAGCGCCTTTTCGGCCGTTCCTATTGTGAGGCTCATATTTGTCCCTGTATCGCCATCCGGCACGGGGAACACATTCAGCTCGTTGATTTCTTGTTTATGCAGCTCTATTGCGGCGGCTGCATTTATAACCATTTTTTTGAATATCTCGCCGGTAATCTGCCTTGTCAAGCAGACACCACCTCCCCATTAGCCGATGAGCATTGATTCGACATATACATCAACGCATTTTATTTTTATGCCCGTCCCTTGTTCGACTTGGTATCGCACCCTGTGCACAATGCTTTCGCATATGACCGGTATATTGACGCCTTGGTCGACGGCGATGTGCAGTTCGATCGATATGGTATTGTCGTCGTTATATGTAATGTGGACGCCCTTTCCCATCGATTCCTTTTTCAGTAGATGCACGAGTCCATCGGAGACGGAGCGCACGGTCATTCCTTTGACGCCAAAGCAGTTTGTGGCGGCGTCGCCGGTGAGGATCGTGAAGACTTCGCTTGCGATGTTGATGCTTCCGCGTTCGTTTTCAAGCTTTACCATAAACATACCTCCCTGCTGTAAATATCATCACTCAGTTGCTACTAATCCCGTTCCAAGCGGCTTGCCGCCTAATATGTGGAAATGCAAATGGAGCACGGTTTGCCCGCTGTCCGGCCCGGAGTTAGCTATGATCCGAAATCCACCGGACAATCCCTCACTATTTGCGATTTTCGCGGCAGCAACCAAGCATTTTGCCGCAAGATGCGAATTATTTTCGTCAATATCTGCAGCGGACGCAATATGCTCCTTTGGCACGACAAGTATATGCACCGGCGCCTGTGGCGTAATGTCGCGAAATGCATATACATATTCGTCCTCATACACTCGCTGCGATGGTATCTCGCCATTTATGATTTTACAAAACAGACAGTCTGACAAGGGAACACCTCCTCTGTAGCCTCAATTGCCGGCATGCGACAATGACTTTGCGACCATTATGTCCAATGTATCGAGCGCTTCGCGCAATAACCCGGCATCCTTGCCGCCGCCCATTGCGAAATCCGGCTTGCCCCCGCCGGAGCCGCCGCAATGCTTAGAAACCTCGCGTATTATGTCGCCGGCTTTGATGCCTCTGTCGATGGCAGATTTGCCGCAAGCCGCAACAATCGTAATTTTCCCATCGTTGACTGCCGCCAGCACGGCGACGACGTCCGGAGAACGGTCGCGCAGCGAATCCGACATCTGCCTGAGCTTGTCGCTGTTTGCGCCGTCGATGATTGAGGCAACCAACTGCAAGCCTTCAATAGGCTTCGCATTATTGAGCAACTGCTCCGATTCGCTTCCGGCAGCCTTAGCCCCCTCGGACTCAAGTTTTGCGCGAAGGTCGCGAATGGTTTGAAGGCTTTGCTCCGCTTTCATGATCACGTCGGCAGGAGCCCCTGCCTTTAATATTCCGGACAACGTCGAGAGATGCCCTCGTGCCACGTTCAGAGCATCAATAGTCACCATGCCTGTCGTAGCCTCAATGCGGCGCACTCCTGATGCGACCGAGAACTCCGATGACAATGAGAATGCGCCCGCTTTCGCGGTATTGTCAAGGTGCGTTCCTCCGCATAGCTCGATGGAGTAGTCACCTCCGATTTTGACAACACGGACAACGTCGCCATATTTTTCCCCGAACAGAGCTATTGCGCCAAGGTCTCTGGCATCGTTCAATGGCATTTCGTCCACACAGATGCTCAGACCGTCGAGAATCGCGGCATTGACCTTTGACTCAACTTCAGCAAGCTCGTCGGCAGTGAGCGCGGAATAGTGCGTGAAATCAAACCTGAGCTTATCAGGCTCGACCAGAGAACCCGCCTGGCGGACATGCTCTCCGAGCGTGGAGCGCAGCGCTTCGTGCAAAAGATGCGTTGCCGAATGCGCGCGCATGATCGCCTTTCGGCGCGAAACGTCGATTTCGGCGGTTGCCGCGCTGTCGACGCTGATCTCGCCGCTGCGGACCTTCCCATGATGCAGATACTTGCCGCCATTGTTCTGTTGAACGTTCCGAACGTCGAAAACCGCATTGCCGCACGATATTGTGCCGAAATCTGCAGACTGCCCGCCCATTTCAGCGTAAAACGGCGTCTTATCAAGCACGATCGTCCCTTCGTCTCCCTCGCGTATCGAAGCGCATAGCTCGCCTTGCGCGACAATCGCAAGAACCAAAGCATTATCGCGCAAGTTCTCATAGCCGGAAAAGATCGTGGGAGTATTATCCAGCCCCAAATCGATGCCGGCCCATGCGAGGTCGCCGAGCAGCTCCCGCGCCTTTCTCGCGCGCGAACGTTGCTCGTCCATATGTTTGTCGAATGAGATGAGATCGACATCAAGACCGTTCTCCGCGAGGATTTCGACGGTGAGATCAGGGGGGAATCCGTATGTATCGTAAAGTTTGAACGCATCTTCCCCGGACAGGGTTTTCTCCCCTGCCGCGATGCATTGTTCCATGAATCCGTTGAGTATCGTCGTCCCGACATCGATCGTTTTGCCGAAATTTTCCTCTTCGATGCGAATGATGCGGGCGATAAACCCCTTCTTTTCAACGAGGTCGGGATATGCGCTTTTATTATTTTCTATAACAGCATCGCACAGCTCATATAGAAACAAACCGTCGATGCCCAGAAGGCGGCCATGTCTGGCAGCTCTGCGCAGCAACCGGCGTAGGACGTAGCCTCGCCCTTCGTTGGAAGGCAAAACTCCATCGCAAATCATCATCGTTGAAGAACGGATATGGTCCGTAATGACCCGCAGCGACATATCGGATTTCTCAGATTTGCCGTATGCAATCCCGCATATGGCAGAAACCTTATTCATAATGCTGACGATCGTATCGACCTCAAAGAGGTTTTCGACATCCTGGCAAACGCAAGCGAGCCTCTCCAAGCCAAGCCCGGTGTCAATGTTTTTCTGGCTCAATTCAGAATAATTGCCGCTTCCATCGTTGTCGAATTGAGTGAAAACATTGTTCCAAATTTCAACATATCTGTCGCAATCGCAACCGGGAGCGCAATCGTCGCTGCCGCAGCCACGAGCCTCCCCGCGGTCGAAATACACTTCCGAGCAGGGGCCGCAAGGCCCTGAGCCATGATCCCAGAAGTTGTCTTCCTTGCCGAGCTTTACAATGCGCTCCGGAGCGATGCCAATCTCGTCTTTCCAGATATTATACGCTTGCTCGTCCTCAATATAGACAGATGGATAGAGCAGAGCGGGGTCCATGCCCAATCGCTCCGTTAAAAATTCCCAGCACCAGGCAATGGCCTCTGATTTAAAATAGTCTCCGAAAGAAAAGTTGCCGAGCATCTCGAAATATGTCCCATGCCGCGCGGTCTTGCCGACATTCTCGATGTCTCCGGTGCGGACGCATTTCTGGCAGGTACATACCCGCTTGCGCGGAGGTTCCTGCTCGCCCGTGAACCATGGTTTCATCGGCGCCATGCCCGAGTTGATAAGCAGAAGCGATGCGTCATTTTGCGGTATCAACGGAAAGCTCTGCAAGCGTAAATGGTCCTTTTCTTCAAAGAACGACAGGAACATCTCTCTGAGTTCGTTTAGGCCGTATTTCTTCAACGGGTAATTTACCTCCTTGGCGGTAATAATCCACGCCCGGTGAGGTAGGGCGTGAACAGGAGCCCTTCGCGCGGGTCGCTGTGATTTATGGACAATTCTATATTGGAGCGGCGCAGTTGTCAACTTATTTGTATTCCGCAGCATAATATGATAATATGACACGACAAAATTATTCAGCGCCGAGCGCAAGGCATTCAACAGATACCGAGCAAAAATAATTCACGACCGGTGAGGTGGAGGAACAAACATGGAACTGGCACGAGGCGGACCATTCTTCTCTCGCGACAAAAACCTATATAAAACATTCTTCTCGCTGTTGATCGTCATAACGCTGCAAGGCATCATAACCCTTGGGGTGAACCTTGCAGACAACATCATGCTGGGAAACTACTCCGAAACGGCAATATCGGGCGCAGCCGTGACCAACCAGCTGCATTTCCTGCTGCAAATGACGGTCGGAGGAATTGGAGCCGGCATCGTGGTGCTCGGCGCGCAATATTGGGGAAAAGGCGAAACGGAACCGATCCGCAAAATCATATCGATTGGCGTCAAATTCTCATTTGCCCTTGGAATCGTCTTCTTTGCGGCAGCAAGCATATTTCCGCGCGGGCTGATATCGCTGTTGACGAATGACGCTGCAGTCATCGACGAGGGCGTCCGATACCTCTCGGTCATCAGATTCACGTTCCTCGTATATACAATATCGACCGCTTTGATATCGAGCCTCCAAAGCGTGCAGTCTGCGTATATTGGCACGATCACAGCCAGCACGACGATAGTCATCAACATCTGTCTCAACTATTGCTTGATATTCGGCAACTTCGGATTCCCAAGGCTTGGCATACTCGGCGCGGCGATTGCGACGCTGACGAGCCGCGTCGTTGAGCTCATTATTGTTCTGTCTTATCTCTTTTTCAAAGACAAAAAACTGCGGATCAAGCCTCGCGACTTGCTCCGCACGGATCTTTCTTATATACCCGATTTTGTCAAGGTCAGCCTGCCTGTGTGCATTGCGGGCATTCAATGGGGCATTGCGCAAGCGGTGCAGACATCGATTCTGGGGCATATGTCGCAGTCTGTAATTGCCGCAAGCGCGATAGCGTCCATAGTCAGCATGCTGCTGGCGTCATTCGGCATGAGCGGCGCCAACGCGTCGAGCGTCACGATCGGCAAGGTAGTCGGCGCAGGCCAGTTTGATAAAATCAGGTCATATACAAGGACGTTGCAAATGATTTTCATAGGCATTGGCATATTCAGCGGCGCGCTCATCTTCTGTTTGAAGGATGTCGCTGTCGGGCTTTATGCCGTTTCGCCTGAGACCGCGACATTGGCAAAACAGTTTTTATTGGTGCTCAGCGTGGCGACGATCGGCAGTTGCTATGAATACCCTGTAGAAGGTGGGATTATAGCGGGAGGGGGCAATACAAAGTATCAATCTTATGTCGATATTTTGTTCATGTGGCTTTTTACGATACCGTTCTCAGCCCTCAGCGCGTTTGTCTTCAAGTTTCCCCCGATAATCACGTTCTGCTTCTTGAAATTTGACCAGCTTGGAAAGTGTTTGCCAAACGCGATCGTGTGCAACAGATTCAGGTGGGTCAGGAGGCTCACGAGGGATTAGAGCCTTAGCGCTTCGCAACACTAGCAAACAACACTAGCAAACAACAAGATATTTACTGCGCTTAGGTCGCCGCGCGTTCCGGCTCAGATCTCCCGCATGCCAGTCCGGCCCAACCGTCCCGCGTTTTGACAGCGACGCAGCCTTTTGGACAGGCGAGGCAAACGATGTTTTCTCCTCCCGGCTGCGTCTCGCCGCTCGGCTCCCAATGTTTTCTTTCGTTTTGCTCCGGTATATATGTTCGACCGCCGAAATTCGGGCGCAACGCAGCAATAGCCGCGTTGCGCCCGGCGCTTTCTGACTCAATCGATACATCGTCCACAACATCATGGACGAACGCCGCGTTTCCGCATAAGAACAACCAATCGGGCACGCCATGCCGCATATTAGCGGAAATTCCATCCAGCAAATCGCGTTCGGGAATCAAGCCGACCGATGTAATCAACGC
>WRMX01000073.1 GCA_009776905.1 Oscillospiraceae bacterium
GTGATATATGCGCAGAACTGGAAGCAACTGCTAGGCAATGCTGCAAAGACAATGTTTTTAGTCGTCCTGGGATCTGCCGCTATTATTCTCGGCGTGTTTGTCGTTCTGATGCTGCTGTTCCGCGTCATTGGCTGGCCTGCCTGGGTCGCGTTTTTTATCTCTGTTTTTATGGCCTTCACTTTGAAATCCGCTTTTATAGACAGCTTCATCTTGGCAAGGACGATGGTCGCTTATATGAATGTCGCGCCGACGACGGTTATCACATTTGATCTATATGGAAAGCTGTCGAAGGTTTCTGCAAAATTTAAGCAGTTGTGGTCAAAAGGGCAGGAGGAAGACCCGTCGCCGCAGCCCGGCGCTCCCGCCTATGCCGGTGCGGGGTATGGGGCGCAGCCCGGCGCTCCCGCTTACGCCGGTGCGGGGTATGGGGCGCAGCCCGGCGCTCCCGCCTACGCCGGTGCGGGGTATGGGGCGCAGCCCGGCGCTCCCGCTTATGCCGGCGCGGGGTATGGGGCGCAGCCCGGCGCTCCCGCTTACGCCGGCGCGGGGTATGGGGCGCAGCCCGGCGCTCCCGCCTATGCCGGCGCGGGGTATGGGGTGCAGCCCGGCGCTCCCGCTTACGCCGGCGCGGGGTATGGGGTGCAGCCCGCTGGTCCAGCATACGCCGGCGCGGGGTACGGGGCGCAGCCCGCCGGTCCAGCATACGCCGGCATGGGGTATGGGGCGCAGCCCGCCGGTCCAGCATACGCCGGCACGGGGTATGGGGCGCAGCCCGCTACTCAACATGTCCCATATGGCTCTCCATCAATCAATGCAGTTTATTGCCGTCAATGTAATGCATTAAACGCACAAGGCGGAAAGCATTGCAGCAGTTGCGGCGCTCCGCTCTGATTCTCCGCCTATCCGGACGAACCCGAATGGATGCAGACATGCATAGTTACACGCCCGGTGAGGCAAGTGCATGAACAGGAGTAGCTATCTTTCCACATAAAATTCACATAAAAATTTCCGCTTGCATTCTATCCGATATTGTGTATAATAAGTGGGCATCCTAACGAGACATGCTTCATCAGCGGGCCCTTAGCTCAGTTGGTTAGAGCATCCGGCTCATAACCGGACGGTCCCGGGTTCGAGTCCCTGAGGGCCCACCATACAAACCTCGAGAAACACCGTATTTTCAACGAAATACGGTGTTTCTCGACTTTTCATAGCCTTCATTGTTTTTATTGAGAAATCAAAAGCTGTTGAGTCTTCCATTTGCCGGAAATGTAATAAACTCCGCCGATGAAGAATGGCGCATACCCCGCCAAAACATTCCCATACCAAAACCCTCTTATCTCCATTCCAACAGTAATCCCCAGCAGCAGCGCCAGACCAATTCTGCAAACAACGCCGTCGAGCAGCCCGACAGCGAGGTTCAGCTTCGCGTTGCCCACGCCATTAATCAGCGAAAAGAATGGAGCCCGGAGCGCAAACCCATAATTGTTAAGAACCGCAATCGGGACATACAGCATCGCCATGTCGAGAACTTCCTTATCTGTGTTGAACAAGCCGAATATCTCACGCGGCAGCAAAACCGTGGCTGCGGAGAAAATCGACACAAAAACGAGGTTCACCCACATCGAAAAGCCTATTACCTTTGGCACACGTTCCGTTCTCCCCGCTCCGAGGCTCTGTCCGACCATCGCGCCCCCGCTTGTGGAGAACGAAGAAGAAACAACTGANGTCACAATGGCGAGTTTCGCGCCGATCCCCGTCACCGCAGCGGCAATAACTCCATACGCATTGATATATGCATTTACGAACATCATTGAAAAATTGATCGCAACGCTTTGCAAACACATTGGTATTCCGAGCTTTATGAGCTTTCTCATAACAAAGCCGTCCACCGCGAAGCTCCTCAGCTTGAAATCAAATCCAAAGGCTTCCTTGTGCCTGTAAAGATATATTATCGATGCGACAAAGCTGATCGCTTGCCCAATGACCGTCGCAAGCGCAGCTCCGAACGCCGACCAACCAAACCCTGCGACAAAAACGATATCAAGTATGAGGTTTGAAATAGCAGCGATTGCAATGAAAATAAGCGGATGCCGAGAATCGCCCATCCCCCTAAGTATTGCGCTCACAAGGCTGTAGCCGAACGTGAAAAACAACCCCGCATAACATGTAAGGCAGTATTCGCGCGCCAGCTGATAAGCCTCCGCGGGCGTGTTCATCAGCCGCAGAAATGTGTCGGACCCAATAAGGCACACGCCCATGAGCACAAGCGACCCGAGCAGCACAACAGTAAACATCGTGCCGATCGTCCGCGTGACCGATTTCATGTTCCCCGCTCCGACGAATTGTGAGATAATCACCTGGCCTGCATTGCAAAACCCCATTGCGATGAACATGGGCATATGTATGATATCCGCGCCGATCGACACCGCCGCAAGCCCCGTGCTGCCGACGAACTGTCCGATAACGACCATGTCGACCATGTTGTATATGGTTTGCAGCAGATTTGCCAACAGCATAGGTATTGCGAATATTATCAATGTCCTTGAAACGGGACCTGTTGTCAGGTCCCTTGCCAGTGTAGTTTGTTTTTCGTTTTCCAATTCTTGCACCCGCTTCTTTATTATGATGGTATTATCCCACCGCATGAAGCAAAATACAAGAGTCATGCAAATATTTTCTGATTGCTTTTTTGTTTAATATATGGCAGAATGAACAAAGTGTATTATTCGATGCGTGACTCTCCCTGCGCTCCGGAATATATTCGAAAGGAATCGTTTAAATAGTATGTTCAAGAAAAAAATCTGGAAAATGCTCCTGAGCTTCACGCACGGGATTAAGCGTTATTTCCTGATATCGATTTTAGCGGCCGCAGCATCGTCGCTCATGTCTTTCCTTACTCCGATCATCGTCGGCTTCACTGTCGATAATGTAATCGGCGGCGGTGCTCAATCTTCGCTACCCGGCCCTATTATGTCTCTGTATAATTTTCTCAGCAGCAGAGGCATATTCGGCTCAAAGCTGGCCATCTGCGCTATCTTCGCAGCGCTTTGCGCCATTATTGCAGGCTCTTTCAACTATTTGTCCCGCACCAACATGGCAAAAGGCTCCGAGAGCATGATCAACAATCTTCGCATCAAACTTTTCAAGCACACGCAAAGCCTTCCGTTTGAATGGCATTCAAAAAACCAAACCGGCGATATCATTCAGCGATGCACGTCCGATGTCGAAACGACCCGGCGCTTCGTGTTCCAGCAACTGATCGAGGTGCTGCGGACGGTGATCATGCTTGTCATGGTAATGATAATCATGTTCACTCTAAACCCCATCATGGCTCTTGTCGTGACGGTGTTCCTCCCGATCATCATGTTGTATACAGTATTCTTTTTCAAGCGCGTCGCAGACAAATTTCTCGAATGTGACGAAGCGGAAGGCGAGCTCATGGTCAGGGTGCAGGAAAACCTGACAGGCGTGCGCGTCGTCCGCGCATTTGGACGGGAAAAATATGAGACGGAACGCTTTGACGAGAAAAACGTCGCTTTCACAAAGAAATGGCTATCGCTCGGAGGGACATACGGCCAGTTCTGGGGAATCAGCGACTCCGTCTCCGCAATGCAGCTACTATGCGTGATCGTCACAGGCTCGCTCCTCGCCGCGCGCGGTACTCTCAGCTTTGGAGAGCTGCTGGTTTTCATCAGCTACACGCAGATGGTCGCGTGGCCTGTCCGACAGCTTGGGAGAGTGCTGTCGGAAATGAGCAAAACCGGCGTTTCGCTCGGGCGTATAAACGAGATTTTGGAGGCCCCCGGCGAAACGGACCCGCCTGACGCGCTGGAACCGCCGATGGACCGAGACATTGAGTTCAAAGACGTCAGCTTCTCGTATGACGTCGAGACAGACCAGCAAGTGTTGAAAAACGTCAGTTTCACGATAAAAAATGGCACAACTTTCGGGATATTGGGCTCCACGGGATCGGGAAAGTCCTCGATAACATACCTGCTCAACAGGCTTTACGAAATCGGCGCAAACAGCGGAGCGATAACTATCGGCGGCATCAACATACAACAAATAAACCGGAAATATTTGCGTAAAAATATCGGGCTTGTCTTGCAGGAACCATTTTTATTCTCAAAGACCATACTGGAAAATATCGACATTGCATCGCATGGGCAAGACCTCGGCAAAGTGCGCGAAAAAGCCGCAATTGCAGCGGTCGACGATAACATCATGTCGTTTTCAAAGGGCTATGAGACTATCGTCGGCGAGCGGGGCGTGACTCTATCGGGCGGGCAAAAGCAGCGCGTCGCAATCGCACGGACATTGATGATGAACGCGCCGGTCATGGTGTTTGATGATTCAATGTCCAGCCTCGATATGGAAACAGACGCCAAAATCCGTGAAGCGCTGCGCATCGATACTGCGCAAGCGACCGTCATCCTCATTTCGCACAGGATATCTACTCTGATGAAAGCGGATAAAATCATGGTTTTGGATGAAGGCAGAGTCGCGGAAATCGGCACGCATCAGGAACTCATCGATAAAAACGGGATATACCGCCGCGTATATGACTTGCAGTCCGGAATCGATGACGAAAGGTAGGGTTTTGTGAATTACGAAGAAGAAAAAATCAAAGGTTTGAGCCTGACCATATGGCTACGGCTTCTCAAATACTTCAAAGGCTTAAAAAAACAGATTCTTAAAGCGTTCATCGTCATACTGGCTGCGACGGGGGGCAGCGCGGCGTATCCGCTGTTCATTCGCTATGCTGTCAGCAACTTCGTCGTGCCCGGAACGACAAAGGGAATCGTGCCATTCACCGCTGTTTGCTTCGGGTTTATTCTCATCGTTGGAGTATGCATATATTTCTGGACAAAGCTCCTGATGGGTCTCGAGATGAACCTTAGTATGATAATCAGGCGCGATTGCTTCGTGCATCTTCAAAAGCTGCAGCTTGCATATCACAACGTCAATTCCGTCGGATATCTGATCGGAAGGGTCATGTCCGACACGGAACGAATCAGCAGCATGATATCATGGGGTTTTTCTGGCTTGGTGGAGAGTATTCTGTTCTTGTTTTTCAGCATTACATTCATGCTTATCCTCAGTCCGAAACTGGCGATTATCCTGATTATCGTCATACCCGCAGCAGGGATCATCGCATGGATTTTCCAAAGGAAAATCATCGTCATCAGCAGAAGAGTCCGAGAACTCAATTCTAAGATAACGGGATCGTACAACGAGGGGATAACAGGTTCAAAAACGTCAAAGACATTGGTCATTGAGGATTTGAACAGCGCAGAATTCTCAACTCTGTCCAACAACATGCGGCGCGAATCCATACGTTCGTCGCGGCTAAACGCGCTGATGATGCCAATGGTCATGTCGCTTGGCTCCATAGCTCTCAGCATCGTTCTATACAGAGGCGGGACGCTGGTCGGCAAGCAATTGCTGGATTTCGGCATTATTTCCGCGTTTGTCACATATGCTGTCAGCACGATCGAGCCTATCGTCTGGGTTTCGGGCGTGATTTCTGAAATGGTGTCCGCCCAAGTGGGCATCGAAAGGGTGACGGGGCTGCTTAACGAACCCATCACCATCGTCGATCTTCCGGAAGTCATTAAGAAATATGGCGACACGTTTGACCCCAAGCGCGAAAACTGGGAACCGGTCCTTGGCGGCGTCTCATTCGAAAATGTGTGGTTCAAATACCCTGATGGCGATGAATACGTGCTCGAGGACTTCTCGCTCGACATCCCTTCCGGCACCACCGTGGCGATTGTGGGGGAGACGGGCGCGGGGAAATCCACCATAGTGAACCTCGCATGCCGCTTTTATGAGCCGACTGAAGGCCGGGTGCTCATTGACGGGCGCGACAGCCGCGAACGGTCTCAACTGTGGCTGCATTCATCGCTCGGCTATGTCTTGCAAGACCCGCATCTGTTTTCCGGCACGATCATCGATAATATCAGATATGGGCGTCTTGACGCGACCGACGAGGAAGTTATGGCTGCTGCTAGCCTGGTTTCGGCAGATACAATAGCAACACGGCTTCCCGATGGCTTCTCATCGGACGTAGGCGAAGGCGGCGACAACCTTTCGACAGGCGAAAAGCAGCTCGTGTCCTTCGCGCGCGCTGTTTTGGCCGACCCCCCGATATTTGTCCTCGATGAGGCAACTTCCAGCATCGACACTGAAACGGAGCGCCTGATTCAAAACGCAATCTCGCATATGCTCAAAGGGCGGACGTCTTTCATCATCGCCCACAGGCTTTCAACAATCGTCAGGTCTGACCTCATCCTCGTTGTTGAGGATGGAAAGATTGTGGAAAGAGGCACGCACAAGGAGCTGCTGGCCGCCGGCGGCCACTACAGCTCCCTATACAAAGCCATGCGCTTGGAAGAAATCATGCAGTAATGGACAATGAACCGGTGCGCCCCTGCCGCGCGCACCATATTAAGGAGTTCGGGACAATAGTCCCGAACTCCTTATATCATACGGCATATCATACAGCGATTCCCCGCTGTTGAGCACTATGTTTAATTCCCTTCGATATAGCTGTCGCGCACGGTCCCCCCGCTCATGCTGAGGCTCTGGGTATTGTTGCTGCGCATCTTTCCGACGACTTTCGTCAAAATCTGCTGGTAGAACATGACCCCCATCTCCGGGTCTGTCTCGACAAGCTTTTGAATGTCGTCTTTTTTTATGCCTATCATCTCCGTGAACTGCAATGCACGGCAGTTCAACGTGAACGGCGTGTGCGTCATGCAGCTCTCGCCGAGGATATCGCCTTTCCCCAGCCGCGTCAGCTCAATTTCGCCCCCTGTTTCACGCGAACCCGCAAACAGCGACAGCTCGCCTTTGAGTAATATATGCATCGCGTTGTTGAAATCACCGCTCCGAAACACCATCTCCCCCTCATAATGCGTTTCTACATGGAAGAGCTCCGAAAGCTGCAGCCAGCCCTCGTTGCTGAGCGTGAAATCGAACGCTTTACGCAACTCTGCGACAATTTCGACAGGAGTCAACTGTCTTTCGCGCTGCGCGTTTCGAAGGATCGGCTTGTTGGAAAGGTTGTGTTCCTCCATAATCTTCCGCATCTCATAGCGTTTGAGCGCAACGGCCTCGCTGATTTGCTCCCAGAGCTTTTGATTGAGGCGATATCGTGAAAACGGGTCGAAGTTTGGTTTTGCTTCCTTGCGGCCGATTGAAATATTGTTGAGCGACTCCGTGCAACCCTCTGTGTCGCCTTTAAGCTGATAATCCGCAGCCAGCATCATGTTTGAGCGGAAAATTTTCTCTTCCAAGTCNTCNCGNAGAAACTCCCCGGGGTATGGATCAAAGTCCTCCGGCGTGACCAACACCATGTTGCTGGTCTTATATTGAGATGAAATCTTCGAGCGTTCATATACAAAACGATATATGTCCTCGCGTATGCGTTTCCATTGCGGGTGTTTTTTCGGCACGGGCAAATGCTTAATCGACAGCGTGTTGTCGAGGAAGAACGTAAACCCATACATCCTACTGTTGATGAGGTAATCGATGTCCTCGCCCCTTGTGATGTGGGGGTCGAAAGGAACGCTCTGGAACAAGTCGCGGTGCAATATCATTGCCCCGCCAAAAGCGAACGGCGTGCGCTTGATCCTCGGCGGGCAGCCAATGATCTCGTCAAATGCCTTGGCCTTGAACCCAAATCTGTCCCAATATGTCATCCATGACTCCGGCTTGACATCGTCATAGTATTGGTCATATTTATTGATATAATACCCGGCCATGCCATAGACGACATCGCCGTAAATACGCTTGCCCAGGAACTCGACCGAGCGCTCGACCCAATCGGCCTTTTCGAACACCTCATCATCGTCGATTAAAATCGCCGCGTCGGCTGCGAGTATGTCGGCGCATAAGAGGCACATATTCCTCACGTTCGCATAACCCATCATCGTCAGCAGCGACGCCGTCCTTTGCTGGGTGTCGGTCTCATAAACAATTTCAGAAACGCGCGCCAAGTCCCCGATGGTGAATATATACGTTTCAGCTTTTAAATCCGCTTTTTGGACGATCTCAACAACACGCTTCTCCGCATCGTCAGCGATGTCCGGAGTCGTCGGGCAGATCAGCAGCACAAGCTTAAAGTCCTTGTACTCCAGCTGTTTCATGCTTTCAAGCGTCCTTTGGAGCGTTCCTTCCTCATCAAGCGGTGTCGGGTGGTCGTAAATAGCGTCTCCCTCGCGCCATTCTTCGTCCAATTTGCGTGACCAATATGTCGGTATCAATACTACCTTTCGCATATCATCCGTCTCCTTATGAATTAAAAATATCAATAAGAGTATCCATCAATGAATCTTGCGCGTATTTGTTGAAAGCATACTTAGCCGCGGCCGCCATGCGTTCGCGTCTGTCCTTTCGATATAGCTCCCTTTGAATCGCGGCCGAGAGCCCCATCGCATCATCAACATCGACAAGAGCGCCGACCTCGTCATTGACGATATCGGGCAGCCCTCCTTGGTTTGTCGCCACCACAGTGCTGCCGCAAGCAAGCGCTTCGACGGCGACAAGGCCGAACGGCTCGCGGCGCGACGGAACAATGCAAACATCCGCCGTGCTGTATAGCGACCGGAGCTGCGAAATATCCAAGCTGCCCAGGAAGTGCACATCCTTGAGCATCAGATCCTCCGCCTGTTTTCTCAACTGCTCCGCAAGCTCGCCATCGCCCGCAACGATCGTAACGATTTCGTCCGGACGCTCGCCTTCGTAGATCCGCGCAGCATCCAATAACACATCCACGCCTTTGAAGTATGCAAGTTTGCCCGCAAACATGACAAGCCGCTTTTTTAATGTAATGTCGAATGTCGCCAACACTTGCTTGGCCGTAATTACATCGGGAAAAAACCTTTCCGGATCATACCCATTTCGCATAAATACCGTCCTGTCCGCGCAAGCCGGGAAAAGCTCCTTGACAAGCTCGTCGTTGTCATTGGAAATGGTGATGATCCGCTTTGCGCCGAAAGCGGCTTCGTCCGCGTATTTTCGGAAACGTGATGTTTTTTGGTATCCCATGAGGTCTGTCCCATGCGCGGTCACGACATATGGGATGCCGCTTTTTGCCGCGAGCCAACTCAACAACCAGATATGCTGCGCGTGGATGATATCGGGCTTAAACTCGTCGATTGCCTTTTTTATAGCCTTTTCAAAAGCGGAAAGATATGCATCGAGCTGCTCGTCATCGAGATCAAAAAAAGTCATAGTGCTGCGTGGATGCGTTGTGAAGCAAGGAAAATTAAATGGGAGCGAGTTCTTCAACGGTTGTTCATACGTGAAAAACACAGGATATGCGCCGGCGCCCGGTGGCGTTCCGAACTGCATCGTGTTCTCGGGAAAAACAATGCAGACTTCATGCCCCTTTTTCATCAAATGCACCGCAATGTTGCGCGTATATGTTCCGCTGCCGGAGCCGGCAATCGGGAAATGGTTTATCATCAGTACTCTCATGTCAGTTCACTCCTTTCGATGAATTCCTCCCATGCTCTCAAAACATTCTCATATTCGCTAACATATCTGCTCAAGCTGTCCCAGCTAGTGTCGAAATTGTCGATTATGCTGTTGAATTTAGGATTTGAGGTATAAGCAGACAGCGCGTCAAGCCCGCGAATGAGCCGCTCGCGCTGAAAACTCCTGACTTCCTTCAAATCCTCACCCTTGACATGGTTCATAAAGGGATTCCTGCCGACCCATCCCGTGCATGCGTAATAAAAACGATCCTGTGCCGATAAGTCATTGCGGAGGTCAGGTTCTGCGGGGAAGTTTTTATAAGTATCGTGCAAGGGGTTTAAGCCGATATCAATGCATTGCGTCGCGTTCTTCGCGATGCTGAGCCCTAGAACGGTGTCTTCGCCTCGGTTTAAATATAGTTCGTCTCCAACGATATAATATGACGAAAAAAACGGAGGCAGTTTTGAAAATGCTGACAATGTGATGGCGGTATTCCCCCCAAGGATTTTTGTGCAAGGCGTCGGAACGCGCTTTTCGGGCTGGACTGCCAAGCATCTGTGGGCCTCGCTGCTCTGCCAGTAATCCAGCATTTCTATCTTTTGCACGCCATGAAGCAGATCATCCATGCCGTCGAACGACGCCGGCGGCAGAATATTATACCCGCTATATTCGCCTGTCGTGATCAGCGCCCCTGCTTTGATGCTATCGAGATGCGCGCCAAAGAAATCGACATCCTCGGTTACAGACCCAACCGGCGTCTTTTTCAACACGGAGGGGTAAACATCGTTATCGACGAAAAACAGCACGTCGACGCCCCTGAGTATCGCCTCAATGGTGACGGCCGTGCGTTTAAACCCATAAGGAACCAAGCCCCTTGCCGTGTCCACCGGGCAATCGAGCAACGTATGTTTGGCATCAGCGGATATGCCACGGCTGCGGAATTGCTCAATGCAATACTCCGGGTTTTTAATGTCGATGGCATAAAACCGCGCTTTTTTGCTTATTGCTGCCGCAGCGCGCGGGTTTAACTCCTGTGTATACGCAACTATGACACAGTCGAGCTCATGACCGTATTTTTCCGCGTTTTCAACAAACCGCATAATGTCGTCATCAGTATTGATATTCTTGATAATCATCCCTAAGGCTATCTTCAATACATCACCCCTTTCGTCTCAGCATAGCGTGTATATCTACTTGTATCATATTTCAACGCGAAAGTGAAGAATTATTTATTGAAACATGGATATATTTGATGAAAATTTAACATTTATGTGTTAAGTCTCCCCTTGCGCCATTAAATAAAAAGTGCTAAAGTGTGCAAAGAGGCACAAATGAGGCTCAATATCCGCTATCATTTTGTGCCGGAGAGCGACGAAAGGAATGGTCATGATAATGGCAGATATGATGGTAGAAATCGAAGGTTCAGGCAAACATTGCCACGTAACGCGCGAAACACTTGACATTTTGTATGGAGAGGGGTTTGAACTGGAAATAAAGAAGATGCTGACACAGCCGGGGCAGTTTGTGTCGCCGCAAAAGCTCACGCTGCACGGACCGCGTGGCACGGCAGACCTGTCCATAGTCGGCCCTTGCAGAAAGGTCAACCAAATTGAGCTGTCTTTCACCGATGCGCGCGCGCTTGGATTCGATCCCCCCATTCGCGACAGCGGCGATGTCGCGGGGAGCTCTCCATGTACCATCGTCGGGCCGAAAGGCTCTGTCGAGCTTGAGGAAGGCGTCATCATCGTCAAGCGTCATGTGCATGTTTCTCCTGCTGACGCTGAGAAGTTTGGCGTCAAGGACAAGCAAATCGTGAAATTAAAGACCGATGGGGTTCGCGCGCTGGTTTTTGACGAGGTTGTCGTGCGTTCAGGGCCGGATCACGCTACTTACGCGCATCTTGATTATGACGAAATCAACGCCGGAGCGATTTTCGGAAATCAACCTATGGGCGAAATCATCAAGTAGGCGTTACAGCTAGATGCCTTATGATAATCAAACGGGGATACGCTTCCGCGTTCCCCGTTATTGATGCGCGATCGATGATGCGCTCATTGTCCGGCTGTGCAAGGCCGGCTTTTGCGACTATATCAGATTAAGAACAATCGTGAGTATCAAGAATATGCCGGCAAACCACTTTGTGGCGCGGGCGAGGCGGGCATCGAGCGTTTTTGATTTATTCTTTGACAGGAACGTGTCAGAGCTGCCGCTGAGCGCGCCGGACAGGCCGGATGTTTTCCCGGATTGCAGCACGACAATGGCGATTATCGCAACACAGATGACCAGATGGACAATGATGATGGTGGTTTTCATAAATTTCAATCCTTTCGGGTGTATACGTTTCATATTGCCGATGTCTCGACATTTGTTCACGAGATAGCATACTACCATATGCTCCGCCAATATGCAAGCATTTTTTGACAATATTTAAACAGATCTCAATACGGAGGCAATAATTCACGCCCGGTGAGCGCAAGGGCGTGAATTGTAGCAGATGGAGGAAAGTATGTATTTTGACACGCATGCCCATTATGACGATGAACGCTTTAACGAAGACCGTGATGAACTGTTGCAAACTATGGCCGCCGCAGGGATCTCCCTGATCCTTAACGCCGCAAGCAGCCTCGAATCATCAAAAATCGCCCTTAGCCTCGCCGACAAATATCCGTTTATCTACGCATCGGTCGGAGTTCATCCCCATGATGCAAAAGACATGACAGACAACACGGCCGCAGAGCTGGAAAAACTCCTGCTGCACGAAAAAGCGAAGGCCGTCGGAGAAATCGGCCTGGATTATCATTACGACCATTCCCCGCGCGACATCCAAAGAGCGCGATTCAGGGAACAATTGGAACTAGCCCGGCACGCTAAAAAGCCCGTCATCATACATGAACGCGAAGCGCTGCCCGATATGCTTGATATTATAAAGGATTTCACTGACTTGAACGGTGTGGTGCACTGCTTCTCCGGAAGTTGGGAGACGGCGAAAATCATTCTGAAGATGGGATGGAATCTGTCTTTCACAGGTGTCGTTACGTACAAAAACGCGAGAAAATCCCGCGAAGTTGTCGAAAACATCCCCTCAGATCGCTACATGCTGGAGACTGATTGCCCCTATCTCTCCCCTGAACCTGTGCGCGGCAGGCGCAACAGCTCGTTGAATTTGCCGCACATCGCAGAGTTTGTCGCTATGGTGCGCGGTGTTTCCGTTGAAGAGGTTGCAGCAACGTCGATGGAAAACGGAAAGAAATTTTTTGGAATCATTTGATAGATGCTATTGATAATCGAGAGGGGGTGGATATCCACCCCCCCTATATTATGTTGTGTGTCCTCGAAAACTCAAAAGCCTTACAATACCTGTCATATCTGAGCGAAGCGAAGAATCTTTACCTCCGTTTTTCCGTAAGTGCTCAGACAAGATCCATCGCTATCGCTCAGGATGACACCGGGAGTTTTCGAGGTCATTCTATGCTAACACATTGCATTAGCGCCATGGGGAGTCCCGCTATCCCAACGGCATCTATTCTTCCACATCTCCAGGCTGCAACTCTTGCTCTTCCGCCTCTTCCGGCTGCAACTCCTGCCCTTCAGCGTCCCCGGGCGACAGCTCTGTTTCCTGCACATTCGGACGAAGCGTATCATCAGATTCGCGCTCTTGTCCATCCCCAGGCAATATTATACGATCAGGCAGCTGCTCCTGCTCCTGCCCATCATCTGGGCGCAGCGTCGGATCCTGTTGCGGCAGCAACTCTCGCGGCAACTGCTGTGCCTCTTGTCCTTGCGTCTGCTGCTTGCGCGGCTGCCCTGCAGTCAAGTCTTCGTCAAAAGTAATTGACAGCTCATATTCCACTCCGTCGCGCCAAACAGTAATCACCGTTGTGTCGCCGGCTTTAAATTTCCTGAGCGCGAACACCAATGTTTCAAATGAATCAGTCTCAGTATCGCCGAGCTTGATGATGATATCGCCGATCATCATGCCTGCCTTCTCAGCAGCGGAACCTTCAGTAACGGACATCACGCGAGTGCCCACGACCCATCCCCAGTATTCGGCATTTGCGCTCGAAACAGTCTGCGCTGATATCCCGATGAGCGGCCGGCCGGTGATATACCCATGTTCGATCAGTTCTGCCGTGATTTCGAGCGCATCGTTGATCGGGATAGCGAAACCGATGCCCTCGACAGAAGTCCTCATAGGTTTTGCCGTGACAATGCCGATGACCTCGCCGCGTGTGTTATACAGCGGGCCGCCGGAGTTTCCGGAATTGACCGCGGCGCTGAATTGGAATGTATTGATCGTCTTTCCTTCAACAGAAACCTCTCTGTCCCTTGCAGAGACTATGCCGTCAGTCATGGTATAGACCAACTCGCCAAACGGGTTTCCGACTGCATAAACCCTCTGCCCGACGCTGATGTTGTCGCTGTCCGCGATGACGGCGGGGTTCAAACCCTCCGCGTCGATTTTGATAACAGCAATGTCGTTGTTTTCCTCATAACCGATGACGGCCGCGATATACTCTGTCCCGTCGAGGAGGCACACTTTCAATGGGATGTCATTGCTATATGCAGTCTCGATAACATGATAGTTGGTAAGGATATATCCGTCGTTGGAGATAATAAACCCGGAACCGGCAACGACCGTATTTACAGAACTTCCGAATATCCCGCCCGCGCTCTCAATATCTGTCTTGACGCTCACAACTTGTGTACATGCCATGTTATAGATATCCTCAGCTGACATTTCAACCCCGGCTGTCGTGACCGACGAAGATACTCCCCCGCTTTGTTCCTTGTTTGCGCTCCCGCCAAGGATGACCTGGTTGACAACAGTAAAGTCGCCCCTGTTGATCCTATATTCCATGACGCCATATGCAGTAGCTCCGCTCAACGCAACGCATAATATGACAATGCAAGCAACCCGGAAAAACCTGCCGACTCTGCCGGAAGACTCTTTTGCTGCTCGAATATTATCCTGTTCCGGCATCTGCTTGCGATAATAAGGCTGGTTTGGGTATATGCCCGGCGTATACATGCTCTGCGCAGTTTCATGCGCCTGACTGTAGCTTGGCTCGCTCCATTCGTCCGCACGTTGCACAAACACACGCTCGCGGTAGTTCGGGGCAAAATTCCTCCGGTCAAGAATAGGTTTTTCGGGAACCGGAGCATCGAACCTTTCTGCAGGCGCTCCCATCGGAGCGGCGGTTTGGTTGCCCGCAGCGGAACCCATTGGCATGTCCGCAGGGGCTCCATCAGAAACGCCCGAAGGCATGCTCACAGGAGCGCCGCGCAAGTTTGCGTCTTGCATAAGCGGCAGCTGGTTGTAGTCGCCCGCTTGCAGCGGCAGCTGGTTGTAGTCGCCCGCTTGCGGCGGCGGCTGATTGTACTCACTCGCTTGCGGCGGCGGCTGGCTGTACTCACTCGCTTGCGGCGGCGGCTGGCTGTACTCGCCCGCTTGCGGCGGCGGCTGGCTG
>WRMX01000074.1 GCA_009776905.1 Oscillospiraceae bacterium
AGTGAGTGAGCTTTCGCACTTGTGCGGAAGCGAATGATACGCAGTCCGCGATGACGACTAATGAAGCAAAAATAAACGTCCACCTCACCGGGCGTGAATTGCAACAGACGGATAAATTTCTTTTGCTTACTATATCATTTTCTCTTGTTTTTTACAAGTATAAATGCTAATATTGTTGTCATGTACGAAATATCGGTAGAGAAACACATAACTGTGATAAAAGGGAGTGGTTGAATGAACTGGCACGAGTATGTTAACAAGACAGGCACTGTCCCGAAGTGGCCTTATGAGGTCAATTATGGGAAAGAGAACGTGGTGGAGACGGATGTGTTGGTCATAGGTGGCGGCGTTGCAGGATGCAGGGCTGCTATAGCTGCCAAGCAGAAGGGAGCGACGGTCGCTTTGATGGACCGCGGGTTCTTGAAACGCAGCGGCTCTGGCGGTGCGGGCGTCGACCACTGGCATGGCGCTGTCAGGAATCCTTGTTCTAAAGTGACGCCGGAGATGTATTCCGAGGCTGCCATGGACACGACGGATGGGTATACATATGGTCTTGCTCGGTATATCGTCGGCATGGAAGGCTGGGATACCTTGCTTGAGGCAGAGCAGATGGGCGTGCAGATCCGTGATGAGGACGATGAGTTCGAGGGAAGCATTTTCCGCGATGAGGAGACGAAGCTGCTTTTTGCTTATGATATCGAAAACAAGCATTGTTTGCGCGTTTATGGCTACAATATTAAGCCTGCTGTCGCCAATGAGGCGCGCAGGATCGGCGTGCAGGTTTTTGATCGTACTTGCGTAACTTCTCTTTTGACCGAAGGCGGCAAGCAGGGTGCGCGGGTCATCGGAGCCACCGGCATCAACGATAGGACGGGCGAGTTCTTCATTTTCAAGGCTAAGGCTACTGTCATCACTACCGGCGGCGTCGGCAGGGTCGGTGCTTTCGCTCCGGAGCTGACGACCAGCCAAGCCATGGCTGATTTAAACCAGGCGGGTCTTGGGCATACAATCGGTTGGCTCGCGGGAGCTGAGTTCATCAGGATGGAATCGTTCGGCAGGGCCGGGCTTTCCGGGATGGGTTATGCGCCATACAGCACGGGCAACGATAACAACACATATCAAGGGGTCAATACTGTCGATAAGGACGGCAACAAGATACATTATGCTTATGCCGATGGCAGGTTGATTTATGAAGAAGAAGATATCTTCAAGCCTATCCAGGATGATTCTTTCATTATCGGGCACGGCATCGCGCTCGATAATGGGTATAAGCAGAAATACAGGATTACGCATACTGAGCCCGAATTGTGGGATAAGGTCATGGCCGGCGAGCTTCAACAGCCGTTCTATACTGACATGACGACGCTGAGCGAGAAATCCCGCCGTTTGATTTTTGGACTGATGCTTGCGCACGAGGGCAAATGCCGAGTGCCTATCTACAAGAATCTCACCGATTGGGGTTTCGACCCTGCGCTTGATATGCTGCAATACCCCATTGCGACGTATGAGGCGCCTATGCTGCTTGGCGGTTCCTGGCCGGGCGCGCAGCATACTCCGCCCAACTGGCGGGGCGGCGGCGGTGGTTACTTGGTCGACTGGCGGTTGATGACTTCGCTGCCCGGTCTTTTCGCCGGCGGCGGCGGCCCGCTTCCGGGGTCCGGTTGCCATGGCGAGTCGCATACGACCGGACGTTATGCGGGGCGGCAAGCCGCTGTGTTTGCTGCGAAGCATGATTCGATTGAGCCGGATGCCGGCCAAATCGCCGATATCAAGGCGAAGATTTACGCGCCTGTCAACAATCCCGATGGGGACATCGGCTGGAAAGAGTTCAATTATGCCGTTGCTCGTATCATGCAGGATTATTGCGGGGAGTATAAGACTTTGCATACGCTGGATATGGGCATACGCAGGATGCGCGACCTGATGGAAACCGAAGGCGAGCGCATGTATGCAAGCAATCCTCACGAGCTCGCGCGCGCTTTTGAGAGCTTGTCGCTCGCTGAGCTTGGGATCGCCTATATGGAAGTGGCCAAGACGAGGACGGGGAATGTGCCTTTGCTTGGGTTCAACCGCACAGACCTCACGGAGAATGATGATTCCGGCAACTGGAATCCGGCGCATCTGGAAAATGGCAAGGTCGTTTCGCGGTTCTTGTCGGTCAATTATCATTTACAAGAGCCATATGCGCCTACGTTGAAGGAGAACTACGAGAGGTATGCGGAGTTGTAGGCGGTTTGCGTAGCGCTCGGATTGTTTCCAGTGCAGGCTTTTGTTTTACGAGCGCAGCGCATTCAGTTTGTGGAGGCGGAGCCCTCACGCTAGTAACTAACTCCTCAGCAACTTTTAAAAACAAGTTATTTTCATGGAGTTAGTTGCTATCGCCGCGCGAAGCGCGGTGCGCCGGCGCGAAGACGTAAATTTGCAGGCCGAATTCACTTCGGCCGTTAAGCGAATTTCGGCATAGCGCGCGGCGTCTGGGTTGTGGGGCGGAGCCTCACGTTAGATATTATTCTGCTTAAGTAAAAATTCGCCGATGGGCGAGAGAAAGGTTGATAATTATGAACGCTTATTCTATGCCTAGCCAATCAGGGCCTTGCCGTGTGTTGTCGTTTGATCCGGTCAAGTGCAATGGGTGCAATTCTTGCGTCAATGTGTGTCCGAGCGATGTTATGATTCCCAATCCGGAGAAGGGGAAGGAGCCTATCGTTGTTTTTGCCGAGGAGTGCTGGTTTTGCGGTGGCTGCGTTGAGGAGTGCCCGAGGGATGCGCTGACGCTGGTCGCGCCGGCGAAGCAGCGGTTGTCGACTGTTTGGGTGCGTAAGGAGACGGGCGAGGAGTATCGCATTGGTATGAAGAATCCGCTTCCTCCGAATACTACTCCACCTTCCGGCAATAGGTAGTTTTTCTGCGGAGCAGGGAGGCGTTCTTACGCTTCCCTGCTTCGATAGCTACAATTCACGCCCGGTGAGGTAGACGTTTCTTTTGCCCCAGACTCCTTACACAAGGGCGTGAACAGTCATATCCGATATGCTTTTTTCTGCATATATTGATAAAAAGTGCTTGCAATTGCTGTTTTTATGTGATAGAATCCCTTTTGTTACGCAAAGACCTTGACCGAGTGGGAAACTCCCACTTTTTTTCTTGCGATATTCATATCGGGATTTTTTGCCGGGAGAGGCGGAAATGATGAGCAAAATTTCTGACATTATTGCGAAGCTTGCTGCTCCGGTGGCAGAGAAGCATGGCTGTGAATTATGGGATGTCGAGTATATCAAAGAGGCGGGCGCATGGTTCTTGCGCGTGTATATCGACCGTGTGGATGGCGTTTCGATCGATCTTTGCGAAGCAGTCAGCCACGATTTAGATCCTATTTTGGACGAACACGATGATCTCATTCCCGGCAGCTATACATTTGAAGTGTCGAGCGCCGGCGCGGAGAGGCAATTGCGCAGGCAGTCTGATTTTGATCGTTTTGTCGGGCATCTTGTCGAGGTTAAGTTATATAAATCCAAAGACGGACAGAAGGTTTATCTCGGTGTTTTGAGGAACAGGGATGCCGGCGGAGCTGTTGAGATCGACGTTTCGGGGCAGACGATTTGCTTTGCTGAGAACGAGGTTGCGAGCGTGCGGCTGCGGATCGGCAAAGTGCCTGAAACGGGCTGATGTGGATATCAAGGGGAGGGCGGCAGCCTCATGTTAGGGCAGGGATTATGATAATACATTTTGGAGGGGTTTATTCATGAACGCGGAGTTTTTCGCATCTATCGCTGATATCGAACGGGAAAAGGGTATCCCACAGTCATATATGATTGAAAAGATTGAGCAGGCGTTGCTGGCGGCAATGAAAAAGAATTATCCCGCGACAGCGGATTGCGCTCGTGTGGAGCTGAACCCCATTGAAAAAACCGTGGATATGTTTATTCAAAAGACGGTCGTCGAGGTAGTCGAAAATCAAAACACTCAATATTCTCTTGAACAGGCGCAAGCTATCGATCCAAACGTGGAGATCGGCGGCGTGGTCAACGAGCCTGTCGATACCAGCAGGTTTGGGAGGATCGCCGCGCAAGCAGCCAAGCAGGTCATAATCCAAGGAATCCGTGAGGCTGAGAGGAATCTTGTCTATGATGAGTTCACGTCAAAAGAGCATGAGATCCTCACCGGCGTCGTAACCCGCATCGATCAACGCACGGGAGGGGTGTCAATCCAGATCGGTTCATATAATGACAATACGGAAGCGATGCTGTCCTCGGGCGAGCGTATTCCAAATGAGCCGCTCAAGGATGGCGACCGCATTAAGGTCTATGTGATCGAGGTCAGGAAAACAACGAGGGGTCCGCAGATTCTCATTTCGCGCACTCATCCCGGTCTTGTTAAGCGGTTGTTCGAACTGGAGGTGCCCGAAATCTTTGAAGGCATCGTCGAGATAAAGAGCATTGCACGTGAGGCCGGCAATCGCACGAAGATAGCCGTTGATTCGTCTGATTCCGATGTCGAGCCGATAGGCGCTTGCGTCGGGCCTAAGGGGAGCAGGGTCAATGCCATTGTCGATGAGCTCGGCGGCGAGAAGATAGATATCATAAGATATAGCGATGATCCGACTGAATATGTCGCGGCTGCTTTGGCACCGTCCGAGGTCGTTTCCGTGACTGTGCAGGAGGATGGGAAGTCTTGCCGCGTGATCGTGCCTGACAACCAGTTGTCATTGGCGATCGGGAAAGAGGGGCAGAACGTGCGCCTTGCGGCCCGTTTGACAGGGTTTAAGATCGATATCAAGCCCGAGAGCCAGGCCTGAGAGCCGGGGTTTAGAGCCAGAGCTGAGAGCCAAGCCTCACGAAAGATTGATAATTAAATGCTGCAGAGCGGAGCCCTGATGTCGATGCGGCATGTGCGGTATATTGCGAGGTGTGGAATTGCCAAAGAAAATACCGATGCGGCAGTGCCTCGGATGCCGCGTGATGAAGCCAAAGCGCGAGCTTATACGCGTGGTCAGATCTCCGGAGGGCGATATATCAATCGATTTCAAGGGGAAGAAATCCGGCCGCGGCGCATATGTTTGCCACGATATGGAATGCTTGAAAAGAGCGATCAAGTCAAAAGCGCTGTCGAGAGCTTTTGGCGTCCCTATCCCGGACAATATCATTGATGAATTGAATTTGCAAATGGAGGGCACGGATGGACCGTAACCTACAATTTCTCGGTTTGGCGAAGAAAGCGGGCGCGCTTGCTATAGGGGCGGAAGATGCCGCTGCTGCGGTGAGTTCCGGAAGAGCCGCTGCGGTCATTTCGGCNTGCGANGCNTCGGAAAATGCGATGCGGCGGGCNAGGAATTGCGCGGACATCGGGGGCGTCATATTTGCCACNGTCCCATATTCAAAGGTCGAGCTCGGGAATGTGTCCGGACGAGGATCTCCCGGGACGATAGCCTTCCTGGATGTGGGGCTCGCTGCCGGGTTTATGAGAGGATTGGCCGCACTGGAGCCTGAGAAATATGGAGAGCATGCGGATGTTCTGACGGAGAGATCGCAAGCCCGGGCAAAGAAAACTAAGGATGTAATAACCGGAAAAAGGAGGACTGTGCAATGAGTACTATGTTTAAATACAGGGTTCACGAGGTTGCAAAAGATTTCAAGCTCCCGACAAAGACTATCACTGAAATCCTTACAAAATACGCAACCACGCCCAAGAACCATATGCAGGTCCTTACATTGGACGAGCTCGATGTCATATTTGAATTTCTGACGGTGAATAATCAGATTGAGAACATCGAAGAGATATATGCCGTCGAATCGCCTCCCGCAGGGTTGCCGAAGAAAGAGGAGAAGCAGGAGGAACAGCAAGCAGCCGCGTCTGCAGCGGAGGGAGCGGAAATTTCGCCAACCGAGCAGCAAAAAACCGATTCTCCGCCGCCGGTGCAACAACCGCAGAAGAAAAAACAAGACAAACCTTTTACTCCGCGCCAAGCTCCGCAAAAGCGGGTCGTCGACACATCAGGCGCTACGATCAATATTGCAAAATACGACGAGAGGCTGGATAACCTTGTGCCGGAACGCGCCGAAAACATGAGGCGCGGTAAAGAGAAAATCCAAAAAAGAGGCGGGCAGCAACGTCAGCCTTCCGTCGCCTCCGGAGCGAAAAGGCGCCAGGAAGAGCGCGACAGGATGCAGAAGTTGCAACTTGAGATTGCGAAAAAGGCGCCATTAAAGGTTATGATCCCGGATGAGATCAGCGTTGGCGAGCTTGCATCGCGCATGAAAAAGACAGGCACGGAAGTCGTCCGTCAATTGATCAAATTGGGCGTTATGGCATCCGTTTCCGATGTTATCGACCATGATACTGCTGCGTTGGTTGCTATCGAGCTAGGGTGCAAGGTGGAGCGCGAGGTCGTCGTCACGATTGAGGAACGGCTGATCGACGACAGGGACGACAGTGCTGAGGAGCTTGTCGCGCGCGCGCCGGTCGTCGTTGTGATGGGGCACGTCGACCATGGTAAGACTTCGTTGTTGGACAAGATTCGCCAGGCGAGCGTCGCTGCTCGTGAAGAGGGCGGCATTACGCAGCATATTGGTGCATACCAGACGTCGATACATGGCAATCCTATCACATTCCTTGATACTCCGGGGCATGAGGCGTTTACAGCCATGCGCGCGCGCGGAGCAAAGGTGACTGACATAGCGGTATTGATAATCGCTGCAGACGACGGCATTATGCCGCAGACAGTGGAGTCAATCAACCACGCGAAAGCGGCTTCAACGCCGATTATCGTCGCAATCAATAAGATTGATGTCGAGGGCGCGAACCTCGAGAAGATAAAGCAGCAGCTCACGGAATATGAGCTTGTTCCGGAAGAATGGGGCGGCGAGACGATTGTTTGCCCCATATCGGCCAAGACCGGCGAGGGCATCGACCATCTGCTCGAAATGATAATATTGACGGCGGAGATTGCTGAATTACGCGCTAATCCGAACCGTCTTGCGCGCGGCACCGTCATAGAAGCACGGCTTGATAAGGGGCGCGGCCCGTTGATGACCGTTCTCATCCAAAACGGAACGCTCAAACAAGGGGATACGATCATTGCGGGTACGGCTGTCGGCAACGTCCGCATTATGATGACAGAAAAAGGCGAGCGCATCAAAACCGCGGGGCCGTCTGTCCCTGTTGAGATATCAGGGATGTCGGAAGTGCCGGACGCAGGAGATTTGTTCAATGTCGTAACTGATGAGCGGATGGCCAGGGAGCTGGCGTCGCAGCGCAAAACGGAGAAAAAGGATGCCAATGCCACTACTGTCAAAGTTTCGCTCGAGGATTTGTTCATAAAGATTAAACAGGGCGAATTAAAAGATCTTAATATTATCGTCAAAGCTGATGTACAAGGCAGCGCGGAGGCCATCAAGACATCGCTCGAAAAATTGACTAATGAAGAAGTCCGCGTCAGGGTCATCCATTCGGGCGTCGGCGCTATCAACGAGTCAGACGTCATGCTGGCATCGACAAGCGGAGCGATAATAGTCGGTTTTAACGTGCGTCCCGATAACGCAGCTCGCGACAGCGCCATGCGGAGCAATGTCGATATGCGTATGTACCGTGTCATTTATGATTGCATTAACGAGATCGAATCTGCTATGAAGGGCATGCTTGCACCAACGTTCCAAGAGGTCATTTACGGCCATGCGGAAGTGCGCCAGCTATATAAGGCATCAAGCGTCGGTACGATTTGCGGCTGCTATGTGCAGAGCGGGAAGATGCTGCGTAATAGCTCGGCTCGCGTCGTCAGAGATGGCATTGTGGTGCATGAAGGCGCAATTGCGTCACTGCGGCGCTTCAAGGACGATGTCAGGGAGGTCGCGAACAATTACGAGTGCGGAATTGCGTTGGAGAGATTTAATGATGTCAAAGAAGGCGATGTCATTGAGTGTTTCGCAATGGAAGAAATCGCAGTCAGCTGATTGATGCCAGGCGGGAAAAATTGGGGCGGAGCCTTACGGTGATCGGTTTCAAAGGCAGGAGGCATGAGCTGTGGCAAATAACCGCATACAGCGTATTAATGAAGATATCCAACGCGTGATGGCGACGCTTTTGCGCGAAATAAAGGATCCTCGCATCAATCAGGGGATTATCAGCGTCACTGCTGCGGACACATCGAGCGACCTGCATTATGCGAAGATATACTTAAGCGTTTACGGATTGGAATCGGAGAAGGAGTTCAGAAAAGGGTTGAAGTCTGCGACAGGCTTTATGCGCAGGGAGCTCAGCCGCTCGTTGAATCTTCGCCATACGCCTGAGCTTGTTTTCGAGATAGATAAATCAATCGAGCGAGGCGCGAGGATCAGTTCGCTTTTGGGAGGCCTCGACATTCCGGACGATGCAGACGGCGAAGGGAACGATGAGGGCGGCATTGATGATAGGAGCATCGTGAAAGATAGTGCGAACGATGCCGATGAAGGCGAAGACGACGATGGCGCGAACGATGACGGCGACGAAGACGACGAAGATGACGATGAAGACGACGATGGCGCGAACGATGACGGCGACGAAGACGACGAAGACGATGAAGGTGATGGGGATGGACGATAATGCAAAGATGATCGCTGCTTTGACGGTCGCAGAAACCGCTGATTGGCTCAGAGAGCGTGATGATTTTTTGATATTGACCCACCGCCGGCCGGACGGCGATGCAATAGGTTGCGCAGCTGCGCTGGCAAACGGCTTACGTGAATATGGCAAGACTGCTTATGTGCTGCACAACCCTGATACGACGCCGCGCTACCTTCAATTCGTTGAGGAATTTATCGCTCCGGACGGATATGACACTGAGAACGTCATTACTGTCGATACAGCATCCACAGAGCTTTTTCATAAGAACAGCGAAAAATATATCGGGCGAATATCGCTATGTATAGATCATCATCCGTCAAATTCAGGGTATGGGATCTTGACCTGCCTTGATGGCAGTTGCGCAGCATGCGGAGAGGTCATTTATGATATATTGCTGAAGCTGGCCGGGAATGTGAGCGCGAAAAGCGCCGAAGGGCTGTACATTGCGTTATCGACCGATACGGGTTGTTTTGCATATGCGAATACGACGGCAAACACATTGCGCGTGGCAGCGGCTCTTGTCGAAGCAGGCGCTCCGCAGCGGGAATTGAACAGACTGCTCTTTAGGACAAAGACACGGGGCCGCGTCAAGATCGAAGGGCTGATATATTCTGGGATTGAGTTTCACTTTGATGATGAGGTCGCGATAACGACCGTGACCCGGCAAATGATGCGCGAAGCCGGAGCCGATGAGGACGATGTTGATGATATCGCATCGATTCCCGGGTCGATAAAAGGCGTTCGAGCGGGAATAACGCTGCGGGAGTTATCTTCGGAGAATGATGTCAAAGTGTCTGTCAGGACGGGGCCATCGGTAAATTCGCATGATATATGCGTCAGATTTGGCGGCGGCGGGCATCCAATGGCAGCAGGGTTCACGCTTAATGCGCCTGTTGCTGAGGTGAAAGAAAGGCTGTTGAAAGCGCTTATGGATTTCTTTCCCGGAAAGGCATAGATGGATGGCGTTATCATTATAGATAAACCGGCCGGGTGGACTTCTCACGATGTGGTGGCGAAATTGCGCGGAGCCATGCATGAAAAGCGCATTGGCCACAGTGGGACGCTCGATCCGATTGCAACGGGCGTGCTGCCGGTTTTTGCGGGTCGGGCGACGAAAGCAGTTGAATTATTTGGGAATGACGAAAAAGAGTATGTTGCCGGGCTGAGGCTCGGCGTTGTAACGGATACGCAGGATGCGGCGGGCAATGTGCTGCAGTCCCGTCAGGTATCATTTAATATTGGAGACATTGCTGCGGCAACGGAGCGGTTTTTGGGAGCGCAGCAGCAGGTTCCGCCGATGTACTCTGCTGTTAAAATCGGCGGCAAGAAGCTATATGAACTGGCGAGGCGCGGGATGGAAGTGTCCAGACCCGCAAGAGAAATCGTCATTTCTGAAATTGAAGTGCTGGGCGGCGATGGTGCGGAGTTCCTGCTGCGCGTCGTTTGCTCAAAGGGCACATATATTCGTACGCTCTGCAATGATATTGGCGAAATGCTCGGGTGCGGCGGGTCGATGTCGTCGCTCCGCAGGACTCGAGCAGGCGAATTCACGATCGATTTGGCCCACGCGCTGGATGCTGTTTTAGACGCGGTTGAATCCGGCAGGGCGGGAGATATAATGATTCCCATCGATATGCTGTTTGCCGAATACCCCGAGATTGTGTTATGCGCTGCAGATGCAGGAAAGTGCAGGAACGGAGCGCAGTGCAGATTAGACGGCGTGGCCGACGGTATATATAGGGTCTATGGACCGGATAATGAGTTCATGCTACTGGGGGAGACGAAAAACGGTGATATTGCCGCAATTAAGAGGTTTCACCGCTAGTGGCCATTTGGAAGCATAGGTTAGGAGAGTTTTCGTGCAAGATAAGAAGCGTGTTATTGCGCTCGGATTTTTTGACGGCGTTCATATCGGGCACTCTGCGCTCATGAAACGTACGCTCGAGGTGAGCGTCGGCGAAGGTCTTGTGCCCTCGGTCATTACATTTGATGCACATCCGCACAATCTTGTCAGCGGTGAAGCGGTGCCGCTTATCAACTCCCCGGAGGACAGAACCGGGCTGATAACCCGTTTGTTTGGGATTGAGGACATTATTTTTCTCCACTTTGACAAGCAGACGGCACGTATGCCTTGGGATGTGTTCATCGACCATGTCTATGATGAATTTGGCGCGCGTCATCTCATTGCCGGGCATGATTTTCGTTTTGGCAGCGGTGGCGCCGGGAACAGTTCCCTTCTGGAGCAAAAGTGCGGTGAATATGGCATTGGATGCAATATCATCCCGGAGGTGAGGCTCGATGGAGTCACAAGCAGTTCGACGTATATTCGCGGGCTTATTTCCGGCGGAGACATTGAGCGCGCTAATGTTTTCCTCGGCCACCCGCATGTGCTGACCGATGTCGTGCGCTATGGATACCGTCTGGGGAGGACGCTTGGGACGCCGACCATCAACATGTGTTTTGCCGATGGCGTGCTGATCCCTGCTTTCGGAGTATATGCGACAATGGTATATTTCGGAGATGGAGAAGAATATATCGGCGTTACAAATATCGGAGTGCGGCCGACGGTCGATAATGGCGCAGGGCAGATTACTGCGGAGACGCATATCCTAGATTATCAGGGCAATCTTTATGGAAAAAAAGTGAGGGTCGAATTTTATTCACGGTTGCGGCCGGAGATCAAATTTAACGACATAGATGCGCTCAAAGATCAAATTCACAAAGATTGCGAATCTACATTGCGATTTTTTCGAGCCAGGGGGCTTGAAATGCGTTGAAGCATGTGGTAAGATACTGGTTGGCAATATCCGGGTGTGGCGCAGTTGGCTAGCGTGCTTGACTGGGGGTCAAGAGGCCGGGAGTTCAAGTCTCCCCACTCGGACCATGCAAACATCAAGCCCATGCAGATGTAGTTTTCTGCATGGGCTTGATGTCTTGCTACTGTACACGCCCTTGCGCTCGGCAGACGTTTTTTTTGCTTCATTTGTGCTCAAACGAGGCATCCTTGCCTCGGTTTCGCACCGCTCCGCTTCCTTGCTGCGCTAAATGAAGCAAAAATAAACGTCCACCTCACCGGGCGTGAATTGGTACAAAGTTTTTCATAGGTTCTTCCATGTGTGTAAATCACCCGGTTTTGCATGTGATCATGCTTTCAAATATCTGCTCGTCTTTATTCCATGAAAACCGCGCTTCGCCGCCATTCCGTTCTGCGATGGATTTCACGGAATCCAGCCCGAGCCCGGGGGCGCTTTCCCGTTTTGATGAGAGAAAGTCATTACCTCTCTGCCTGACATCAGTTCCTGTGCTGTTCCTAAGACGAATTGTCAGCAAGTGCCCCACAGCAGTAATGCCGACTCTAATGAAACGTTGTCCCGCATCAAAGCGTCGGCAGGCATCGACCGCATTTTCAAAAAGATTTCCCAAAAGGCTGCATAAATCCGCATCGGAGATCTCAATATCGCCATCAATGTCGCATCGCGCTTCAAAATGGATCATGTTTGATTCTGCGATGCCGGCATAATGATTGGTTAACACATTGATGATGCTGTTTGAGCAGTAAACCTTCGGGGCGGAGGCGTTAATGACGCTCAAATTTTCCGAAAGGTATGTTTCAAGCTCGTCATATCTGCGGCCTTTGATGAATTCGCCGATGAGTATATAATGATGGTGCAGATCATGACGTGAAGTATTGATCTGCGCTGCCTTTTCATCCAGAACGCGAAAATATGATTGCTGCATCCCGGTCATCTTTTCCAAAGCGTCTTCGCGTTCGCGCAGAACGGCGGACTCTTTATATCCAGTTGCAAGCTCCTTTGCGATAGCTATGCCAATGGTTACTATCAGCATGAACCCCGCCAGTTCATGGAACCAACCGGTGACTATCGGTTCGTGCAGCGGCAGCAATCTGTCCATAACCATCGCGCAATCAAAAATCAACGCACCGCACAATAGCGGCATTGAATGAACTGTGCCTTTGAGCACCGCTCGGCATGATGTTGCTGTGATGAAAAGAGCGAAGAACCACACATAAACTGTCAGAAACGTTGAATAAGCGAGCATGATGCGTAGATTGCCGGATGGCAGGGTGGCATGCATTAAAATTGCGGCAAGGCATGCGACTATGCCCAGCCATAATGCGAAATGCCGCCATCTTGTTTTTATCTCGCAAACAATTGTATGAAGCAGCATAATTGTGGCGAACATCGCGTTATATGATAGATTTTCTAAGATATACCATGGGTAATATCCGTTGATGAGAGTCCTGATTATAGTGTATCCGGCGTAACCTGAATAAAACAGGCACAGACAAGCATAAAGAACACCTTGCATTTTCCTTTTGCTCATCAAGCCGATAAGCAACGACAGGAGACCGATGACAATGACAAGGCTGCAAAGAGCGCAACGAAATATGAGGCGGGCGTTTAATAACGATGAAACGGCGGCAGGCGTGCCGAAAGCAGGCGGAAAGACCATGCCGCTGTAGAAATGCGTAAAATCGGAAACGTTGAAAACTATGTCGATGTTATTGCTTGCTTCAAAGCTGATGGTTCTGTTCCCGACTGCGGGTCTGTAGCTCTGCGGGGATGGCTCGCCCAGACTTGCTTTTTCCATGCCATTGACATACAGGCGGTATGCGGAGAATATCTCCGGCAGTTCCAACATATACGTTCGTTGATTATTCGGGATTTCGATGTTTAGTCTATATGTTGCACTGCCGTGGGGCGGCGTATCGACATTTCCAAAATCAAAGCCGCCGTATTGCCCGATGTAGATATATTCATCCGGGTTTATGGCATTATTATCGAAGTCCTGAGGCGATAATAGTTTCCCATTATATATTTCCCAACCGTCAACAAGCATTATGGCAGGGTATTGCTCGAGAGCCCGCTCGTCCAGGCATAAGAGGCCTTTAGTTGCGCGGGGGCCTGCGGCAGTATATTTGTTGTCGTAACGATATGCAAGCAGACAAGCCAATATGGCCAATGCGCATACGCACAATGCCAAAATAATAATGTTGAGTTTTCCACGGCCGATTTGGCTGCCTCTTGGATCGGTCATCGGATTTTCGGGATGCGGAATTTGAACAGGGCAACCGCGCCGGCTCCAAGGGAAGCAACGACAATTCCCGATACTACCACTATAGCTGTTTTAATGCCTGATGGAGCGGGGAGGGCTGCGCCGGAGGAACCTTGTTGCGGCTCTGTTTGAGAAGACTGAGGGGGCTGCGCGCCGGCGCGCTGTATTGCGCTGTCAGAAGGTTGCGTGCCGGAGGCCTCGTCGATGTCCGACTGCTCGCTGTCGGGAGGCGGTTGGTCCGCTGAGTGGTCCATTGATTCGGTATCCGGTGCGTCGGCTGCCGGCGGGTTATCAAGCACCGATGCATCCGTACCGTCAGGCATAACGCCTCCGCCGGTCGCTATGCCGGTCGCAACGTCGCCGCCTCCGCCAAGGGCTATGCCGGACGCGCCTCCGCCGGGCGCGTTCACAGCGGCACCGGGCAGATTCGCTTGATTGTCCTGCAAACTAATACCGCCTTGATCGCCAAGGTCTTCTGGCTCGCCCGTGTCGCTCCCGCTTTCAGGCAGCGAAGGAGCGCTGTTCTCATTGCCGTTGGTCTGTTGCGGTGCTAATGCTTCGGCTGAGTCGCCTGCATGATCGTCATTTGTTTGATGAGAGGCATCAGCGGCGCCGTCATCCCGGACCGTGCTGCCATTGTCTTGTCCATTGCTTTCCGGCGGGTTTTGATTTCCGTTTCCATGCTGTGGGTGCGAATGATTATCGCCTCCACCGGTGGAGGCATCGTTATTCGAACGCTGCGTCCGCGCGCCTCTCCTGTCGAGGCCTGTCCTGTCCCCGCCGATGTCGCCGAAAACTCTATCCGGGACGTCATCCATCGATTTATAATTCTGCATGTCAAAATCCGTGAGCAAATTGCCGCTGACGTCGAGGTATTCCAGCCACGAACAATCCGACAAATCCAGCGAAGTCAACAGGTTATTTGCGCAGTCCATAGCGTATAAGTAGGAACAACCGGATAGATTCATCCCGGTCAACTGATTGTTAAAACAGTGGAAATATGTCAGCCACGTGCAAGCGGTCAGATCGAGGTATTCAAGACGATTTTCGGCGCAATGGAGAGAATCGATCCATGTGCAGCCGGATAAGTCGAGTTCAGTCAGCCGGTTGTCGTAACAGTCAATGCTCGAAAGACTTGGTTGGCTGCCAAGAATCAACGTTTCCAGCAGATTGCTGTAGCAATAGAGATTCCATAACACGTTGTTATGCGACACATCCAAAGA
>WRMX01000075.1 GCA_009776905.1 Oscillospiraceae bacterium
CCCATCCGCCGCCGTAAAGACGATCATCGGCGGCTCGCCAAGGCAGCTTGACATCGGCTCCTTCAGCGGGAGGTATTTTACATACATTGCTGCTTTCGGCGCGTTCACGGGCGTCGCATATACGACGCCGCAGAGCGCAAAGCGTGCTCTCGGGCACTTCGCATACGTCCTCGGCGGCCTTGCTGCGGTGCCGGCCATAAAAGCACGGCACACGATCGTCGAATATGGCGATGGCACTATCGAAGGCGATTTCATTTTTGGCTGCGTGGCAAATTCAACCTCCGTGGCCGGTTTCGTCAAACTAGACCCCAAACAGGTCGACCTTTCGGATGGTCTGTTTGAGGTCATTCTTGTGAGGCAGCCGATCCGCGCGGCTGACTTTTTCGATATTATCTCGAATATCTTGTCGAAGACTTACGGCGGCGACAACGTAATCATGCTCCATGCATCGAATGTCTCATTCAAGTTTGATGAAGAAGTCGCATGGACCGTTGACGGCGAAGATGGAGGCAGCCACAGCTCCGTGGAGATAACCAACCACCGCGAAGCAATACAAATAATCGTAACATGATGTAATTCTTATACCAAATTGTCTATTCAAGACCCGCAAGATCCTGAATAGACAACAAAACTCATCGTTATAAACTGCGTGTGTGCAGCTCACTTCAGCTCAATCGTGTACTTGTGCAGAATCTCCGTGGGATGGTACGAGAGCTTCGACGTGCGCAACCCCTCGTCGCCATCGTCCTCTTCTCTGTTGATATATATGACATCCTCGCTCGTGAATGCCGCAGCAAACTGGTTCATGAGCATTGGATATGCGCCATGATGCTCGGTATCCGCCTTTTCCGCATGGACGAATAATGTATCGCCCATGATTTCGCCAAACGAAACGCCAATGATCTCGTCGCCGACATACAGCGCGCCTCCGAAAATCTCGTATGCTTCCAGGTTGTCGAGAACTTCCATCGCTTTCCTGTCGCCTTCTAAATATGCCGGAGCATCCTTATAATGCTCCAAGGCATATTTTTTATAGTATTCCCTTACGGCGCTAAGGTTTGCGGGCGTTATATGTTCAAATGACCATGTTTGGTGTTCTCTTGTGAAGCGATTGATATGGTTCCTTTGGCCGGAATATTTCCTGCCCGCCAGCCCGACAAGGTCGGAGCTCAAGTAGAGGTAATCAGAACATGACCTGTCCGTCCGTATTTCTGAATTCGGGTACATGCCTGTGAGGGTCGTTACGTCCTTTTCGGCAACGGCGCACAACAACGCGGGGATCCCCTCTAACGCGCATTGTTCGATAATCTTGTCATATGCCGCCTTGTCTATCGCTTTGCCGCGCGGCAGTGCGTAAGAGACCTCCGGATATTCCACTTTGAGGTAGAAGATGCCATCTTCGAGAGCGTATTCAGATCTGTGGTAGTCCCGCCAAATGAACGTCCCTCCTACTGTTCCGTCGCATAAGCGCCCATGGTTTTCCGTAAAATACGGTCTGAGTGTGTCCATGCAATCAAATGTGAGCTTATTGAATTCCAAACTTATGACCATTCCTTTCGCATTGTAATGGTGTGGTGCTATTTCATTTTTAGTACATCCTTGTTCCTAATGAAGTATTCGATGCCGGAAACCAGCGTCGTGACTGAAATTGCGCCTATGCACGCATAAACCATCCAAACCTGCAGTTCAAGGAACATGACGGTAAGACACACTATAGTCACGACAGTTTTCAACTTTCCTGAAACGCCGGCTGCAATAACGCGCCCGTTGCCGATAGCCGCCAGCCTGAGAGCTGTAACCATAAACTCGCGCACGATAACGATAAGCGCCGCCCATGCGGGCATTGTTCCTTGCTCGACAAACCAAAGCATGGCAGCTACGACAAGCACTTTGTCCGCCAAAGGGTCGGTAAACTTGCCAAAGTCTGTGACTTGCCCGTTTTTTCTGGCTAAATATCCGTCAGCTATGTCAGTCAGACCGGCCGCTATGAATATTGCCATCGCCGCATAATTGCTTCCCGGGAAGCCGATATACAGCACTATCAGAAAAACCGGTATAAGCGCCACTCTTATCAATGTCAGTTTATTAGGTGTATTCACGTCGTCGTCTACTCCACTCCAATTCGTCCCGCCAACTCCGGCCTGCCCTTTTAAACTCCATTATGCGTATCTCTCATGCCTTGCGGCACGCTTCGAGCCCGATCATGCCTTGCCCCGCGTTTCATCACCAAGCACTTCATCACCAAGCACTTCCGCGAAAAGCTCGCCCTGCTCCGCTCCGGTGATCCGCACCTCAACGAACTCATTCACTCCGATATCATCACCGATGATCGTGATAAACCCATCTACATCCGGAGATTCCGCATAGCTCCTGCCATAATACCGATCCCCGTCGCGCCTCTCAACGAGAACCGTCACATCGCGCCCCACTCGGCTGAGATTATATTCATCCATGACCAGCGATTGAATATCCGTCAATAACTCCGCTCGCCTGCTGGCAACATCGGCGTCCGGCCTATCCATCTCCGCCGCGTCGGTGCCCTCCTCGGGAGAATAAGCAAACACGCCCGCTCGCTCGATCTTCACCTCGCGCAGAAACGCGCAAAGCTCATCGAATTCTTCCTCTCCCTCGTATGGCAGCCCCGCAATGAGGCTTGTTCTTATCACCAATCCCTCAATGCGCTCGCGCAAGTAGGAAAACAGCTCTCGAATATCTTTCCCGCTGCCGCGCCGCCGCATGTTCCAAAGAACGACATCGCTGATGTGTTGAATTGGAATGTCGAGATATTTTAGTATTTTATCATTTTTTATGATTACGTCAATGATTTCTTCATCAATCTCATCAGGATACAAATAGTGCAACCGAATCCAACGGAGCCCGTCGATGCTGCACAACTCGTTGAGCAACGCCGCAAGGCTCCTTTTGCCATATATATCGAGCCCATATCGTGTAAGGTCCTGAGCGACAAGAATGAGCTCTCTGATACCGCTCCGGACAAGCTCTGCGGCCTCAGTGACGATATTGCTGATTTCCCTGCTGCGGAACCGTCCCCTAATTTCCGGTATGACGCAGTATGCGCATCTGTTGTCGCAGCCTTCGGCAATTCTCAAATATGCCCAAACCGGCGATGTTGTTATGATCCGCCCCGTTTCACTGACAGGAGCATTAATGTCTCCAAATAATGCAGTCCTGCCGCCGCCTGTCACGCAATTCACAGCATCAACAACATCACCGAAGCTACCCGTGCCGACTACCGCGTCGATCTCAGGCATTTCAAGCATGATTTCATTTTTATATCGCTCCGGCAAGCATCCTGCAACGATGATCTTTCCGACGCGCCCGTTTCGCTTTAATTCACCAATTTCAATAATCGTGTCGATCGCTTCTGTCTTCGCGCTTTCTATAAACGCGCAGGTGTTGATAATGACAACGTCCGAACCTTCGACATCTCCTGTCGCATCATATCCGGCTTCATTTAGCAGAAACATCATCTGTTCGGTGTTTACAAGATTTTTTGCGCATCCCAATGAAATAATACCAATCTTGCCGGTCATTGTGCCGCTTCCCTTATCTCTTCAATGTTTTCTTCATACCTGCTGACAGCGCTGCGTGCCTCGCTATAGCTATAGCCTCTTCTCACCAATGAATCGGCAGCGCGGCGAAGCTCGTCCCTGTCATCGTTTCCACGCAGTTTTTTAACGAGGAATTCGTAAGCAGAATCGTTGCTGCTGTCTATGCAACTTAGAGCATCGTCCCACAGTTCCCTGTCGATTCCGCGTCTGTATAGTTCGTCTCTGATGCGAGCCATGCCGTATCCTTTCGTGCTGTAATGCAGCACGATCGACTTTGCAAACTCCTCGTCGTTGATGGCGCCAATGCTCTCCAGCCATTCAACCGCCGCGCTCGCGTTTTCCGGAGCATCGCCTTTCGCAATCAGCCTTTTTGCCACTTCTTTTGAAGACATTGTACGGCTGCCGAGTATGCGCAAAGCTCTGGCTTTCGCGGAGCCCAATGACACTGCCTCGCACAGGCTCGCATGCTCCTCTTCGGTAAATTCTCGCCCCGTGTAGATCCCAAAATCAGCAATTTGGGCAACGCTTGCCTTGATCTCGGTGTCGTCGTCAAATTGTATTATGAACTTGCCATTTACGCTTTTTGGGGATGAAATTGATACAATTTTCACAATGCTTTCCTGTTATTCCTTACTTTCCGTGTTTTCTTTACCATTTTTGCCAATAGCGGTCAATTGACCTTTTGCGGCAGCTCTACCGCGTCACGCTCATCGATAGCGCCTTAATGGCATCTGAAGCTTCTTTTCTCTTTTTTGCTGTTTTACGCCATCAAGGCACTCCATCACTCGCCCTCGAAGTCTTCCGCGTCGATATCGACGGCGCGGCCGGCAGCGATCGCGGCTACCTTCTCCTGCGGAGACATGAGCCTTTGCGAATCGCGGCGGATCGAAGCCTCCAAGTCATCGGCGATATCAGGATGCTCCTTCAAATAATCCTTCAGATTATCCCTTCCTTGGAATCTCATTTCGCCAAGAGTATACCAGGAACCGCCCTTCTCGATAAGGTTGAGCCGGACGCCGAGGTCGATCAATTCGCCGTATTTTGAAATCCCCTCGCCAAACATAATATCAAATTCTGCTTCACGGAAGGGCGGAGCGACCTTATTCTTGACGATTTTCGCCCTCGTCCGGTTTCCGACATGCTCCGCGCCCACCTTAATATATTCTGAACGCCTGACATCAATGCGTACGCTGGCAAAATACTTCAGAGCACGTCCGCCGGGCGTGGTTTCCGGATTGCCATATGTAACTCCGATTTTTTCGCGGAGCTGGTTGATAAACACGACGATGCAGTTCGTTCTGGAAATCGACCCTGCCAGCTTGCGCAATGCCTGCGACATTAGCCTCGCAACGACTCCGACGCTTGCGTCGCCAATCTCGCCCTCCACTTCGCTCCGCGGCACCAGCGCCGCAACGGAATCGACGACTACGACGTCGACCGCCCCCGAGCGAACCAAGAGCTCTGTGATGGCCAGGGCGTCGTCGCCCATGTCGGGTTGCGATATCAGCAGATTGTCGATATCAACGCCCAAAGCCCGAGCATAGGCAGGCTCCAGAGCATGCTCGGCATCAATGAAAGCCGCTTCGCCGCCCTCCTTTTGCGCTTCCGCAATTATATGCAGGGCCAAAGTCGTTTTCCCGGAAGATTCAGGTCCGAATATTTCGATGATCCTGCCTTTCGGCACTCCACCGATGCCCAGAGCAAAGTCCAGAGCAATCGATCCCGTGGATATTGCATCCACGCTGACAGCCTGTCTGTCACCCATGCGCATGATTGCGCCTTTCCCATGGTTCTTCTCGATTTGCGAAATCGCGGTCTCAAGTGCCTTTTTCTTGTCCTCCGCAGGCGCGGCAGGCACGTACTTCTTCTTCTCAGCCATTATATTCCTCCTTTTATGGATTGGAGCCATATGGTTCTCAATCGAATGTCGGTTCCTTCCGTTTTTTCAGCCGTCCAATCACGACCCTCTCTATATTTAGAGTATCAACCAATGTATATATCCCCCCATATCTGGAGTCGTCAAGGATTCCTCGTACAATGTTCGCTTGACCTTCTCCACATTCAAATGCCAAATACCCCCCGACTTTGAGCAAAACTGACCAGTTTTCGGCAATGGCGCGGTAGAAATCCAGTCCGTCCGTTCCTCCATCCAAAGCAATCACCGGTTCATAATCGCGCACTGATCTGTCAAGGTTGCGCAGTTCCTTCGTCGGGATATACGGAGGATTGCTGACGATCGCATCAAACCTCCCGAGCAGCGCCGGCGGAGCTTCCAAGGCATCCACTGTTATGGCAGTGACATTGCGGCTGAGCCGGTTGTTCAGCATGTTTGTCCTGCAGACAGCCAGCGCTTTTTCCGATGCCTCCGCCAGAACTACCCTGCAATCAGGCACGTTGGCTGCAACAGCAAGACCGATGGCCCCGCATCCCGCGCAAAGGTCGAGCAGCCGTGTTTGTCCCCCCCGCAGCTTCATCAACCTGATGGCCTCTTCAGCCAATACCTCCGTATCAATGCGCGGAATGAGTACGGTTTCATTGACCACCAATGGCAGTCCGTAGAACTCCCACTCGCCGACTATATANGCGATTGGCTCGCCATTGATCCTTCGTCTGATGAGTTCATCCACCATCTCAAGCGTTGCTGTCTCCGTGACATAGTACCTGCTCAGAGCGAGCAGCTCTTCCCTCGCCTTACCTGTCGCGTGGGAAATGATCAGCCTCGCTTCAAGGTCGTGCGCGGCGACGCCTGCCGCTCTCAATCTGCGTCTTGCGCCTAAATAGAGGTCGTTGTACGTCTTCATAACTCACTCAGCTTATCATTACTTATTTTAACATTACCACGCAGCGTCTTTTGCGTCTTCCGGCATCACGAGGACTAATGCTTCTATCGCAGTCTCGATCATATCGTCATCGGGCTCCTGTGTCGTGAGCTTCTGCAAGGCCTTTCCCGGCGCGGAGATGATTTTGGTGATAATGTTATCATACCTACCTGCAAGTTTAATTATCTCATAACTGATAGCCACCACGACCGGCAGCAACAGCAGCCGCAATCCTATGCGAACCCACACATTCGACCAGCTTGTCAGAGAAAACACCAATATGCTGACAATCATTACTATAAACAGAAAGCTCGTTCCGCAGCGAGGATGCAGTCTGGATTGCATCCTGACATTTTCAACCGTAAGCGGAAGCCCACGCTCATAACAGAAAATCGTCTTGTGTTCCGCGCCATGGTATGCCCACATTCGTTTTATGTCTTTCAACCGTGTTGCGAGCCACATATATCCGAGGAATATAATGATTCTCATGGCGCCTTCCATCAGGTTCTTTAAAACACTGCTTTCGACGACCTTCGTGATGAGCCCGGCCAGGAAAGTCGGGAGGAGCATGAAAAGACCGACAGAGAGCGCGACCCCGATGATAACAGATATTGTGATTAGAGCCTTTTCCGCTTTCTCGCTCCCCATCTTCTTTTCGACCCATTCGTCAAATTTTGTCGGCTCCTCCTGCTCTTCTTCGGGCAGATAATCGGCCGAGAACATGATTGCCTTCACTCCTGTCGACATCGAAGCTATAAAGTTGAAAATTCCTCTTATGAATATTACACCGACTATCGGATACTTATCTTTAAGTAACTTCAAGTCCTCCGTCTTAGACACAAGACCGTCTTTAGTCCTTACAACTATTGCTTGTTTCTTAGGCCCGCGCATCATAATTCCCTCTATTAGCGCCTGGCCGCCTATGGAAGTTTTAAAACCCTTACTTTCCTTACTGCGTCTCATCCCGATCAACTTACCTTTCAATTACCGTGGAATTCATTGCTCATGTTAATATTAGCGGCAACGATCCCGCCTCGCTGCTCACGGGCAGATATAAAGTCACCAAAAACCCTCCGCCGTCGGCATTGGCCAGCTCCATCGTGCCGCCGTGGAACTTCACAATTTCGTCGCATACGGCCAGGCCGATGCCGCTGCCGCGCTCTTTGGAGTTGCTGCCTTTATAAAACTTCATTTTTATGATTTCCATCTCGTCCTCAGGCGCTCCCGGCCCAAAGTCACGAATAGTAATTTTGACAAAATCGCTGCCGGCCATTTCGATTGTGACTTCAATGCGCTTGCCCTCGCGCCCATACTTGACGGCATTGTCAAATAAATTCAAAAACACCTGCTTCAGCCTGTTCGGGTCTCCCGGAATCAACGGCGCATCGTCCATATGCGAATCATAATCGAATTCTAGCTCGTCTCTGTGGAGTATTTCGCTGAACGTGAATATCGCGTCTTCGAGCTCCGCTGCAATGTCGATCATCTCTATGTTAAGCGTAAAGCGCCCATCCTCAATGCGCGTAAACTCCAATAGTTCCTCAACCATCTCCGTCAGCCGCCGCGCTTCTTTTAGAATGATTGAAATGCCGCGTTTGGATTCCAAATCAAGGCTCTCGTCATAAGTCAACGTCTCGCCCCATCCGGTTATAGCCGTAAGCGGCGTGCGCAGCTCATGCGAAATGGAGGAAATGAATTCGGTCTGTATCTTTTCCGTCTGAGCGATCTTCAGCGACATTTCGTTGATGGATTCGACCATCTCGCCCATCTCGTCCTGATAACTATTGTTGATCTGTATGCCATAACTGCCCTCTGCGATGCGCTTAGACATTTTCGTGATCTCACTGACAGGTTTGATGAACGAGCGAACGAATATCAAGTTCACGGAGAACACTAAAAGCAGTACAACGAGCCCTACTCCGATTGCCGCCGCGACAATCATAAAAACTTGCTTATCGACGAGCCTCAAGCTTGTGACATACCGCATGACGCCTATCACGCGGCCATCCGAATATATCATGGGCGCCGAAGCAGCCATGATTCGCTCCCCGGTCGAAGTCCTCCGCCCGACCCATGTGGAAATCTGTCGTGATCCAATAGCAGTGGCCACATCGGGAGTGTTAGGAGTCGTCCCGGAAGTGATCGTAAAGGACGACATCATGATGCTTCCGTCACTATTGATGAACTGCAGCTCAATGCGGTCGCCTTCCCGGAACGTCTCGGTATAGCGGTATGCGCTGTTATAATACTCCACATAGGACCGTGCGAGGTAAGTTGCAAAAAAGTCTGTAGCTGTCCGCGCTTTCGCCTCCAACCCTGTGCGCACGGTAGAATAATAATAACTGTATATTATGATGGAGAACGCGGAGACCGCTGCAATGACCGCGCCAAGCACAACGATGACGGTGCCTCTGAGCCACCTTTGACGCAAAGCGCTGGCAAAACTTGCAAAAATGTCCCTCATCGTATAATCAGAGCCCCCATTTATACCCATATCCCCAAACGGTAGTTATATATGTAGGATTAGTGGGATCGTCCTCAATTTTGATCCGCAAGCGCCTGATGTTCACATCAGCTATCTTTAGCTCGCCAAAATAGTCCCTGCCCCAGACTGTATTGAGGATGTCTTCCCTGGAGAGAGCCTTGCCGGGGTTGTCCATGAACATTTTCATAATAGAGTATTCAACCTGCGTCAGCTTGATTCTGGCGCCGCTTTTTTCCAACGTCCTGTTTCTGGTGTTCAGCCTGAATGGACCCTGGACGATTTCGCCGGTTTCCGCCAGGCCGCCAGCTCCTGTCCTTCTGATGAGCGCATCGATTCGCGCGGTGAGCTCAGCAGGCGAAAACGGCTTCGTCACATAATCATCCGCCCCGGTCATCAATCCCGTGACCTTGTCCATCTCCTGAGTCCTGGCCGTGAGCATGATAATTCCGATATGCGGGTCAGCGGCGCGAATTTTGCGGCACACTTCAAACCCATCCGTATCCGGCAGCATGATGTCCAGAATAGCGACTTTGATGTCCGGGTGGATCTTCAGTTGCTCAAACGCCTCCGCTCCAGTCCCGGCTTCAATCGCTTCATACCCCGCGCGTGTGAGGTTTATCACGACGAAACTGCGGATGCTCGTCTCATCCTCCAGCACTAAAATCTTTTTCAAAACTTATGACCATTCCTTTCGCTTCGTTTTAGCACATGACCACCTTGAATGGTCATAAGTTTGTGCGCATAAGCGACGGTTTCGCGCCAGCGAGAGTCGCTTGCGCTTCATTAAAACCAAATTTGTATGAAACTTGTTTCATACATGACCATTCCTTTCGCTTCGCTTTAGCACATGACCACCTTGAATGGAACTCATCTCTCTGCCAACCAATCAGTATAAATNAAACGGAAGTTCGCCCTGATGAGCGCTTCGTCAAAAGACAGCCCATAACTGTCCGCAGGCGCCAACANCTCAAAAGCATAGACNGACGACCCCTGGGAGAGCAACACAGTCCTTCCTGCCGCTCTTGCCTGCTCGCCGGCATAATCGCCCGATAACCTGTGAATCTTTAAAAAATCCTCAAACGGCCCATCCTCGCCGGCTATGTACGAAAAGACGATCGTCCTCTCGCCCGATAGCAGGCTTTCTCTGCGAATGGTAACCTTCCCGCGCCAATCGAACGGCAATATGAGATACCATTCGTCCGAATTGTTGTGGAATGTTGTCGTTGCTAACCTTATAGCCCCCAGGCTGCTATAAGCATACCAATCGATGGCGAAGTATGTTGTTTCCGACTGGGATAAAAGCGGTCTGGCAATGGGCACCTTCACAATGCCGTCCTGATCGAGGTCAGAGCAGTTGGTGCGCGTCCTCACAGTATCTTCGCTGATGCCGCTTGGGCTTTTTAAAGATATGTTCGTGAAGCTCTCCTCCCTGAACGCGCAAATATCCGTCACCATGCTGCCATCGTCAAACTTTCCCTCGCTATCGACAAAAACAGCGGGGACTCCGTCGAGGAGCTGCCCTGTCAGCACGCGGGCAATCGTCTCGATCCCTGATGAAAGCCGCGCTTCTTCGACGACGATTTCTCCATCCGGCATTAAAACGAAAAGCTCAGCCACAGCGCCGATCTCTTGTGTCGGCAATCTGAAAGCGACAACATCGTCATTGCTGTCGCCATTTAGGTCACATATTGCAAGCTCCGAATATTCCGCCCCGGCCAGCAAAATGCTATGAAAATCTTTCAAGGAGTATATGGAAAAGTATTTCAACGCCGCGCCGCTCTGCCATCCGACGATAATCTCCATAACCCCGTCGCCGTCCATATCGACATATCTGACGCTCTCGATCGACGACCCCACTCCTTCAATGATCGAAGCCACGGTATAGTCGCCATCCACCATCCTGAAAATATATATCAGCAGCGTGCTGTCCGCAGGCATCGAGAAAAACGCGATGACCTCGTTGACGCCGCTGCCGTCAATATCCTTCAACTGCACAGCCTGCCTGTATAGCCCGCTGGTGGGAGGCGAAAACTCCGCGCCCTGGCCGAGGACCGCGTTGATCTGCGCCTGGAGTCTGAGATACTCTTCAGAAACAGCGGGCAAGCTATATAGGTCGTCTGCAGTTATGCGCATACATCCCGCAACGCACAACATGGCCATCATAATGATGACCACAATGACTGCCCATATTTTCCCTCTGCCTCCGGCCAATACATTAACCTCCGCGCAATACTCTGCTGAATTATTTTTGTAACTATTGTATCACGATTCACCGCGCCGCGCTAGATATATTTACCGATATAGTTTATAATCAAATGATGCAGCGGTCAATACACATTTGAAAGCAGCCATTCCACATTTGAGGTATCAAAATGGTGAAATTGATATGTACCACCCACGCTGAAAAAAACGGCTCCGCAACGGCCTACTCCTTGCTTGCCAAAACATACGGTTCCCTATACGGCAGCCCAATGCCTGAAATATCAAAAACGCCAAACGGAAAACCTTTCTTCCCCGATAGGCCGGACATTCATTTTTCACTGAGCCATTCTGCCACGCACGTTTTATGCGCTGTTTCGAGCAGCCCGGTTGGGGCAGACATAGAGACTCCCCGGCACATCAGCGAAAGAACTCTGCGATATTTCTACTCGCCTGAGGAGGCGGAATTGTTCGCTCCGCTTGATTTGTGGGTTTTGAAAGAGAGCTATATAAAGCTGATAGGCGGGACTCTGGCGATGGTAAAAACATTACGCTTCTCACGTTGTAATGATATAATTATCACACCGGATAGATTTTCCGTTTCCATGCTGTATAACATAGACGGCTGCCACGCAGCCGTCTCGTCATCAGGCGACTCCCTGCCAACGTCAATTGAACTCCTTTCTCCGCTCTCATAATGGATGATGCTCGCATCATCCCGCCGGGGCTGCCATCCCAAATCGGATAGCATCTGCAATCGTCCCCGCATGTATCAGCTCCAACCCCTGCGGCGTTTGCAAGCGGCCTTTTGCCGACTTTGGCAGGATGCATGCGGAAAACCCCATTCGAGCGATCTCTGCCAAACGTGGGTTGACCTGCGTCACCTGCCGCAGCTCTCCCGTCAAGCCAACTTCGCCAAAAACAGCAATGTCGCTTCGGATAGGAGCATCACGATATGACGATGCAATCGCCAGCACGGTCGCAAGATCCGCTCCCGGGTCCTCGATGTTCAGTCCCCCAATGACATTTATATACGCATCGCAACCGCCGACGCGCAACCCTCCGCGCTGCTGCAAAACTGCCAGCAGCATCATCGCCCTGTTATATTCCACCCCGTTCGCGTTTCGCCTTGGCATGCTCATGCTGGTTGGAGTAACCAATGCCTGGACTTCGGCCAAAACCGGTCTGGTCCCTTCCAATACGCATGTGACGCAAGTCCCCGGCGTGTTCTCCGGCCTCCCGGACAGCAGCATTTCGGATGGATTCATCACCTCTGCCAAGCCCATATCGAGCATCTCGAAAACGCCAATCTCATTCGTCGATCCAAACCGGTTTTTTGCCGAACGCAATATCCGATAATTCAACGACCTTTCTCCCTCGAAATACAGCACGCAGTCGACCATATGCTCGAGCACTTTCGGCCCCGCAATCGCCCCTTCTTTATTCACATGCCCAACAAGAAACACTGTTACATTGCTGCTCTTCGATAGCCGCATCAAAGACATCGTGCAGTCTTTCACCTGCCCGACGCTCCCGGGAGTGGAAGTGAGCTCGGGGTTATATAGCGTTTGGATCGAGTCAATTATAAGGATGTCCGGCTTCAATTCTTCAGCAGCCGCGACAACCTCCGATATCTCCGTCTCCGCAAGCACAAAAACGCCGCTGCCTTTCACGCCCAGGCGCTCGCCGCGCATCTTGAGCTGCTGCTCCGACTCTTCACCGGACACATAAAGCACCGTCATCGCGCTGTCAATAAGGCCGCAAATCTGTAGCAACAATGTCGATTTGCCAATACCCGGAGAGCCGCCCACCAAAACGAGCGAACCTTTGACGGCTCCGCCCCCAAGAACGCGGTCCAGCTCGCGGAAACCGGTGCCGAAACGAATTTCTTCCGACACTTCAATGTGCTTCAGTTCCTTTGGCGTTGCCCTGCTCGGTGAACGGCCTGCATCAGACGCACCCGCAGTTTTTTGTTTTGTATATGACGGTTGCTCGACTATTGTGTTCCAACTGCCGCATGCAGCGCACTGGCCGGACCATTTCGGCGTCTCGTTCCCGCAATCTGTGCAAAAATATATTGTTTTAGCTTTCATTATTTCCTTTTGCTCGTAAGTCTTCCATAATATCTTCGGCGATCTTAATATATGCCTTATCGCCCATTTTAACTGTCTTAACCTGGAACAAATACTTCTTCATGTTCCTGTCAATGCCGGCCCTGCGCTGCATGCCCGCGATCGACAAGCATGTCGTCTGTTCTTGAATCGGCGTCATACGAGTCCCTGAATAAACCTCCTCATATGCATCAGCCGCCTTCAACGATGCGAAACGCGCCATGTTCTCATCTCCGACATCCTCATATAACCAACTGAGATTCCCCCATATTTTCGCGCGCACAGGCAAAGCAGCAGAGAGATACCCATCAGAGCATAGCAATGCAAGATAATGTGACGTAAACACAAAATCAATGTCGCGCTCTGCGTCGAAATCAAAGAACACGGATGATCTCGCTTCTGTGAGCGCGGTTTCGATTTTTTGTTTGAACACGGCCTTTCCTTCGCTGAAATAGCTGCTGACAGTGCTGAAATAGCAATGCCTGCATGTTATGATGTCATACCACTCCGGAGAAAAGTCCGTATAATACCTTCTGAGATCATATCGCATTGGCGCGGCTTCATAAAGCTTCGAGCTAAAAACCTTATAATCCGAAAATTTCTTCTTGCAATACGGGCATGTATAATCCTTTGGATATACAAGGCGCACGAAATTAGGCTTTGTGATGCCGGGATATCTTTTATGCCCTTCCGGGAATATCCCACCGCCCGCCGGGATGGGCGCCACGGCATTTGCGGAAGGCGCTGTTGCGGCGGTTGGTGTTGTCGCTGTGGGCGGTGCTGCGGCCGGCTTTGCTGTCGCTGCATCTACCGGTGCTGCTGCAGCTGTCGTTGCTGCGGCAGCAACTGCTGCCTGTGGAGCCGCTGCGGCTGCTGCATTGTTAGCAATATCTACCCCCTGCGCTGCCGCCGCTGCAGTGTTCGCCGCCGCCGCTGCGCTGGTCGCCGCTGCAGTGCTCGCCGCCGCTGCTCCCTGCGCCGCCGCTGCCGCTCCCTGCGCCGCCGTCGCTTCCTTTCCCTCTGCGAGCCTGACCTGAACCGTCGGCCTTCCCGGCGGGATGTACGCCGCCTTCAACACCTCAAACAGAATATCCGGCTGAGCCCAAGAAAGATCGTTGAACGAAGTCTCCGATATCACATAAACAACAGAATCGACCGCGGCTGTATATACGCTGTCGATTTTACCGGTAAAATACTCACGTCCGCCAAAAACATCGCCCGGAAACAGCGATATCGACGTCAACGCCTTCCCTCCTGCGCCGGTTACATCAACCCTCCCGACGAGCAAAATATACATAGCTCGATCTATCTCGTCATCGCCGCCGGGGCATGGAATCGACTGCCCTGCCGTGAATATCTTGCACGGTCCGTTCTGCGCCAGCCAACTGATATCTATCATTGACATTATCTCCTCTCGATGAGTGCGTATTGCATTATCATAATAGCCATTATACAGCATAGTCGATTTCTATGCAATAATCGGATACGCTGCTTATCAAAAACATCGCTACAATTCACGCCCTTGCGCTCGGCAGACGTTTTTTTCTTCATTTGTGCTCAAATGAGGCATCCTTGCCTCAGTTTCGCACCGCTCCGCTTCCTTGCTGCGCTAAATGAAGCAAAAATAAACGTCCACCTCACCGGGC
>WRMX01000076.1 GCA_009776905.1 Oscillospiraceae bacterium
AGAATGACAGGGGGTGTGGCGGCAGAATGCCGCCGCTACGGGGGAAAGATTCTTCGCTGCGTTCAAAATGACAGGTGGGTGCTCAGAATAACCACTGACCATACAAACAATATGGGAGGGATATTAATGTACAATTTCAAGCCTATATCGCCGAGGATCAAAAAATTCCGCGAGGCTGTGAGAAACCGCGTGGTCGAGATCGAAACGGAACGCGCATATATCGTCACGGAAGCATACAAAAAATATAAAGACCACCCGCCGATACTCCGCAGGCCGATGATGACGAGGGACCTTTTCGAGCAGATGACCCTTTGCGTCGGCGACACGGAGCTTTTCGTCGGGCAGGTCGGCAAGGACGGCTTCAACGAGGAGACGTCTATATCCAGCTCCGGGCTGTGGCCGGACTGGAACGGAGGGGATATGTGGTTCCGCCGCGAGTGGGAGAACGGGAAATTCGTCGACGACGGGACGGGGTTATACAGATTCCAGGGCGACTATTTTGAAAAGGTCGCTATCACTAAGGAAGAATATGAAAAGTCTCTGACATTTTGCGAGTTTTGGGACGAGAACGCATTCGGGCAGACGTTCATGGCATGGCAGCCCGACGGATACGCCGAGTTCACAAAGCTTGGCTCGCATGAATATTTCCCGGGCTTCCGCCCGCGCTCGTCAGGGCATCTGACCCCGGGGCACCACAACCTTATCAGGCGGGGAATCGGCTCGATACGCAAAAAGGCGCAGGATTTCGTCGATGCGCACAAGGGCGACATGATGGGCCATGACATTGAAAAATATATGTTCTACTATTCGATCACGATCATATGCGACGCCATGACCACGCTATTTCGGCGTTATGCGGGCATTTGCCGCGACAAGGCGGCGGCATGCGCCGATGCGGCGCGAAAAGCCGAGCTGGAAATGATGGCGGACGGCCTCGAGTGGACGTCGGAAAAACCTGCAAGGACGTTTTGGGAAGCGTTGCAGATGGTGATATTATACCTGATGGCGATATCGCTCGACAGCGCGGTGCCGGGCGTCGCCCTCGGACGCGTCGATTATTACACATGGCCGCTGCTGCAAAAGCAATTCGACGAAAACACGATCTCGAACGAGCGCGCGCAGGAGATGATGGATTATTTCGTGCTCAAATCGAGCAACCTCTTCCCGGCGAGGCATCCCGGATTCAGCATGACCGTCGGCGCGGGGAACACGTTCCAGCATGTGACGCTCGGCGGCGTTATTCCCGAGACCGGGGAGGACGCTTCCAATCCCGTGACTTACATGTATCTTGAAACGATGGCGAGGCTCTATCTGCACGACCCGCTGACGTCGCTGCGCATACACAAAGGCACTCCCAAGGAACTGTGGGAGTGCGCGGTCGCCGTCACGGAGAGGGTCGGCGGGATGCCGCTTTTCCAAAACGACGACGTAATCATCCCGGGGCTGATGAGCCGCCTCGGCTTCACTCTGGAGGACGCGAGGGACTACAGCCTCATCGGCTGCCAGGAAATAGTGGGCTCGGGAACCGACTATCCCGAAGGAACGGGCACGAACTGCGGCGGCGCCGTATGGTACAGCATCACTTTCGTCACGGCGCTTAACAACGGCGTCAATCCGTTCAACAACGTCGACAGCGGGGTGAGGACCGGATATCTCTATGAGATGAGGTCGCTCGACGAGGTGAAGGCGGCTATGAAGACGATGATGCGCTGGTCGATACGGTGGATGACTTCGATGAATAATTATTCGCAATGGATAGGCAGATGGGACTGCTACCATGCGATATTGTCAATATCGATCGATGACTGCATGGAAAAAGGCATGGACTGCCACCAGGGCGGCGCGCGGTACAACTCTTTTGGAGCGACCGCCGTGGGGCTGTCCACCATCGGCGATTCGCTGACTGCCATCAAGTATATGTGCTTCGATAAAAAAATCTGCACGACGCGCGAGCTTTTCGATGCGTACATGGCAAATTGGGAAGGCTATGAGGAGCTGCAGCGCAAGGTGTTGAACGAAGTCCCGCATTATGGCAACGATGACCCGTATGCTGACGAGGAGATGGCATGGTGCGTCCGCACGTATGTCGAGCTATGCGATGAGATTTCCACTCTCAGGACGGACAAGTACAAAGCGGGGATGTATTCAGCTGCGGGACACATCGCGCAGGGGGCCTCGACGTGGGCGACGCCCGACGGCAGGAACACGGGGCAGCCCATCGCGGACGCTGCGTCTTGCGGCCAGGGGCGCGACCTGAACGGCCCGATCGCCGTGCTGAACTCCGCGACCAGCTTCGACCACGGGTGCCTGCAGAACGGCCTTGCGCTCAACCTCAGGTTCCACCCGTCGGTGCTGCAGGGCGACGGCCACGAGAAGCTCGCCGCCATGACTCAGGCGTATTTTGAAAACGGCGGCGCGGAGGTGCAGTTCAACATCGTCAGCACCGACACGCTGCGGGAGGCGAAGGCCACGCCGGAGAATTACAGGGATCTGATCGTGCGCATCGCCGGGTATTCGGCGTATTTTACGGAGCTTGCGCCGAACCAGCAGGACGACCTCATCAGGCGGCAGGAGCACGAAGCCGTGCGGTGACTCGCAGTGGCGGGTGTGTAGGCCATGGCTCGCGGCGGGTAATTTGCGGCGGTGAGCGGTGCCTTCGCGCAAGTGCAAGGCGACTCTCTCTTCATTCGATTAAAAACGAACCGTATGAAACGTTGTTTCATACGGTTCGCGGCATTACTGCCTTAGTGCGCGGCGTCCGGATTGTAGAGGTGAAACCCTACGTAAGAACGCGCGAAAGGGCTATTTCGCCTGGCCGACCTTGCCCGTTTCCTTGTTCTTCCAACGCGGCTTCAACGGAAGCGGCCAATTGAACTCAATAGCGCCCGGGCATGGGCAATCGTCCACGCAGCAGCCGCAATACCAGCACTCCTCGGGGTGCAGTATGATGGGCTGCTCGCCCTTCTTCGGATTTGGGATGAAAACATCGATCGGGCATGTTTCCACACAATTGTTGCACCCAATGCAGACCTTGCTGTTGAACTTCACCGGCGTGCTTGGTGTGGGAACGTTAGGGACCGCAAATACATTCTGATCTGACACAGTTTGTCCTCCATTCTCAAAATTATTTGTTAGGATTGTATACGCCGGTGTAATCCTTGTTGTGAGCTTCGTAGCTCTTCTTCATGTCTCCCCAGAAGGCCTGCGGCATGTCTCCCGTGACGATCTTGCCGTTTTCCTGCTTGATCGTCAGGTATTTGTGCCACTCGGCCGGGTCGAGCTCCGGATAGTCTATGCGGCTGAAGCCCATCATCCTGCTGCTGGCCTTGCGGGCGAGCGAAGCGTTGATGTGGATTTTAGCGTATTCGATCATGCTGAGGTCTTCGAGCGAGCGCATGAGCTTATGCGGGTCGTGCGCGAAGAGCTGCGGGACGGCCTCCGCTTCGATCCTCTCGACTTCTTCGAGGCCCATTTTCAGCAAATGCTCGGTCTTGAACTCGCTGACGAAATATTGCATGGCGCGGGAGAGGCCGGAGTGAAGCTCCTTCCACTCGATGCCGGTATCGCGCTTCGTCGGCGCCAAAACGCGCTCTTTTTCCTTATCGATCTGCTCACGGCTGACCTTGCCCTCGCCGACGCCCTGCGCATAGGCAGCGGCCTTACGGCCTGCATAACGCCCTGTGGCGGCAGCATAGCTGTGGTCTTCCGGCGCGAACATCTGCGTGCCGGCGGCATAAAGCCCGTCGACGGTCGATTTCAGATCCCAGTCCACCACGACGCCCCCGCCATAGCCGGAGTCGCGCCATTGCGCCGGGCTGTTGCCCTCGATGAATTTATATGACAGCTGCTGGTCGCGGTTGATGTCGAAGCCGCTCTTGTTCATAGCGTTGACCATGACCCTTGTTGTGGACTCTTCCATGAGCATCAGGTTCCATGTCGCGCGGCGCTCGACTTCCGCCATTGCGGGCCAGTCGCCATAGAACGGCAGCTCGTATTCGCCCTTCAGGACTGCATCGCGGATCTTGTCCTGGACCTCGAACGTCGGCATCATCGCGCCCGCGTCCTCCCAGCCCTGGATCGGGTAGGGGAGCCTGCGGCCTTTGGCGTCGACGATCGGAACGTTCTCGTAGCTCGCGTCGCCAGCACCAGAATACCATTTGTGCTTCAGACCGGTGGCGATGCCGATGACCGAGGAGGCCTCCATCATCGTGAGCGCTGCGCCGGCTTTCCAAGCCATCGCCGTGCCGTCGCCGCTCTGTGCGCGTGAATGCATGTTGGAATACCCGCCATGCTCCATGCTCATCAGCCAGACAGAGCCTGCGCCTGATGTGGCAATGATGACGCTCTTCGCGCGGAAGATCATGAACTCGCCCGTGCGGCTGTTGAGCCCCGTGGCGCCGACCACGCGCGCGCCTTGCACTCCGCCGTCGTTAAGCAGGCTCGTGCCCATGATGCGGTCGAACACTTGCACGCCAAGGCGTTGGCATTCCTTTTTGAGCGCCGGTTTAAATGTGTTGCCCCAGATGCGGATGACGACGTTGTTGCGTTTTTCGGGCGGATTGAAGCCCGGCTCGCCCATGTGCGGGTCCGGCGCGTAGCTGTGGTGGGTGCCGTAGCGCGGCGAAATCATGAATTTCGTGGCGTCGTCGCGGCCCTCTGCGCCGACATAGTCGTCGTTGGTGTCGCGGATTTTTCCGCCCATCTGCTCCATTTCGAGGAGCGTGTCGTAGTCTTCTCTGCACTGAATTTGAATGCCGATTCCGTTGCAGTACGGGCGGTCCGCCATGTGTACTGCCCATTCGTCAGGATCTACCCGTGACAGCGGGTTTGCCGGTGCGTTGCACCAGTGGTCGCATCCCGGTCCGCCGGAGCCGCTGCGTTTGACGTCTCCTTTTTCGAGAAGCGCGACTTTTACGCCTGTGCGCGCTGCTGCGATTGCGGCCCAGCAGCCTGCGATGCCGCCGCCGACTACGAGCACGTCGGTGTCAACCACCTGTTCTTCTCCGAATTTGATCGGATAAGGCCATGATGGGGGTTTGCCCTCGCTTCTCAAGTATTCATTCCATGTCGCCATTGCTCGACCTCCTTAAAATGTTGTTATTTGTTACGGAGTTGGTTTTGTGCGGTTTGTAAAACTACAGGCAACATTTATAGTTTTGTCAATATTATGCTAATGGTTCGCCATTGTCAAGATGTTGTTATCAAATTTGCCAAAGAATTTCTGTGTTTGAGGAGACTATTCAGCGCCTTGCGCTCGGCAGACGTTTTTTTGCTTCATTATCGCTCAAATGCGCATCCATGCGCATATTCGCGCCGCTCCGCCTCCTTGCTGCGCGGTCGGAAGCAAAATAAACGTCTTCCTCACCGGCGCTATATAGTTGCTATTTGAGCTACTGATTCGCTCCCTTGCGTCGCCGGGCGAGGATTATGACAAACATGATTGTTATTTCGTCTTATATGTGGTAAAGTGGCAAATATTGGAAACGGTGGTTATTTTTGGAGGTTTCGTTATGAGATTGTTGGGATTGATGACGGAGTGGAAGGAGAGAGGCAAATGTATTTTGAGCAAATAAAGACCCCGGGGCTGGGGTGCTATTCGTATATTATAGGAAGTCCGTCGGAAGGGGCAATGGCCGTCGTGGACCCGCGCCGCGACATCGGCGTCTATCTGCAGGCGGCGCATGAACACGATATGCGCATTACTCACATCTTCGACACGCACGTGCATGCAGACCACGTCAGCGGCGCGCAAGAGCTGCGGGCGGCGACCGGCGCGGACATATACATCCACGAGAGCGCCCCCGTGGGTTATGATGCGGCCAGGCTGCATGACGGCGACGAGTTCCGCATCGGCAATGCTCATATACGCGTCATCCACACGCCGGGGCACACGCCAAACTCCGTGTCGCTGCTCGTTTCCGACCTTGCGCGCTCCCCGGCTCCCGAGATGCTCCTCACGGGCGACCTGCTCTTTGTCGGCGACGTCGGGAGACCCGATCTGCCGGGCGACGAGATTCTCGACGAGCAGGCGGAGAACCTTTATGACAGCCTTTATAAGGTTCTTGGGTCTTTGCCGGATTATCTGGAAATCTACCCCGCCCACGGCGAAGGGTCGCTCTGCGGCCAAGGCATGAGCGCCAAGCCCTCGTCGACTCTTGGTTACGAGCGGCGCGTGAGCCCGATGCTGGGGCATCCTGACCTCGCTTCGTTCAAATCTGCCATTCTTTCGCATTTGCCGATGAGGCCGCAGAGTTTTTCGCAGATTATCGCGACGAATATAAAGGGAGCTGATGTGTTGAATAATTATGACAATGCCGAATACGCGCTGTCCGCGAATTATATCGAGGAGCTCATCGGCTCGGGCGCGGTCGTCCTCGACGTGCGCGATGCGTATGCGTTCGCAGCCGCGCACATTCCGGGAAGCATCAACGTTGATTTCACGGGCGGCCCGATGCTGAACTGGGTCGGGATGGCCATCGCGCCGGGAGCCAGGCTCGTGCTCGTGATGCCGAGCGACGACGGGTTTGAGGAGCTGCGCATGGAGCTGAGCCGCATCGGATACGACGATGTCAAGGGCTGGCTTGCCGGCGGCATCGACGCTTGGATCGATGCGGGGCTTGACGCGCAGAGCTTTTCATATATTTCCGCATCCGAACTGAAAGAGCGCCTCGCCAATGGCGAGACGCCCGCGCTCATCGATGTTCGCACCGTTGCCGAGTTTGGCGGGGGCTATATCCCGGGCGCCGTAAACATCACGATGGACCGAATAGTGAAGATGGATTCTTGCCCTGTTGACAGGGATGCGCAGCTTGTGGTGATATGCCAGAGTGGGTTTCGCGCGGCCATCGCGGCGAGCATTCTGCAGGCGATGGGCTGCGGCAGCATCCTTGTCCTCGCCGGTGGAATGAACGTGTGGCAATAGGGGCGATGTCGATGATGGATTCGCCATTATGGCTGTCCGTGCCGTGTCCACGTGCCGAATTGTCAGCGGGAGGTGTTTTGGCGTGCTAAAGAGAAAATATGCCAGAATCAGCATTATACTGCTGTTGGCCGGAGTGGCCATAATTCTGCTGTGCCCGACTTTCGCCCATTATGACGATGTCTATGGCATTATCACGTATTGCGTTGGTTTGGCTGTGGTCATTGCGGCTTTTGTCGTCAGGTATGTCTTTGGGAGATGCCCGAATTGCGGGAAAGGTTCGCCGATTCCGCGATGGTCGAAAACTCCTGATCGCTATTGCCCATTCTGCGGCGAACGGTTCATCTACGATAGGTGATTTGATACGATAAGTGATTTGATACGATAAGTGACTTGGCACGATAAGTGGCTTTATACGATGAGTAACTTGATATGATGAGTGACCCGGCCTCTATTGAGATTCATATGCTTTTTGAGTACTTCTTTCTGCTGTAGTCGAAAGACTCGGTTATGGCCAGCGATGTGACATGCTCGCTGCCACCCATTGGCATCATAAGAACCATTCCTCCGCCCTCTCCGTATGTGTCGATAGTTTCGCGCACGGCAGCGATCACCTGATCGTCCGTGGCATCCGGATTCGTTATGACCGAAGGGTCGATTCCGATTGTAAACGCGAGCTTATCGCCGCATTTTTTCTTTAATGCGACATGATCGTTCATGCTCTGCCCCTCCCAAAGGTCGGCGAAAGTGGCGATATATGGAACAAGGGCGTCGATTTTTCCACAGGAGTGCACGTTGACATAGTACCCGCGGCCCTTGATGTGATCGGCAATGCGCTTTGTAGGCCTATAAAAAATATGCTCCCACATGGCCGGCGATATGAACGGCGCCCGCTGTGTCCCCCAGTCGTCGGAGAGCGCGAAGAAGTCGACAAGTCCCCATTCGTCAATGACCTTGTCCACATGCTTTATCTTGAAGTCCGCCATCGCGTTGGCATATTCGATGGCATCTTCCGGCTCTTCCGCAAGCCACATGAAAACCTCATTGACGTCGGAGATGTCCAGCAGCCGTTCAAACATGCCGTTCTGTATGATGTACATTGTCATCTTTTCCTGCGCGAACTTATCTGCCATCGCTTCTTTGCCCTCGCTGAAATCGACCTCATCGAGGTCCGGGAAGATCAGCTTATCGCGCCAGTCTCTTGGGTCAGGGCAGATTCTGCCTTCCGGGGGAGACATTTGCCCTCCGACCTGCTCGACAAACTCCCAATATGTCCCAAACCAGTCCTTGCCGGATTCCGGCACGGGGGGCCTCTCCCTGTCTGCGGGGGCGGCCAAGCAGATGTTATTGTCCATCATGAGGATTGGCGCCCAGATGGGCTTTTTGTGCTCCAGAACAAGCTTCATGTTCTCTCTCGGGGGAACAGGGTAGTCCAGCTTCGGGAGGGCTGGCGGCGCAAGCCTTTGTTTCTCGTTTTTGATATCTGTGTTATCCGGCATAATTGATACCATTCCTTTGCTTCAAGTATAAGATTGAGCACATAATAACGCAAAAGACGAGAAAATTCAACAGAAGGCAAAAATTTCAGCTCTCTAAGCCGGTCCAAAGCGGAGATACAGAAACAGGCTTGGCACAGGCGGCGGCATTGGCACTGCATCCGATCGTCATTGGCAAAATTGGCAAAGTTTAATATTTTGCAACCGGTAACCCTGATGTTGACAGGGTTTGAGGTTAGTGGTCATAATGAACAGGAACCTCGATTCATTGATTTTAGGCGCTTTCGTTGGTTATTATTGTCTGCATATGAATATCCCCTTTCGTAGTGGCGGCCGGGCGATTGGTGCTCTTGCGCCTTCATGCGCGGTATCTGCTCCATGGCTACTGATGCTGCAAGCACTGCCCCGAGCTCCGGAATGTCATCTACCGCATACGAAAAGCACTGCCCCGAGCTCCGGAATGTCATCTACCGTGTACTATAAGCCTTAAAGCTGCTAGAAGGTCAATAGTCAATTTTTTTCCACGAAACATCCAACGTACGCATAAATATTTCAAATTACTGTTGACAACGGTTTTTTGCTTTAGTATAATGACTCCGCCGCTGTGAGGGAATGCTGTATGGGAGCATAGCTCAGCAGGGAGAGCACATGCCTTACAAGCATGGGGTCACAGGTTCAAGTCCTGTTGTTCCCACCAGTCGCAGCGCAGCCCTTCGCAATCAACGCGAAGCCCAAGCGCGTTCCCAAAATCGAGCCCAGCTTGCGGGTCGATTTTGGAGAGGAGGAGCACCAGCCCTTCGCAGTCAACGCGAAGCCCAAGCGAAGCTGGGTTCGCGTTGAAGAGGAGCGACGCAGCGACGAAGTGCAGTTTTTGACAAAAGGCAAAGCCTATTGTCAAAAACGTAACGAAGTCCCTGCGGTAGCGACGATGTGGCCCAGTAGTTCAGTTGGTTAGAACGCCAGCCTGTCACGCTGGAGGCCGACGGTTCGAGTCCGTTCTGGGTCGCCACACACTGCGCGGCATCACAAGCCGCGCAGTGAACAATGTTTATACTTGCCTCTGTAGCTCAGTCGGTAGAGCAATGGACTGAAAATCCATGTGTCGTTGGTTCGATTCCGACCGGAGGCACCAAAAGTGCTGATACTGCAAATGGCTGCAATTCGGCATCATGCGGGCGTAGCTCATCCGGTAGAGCGCCACCTTGCCAAGGTGGAGGTAGCGAGTTCGAGCCTCGTCGCCCGCTCCAAATGGCGACATAGCCAAGAGGTAAGGCAAGGGTCTGCAAAATCCTTATGCCCCGGTTCAAATCCGGGTGTCGCCTCCAATAAAACAGCCTGTAATTGCCGTAATTACAGGCTTTAGTTTATGCCCTGTGGTAAAACATTTTTTATGCGAAATGCGACATTTTGGGCGTTTTAATCGTATTATTACTATACAGCAAAAGGCGGCATCAAAATGGACGAGCAGATAATGTCACACAGCGACACTCCAATATCAAGCAGCATCGAGAACACATACGCGCGACACTTCGACATGGTGTACAGAATATGCTACTCATATCTGAAAAACGCTGCCGATGCGGAGGATGCGACTGCGGATGTGTTTGTGAGGCTGATAGCAAAATCGCCTGAATTTCAAAGCCCTGAACACGAAAAGTCCTGGATCATCAGGGTAACAGTCAATGTATGCAAAGACGTTTTGAAACACTGGTGGCACGATCGCGCGAACATTGACGACTACGAGCATTTGCACGGAGCAGACGAGTATCATGTTGACGAGACGCTGTGCAAAATCATGTCGATGCCCCCTCGATACAAGGAGGTAATATATCTCTACTATTATGAGGGATATACTACAAACGAGATAGCAAGCATGCTCAGGAAGCCGCGGTCGACCATACGCAACCACCTTCGCGAGGCAAGAATATTTTTGCAGGGAGTGATTGAAAATGAGGAATAGTAAAATCGTTGACGCATACAATTCAATTCAGGCAGGGCCTGAGGCAAGGAACCGCGTATATCGAAAAGCTTTGCAGACGCGGCAAAAAAGCGGTGCAGCTCTGAAAGCAGCCATTGTCATTTCTACTACGGCAGCAATAATATGCCTGATAGTGTTCGGCACCATTCTGATTGCGCCAAGAAACGACAATGCATTTGTCTTTCGCGCATATGCCGCAGCACCGAACGACGATGGCCCGGCTAGCGCACGCGCGCCCAACGGTATGCGGGAAATCAATACGCTCACTACCACCATTGGTTTCAAATCCGACCTTGTCAATGGGACAAAGAGTTTTCTCGCGACGATAATTTTGGGGTGCGACGGCAAAAACATCAAGAGCATCACTTATAGCACGGACTTCGGCAGTTTTTGCATGCTGAACGGGGATATGGACGAGCAGGGCGGTATCGCATACATGAACGGCGCGAGAGTTTGGTTCGATGAGTTGGCGCATTATTTCCACCCATCTGTCGTTGGCATGTCGAGCCTCGATGTTGTGAATATGGGCAGCAGTTTTGTGCAATATGGCGATGATGTTCAGGACGACATTTCATTGTTTCTGGCGGCGGACATAAACGATTTCAGCCAAGTCCCGGCACGTTTGACGCTATTGGCGACTGCTGCTTTTTATGACGGGAGCACAAAAGCGGAAGAAATAACAATTCCGATTTCAATCGAAGCACCCATGTTTGAGGAACCGACCGCACCGTCGGAGGAGTCGGCTGCCGGATCGGAAAACATCGCCAATTACATCAATCTGTTGAACAATATACCTTACGAATTATGCGTAATTGTAGAGGGCAGTGTCAGAGAACTGGAGTACGATTCCGTTTTTGACTATCAGCTCGGCGATAACGGCACATATGGAGAGGGAAGTTTTCCAGTGACGGCACAATCAATGGAGGCGGCGGAATCGTGTGGTTTCTTTGATGAAAATGGCGTTTTCTGGATCGGCAGCAGTCTTTTCGATCAAGTTGCGAATTATGACGGCGGCGACGGCTATGTTGCGGTAATAGAGCGCGGAGCGGACGGAGGCTATGCCGGAATGGTCTACCGTGTGCCATCGGAAATTATCTTTTCTTGCTTAGGAGCATGAGACGTCACAGTTCACGGCTAACCAAAGTTGATGACGGACCCATCCGCGTCTCGCCCCACCAAGGCGAAGCAGCCCGAAAATCTCTTCACCCCACCCACCCGCGAGACACTGTTGCAGACAAAGCGAGATACCGAAATGAGGGAGCCGCACATGCGGTTCTTTCATTTTGCGCAATGCGACATTTTTGGCTTTGTGAATGCTGTGGCTTAAAGCGTCATATTCCCGAAAGGGATTGCCATGCCTCGAATTGCCACATATTCCCTTTCGGGACAATTGCCGGATTTTTTCCTTTACATTCCCGAGAGGGAATGGTATAATATCTAATGTGGGGATTCCCAGACACCGCGCACTACGACTCAATTCGCTATACGAATGCGCCCGTCTGTGCTTTCAGGCAAAAGCCGGAAAAAGGGGGTCGACTCTCATGCCGACAGTATACACAATCGCCGATATAGGAGCGATCGTACGAAAAAAACGCATCGAGCTCGGAATGACACAGACACAGCTCGCTGACATCAGCGGAAGCGGGACACGCTTTATTTCCGAACTTGAAAACGGCAAACAGACGATGCAAATTGGTAAAGTACTCAATTTGCTGCATTTTTTGGGTTTTAACATATCAATTTCAAAGCGGGGCGCAGAGCATGGAGCTTAATGTCTACATTGGCGATACTAAGGCGGGCACACTTGATATTGAAGCAAATGAGCCTTTTTATGGGTTCACTTATGACAGTCAATATCTTGCTTCACCTTATGCGCTGCCGCTCTCATTATCGCTACCGCTTAGAAAGCTACGCTACCCTGGCGTTCTTGCTCAGCCATACTTTGAAGGACTGCTACCGGAAGGCGAGTCTCGTAACGCTATCGCTCGACGGTTAGGGATACCGCGATCAAGCAGCGTTAAACTGATTAGAGCATTAGGACGAGATTGCGTGGGTGATGTATCAATCGTTGAGGAAGCAGATAACGTCGGGCTCGGGAGCGACAGTGGAAACGGAAGCGGTATTCAAACACACATCCCCCTCGAAGGCGGATTGCTTAGCATTGCAAAAAATCCACATGTCATTATTCCGCGTCTACAGGAAGATATGCGGCTCTCGCTTGCCGGTGGCCAAGAAAAGATTGCTTTGTATCATAAACAAGGTGATAGTCTACGCGATGGATGGTTTATCCCGGTTCTTGGGATGCCTACGACCCATATTATCAAACCCGGCACGCTGGAAGCGTATTATCCGCATATTACGCTGAATGAGTTTTTGTGTCTTCGCGCATCGTCAGCATGCGGCATCGTCACTGTTGATGCGGATGTCTTATTTCCGGAGACTCCTGTCATCGTTATTCGCAGATATGATCGCACTATAAACGAAATATCAAAAAATGGCTTCTATACTGTGAATAGGTTACACCAGGAAGATTGTTGCCAAGCTAGCGGTATCAAGTCAGAAATTAAGTATGAGCATGATGGGGGACCAGGCTTCAAGCTCATTCGCGATATACTTGTAACTCATTGTCAAAACCCTATGGATGATGTGGTAATGCTTGTGAAATGGGGAATATTCAACTATTTGATTGGAAACTGCGATGCACATGCCAAAAACCTCTCATTACTATATAATACCGATGGAACGGTTTCACTCGCTCCTGTCTATGATATAATCAGTACTGTTATCTACGATGGTAGATATGGCTCCAAGCTCAGTAGGAATCTTGGTATGAGGATTGGCTTGCATGAGAGTATCGATAGAGTTAACAGTGAAGACTTTGCTGTTTTTGCAAGTGATGTTAATATGCGGCTGCGGCAGATAAAATTATATGGAGAAGAATTGATGCATATATTGCCTTCAGCGTTTGGTTCTGCTTGCGATATAGCTGAAAGTTGTGGTTTCACAGGCGCTCGTGAGATTGTGGAGCGTATTCTACGCGGCTGTGATCGACGTGCCATAATGTTGATTTGACATTCTTTTGGTTTACAAGTTAGACTAACGTGGGCTGCGCCCACAACCCATCGGGACAGCTCGCTCACGGGCAAAATGAATTTGCCCTACTCGCTTGTCCCTCACGCAGCTACGCTGCGCGCCGCGCTTCGCGCGGTGTTAGTACCTGACGGGCTGAAAAATATCTTGTTTTTTGTTGGTGTTGTGCATCCGTCAGGTACTAACGTGTTTATCTCATTTTCTGAATGGGGGGATTGTAGTGTTTTGTTCGAAATGCGGCGCTCATTTGAGTGAGGGAGCCGGTTTTTGCTCCGAATGCGGGACAAAGATCGATTCAGCACCGCAGGCGATGCCGCAGCAACCGGCGTACCAACCACCGGCACCGCAGGCACCGCAGCAGCCACCGGCGTACCAACCGCCGCCGCAGCAACCGTCGCAGCAGCAACCGGCGTACCAACCAGCGCCGCCACAACCGCCGCCGCAGCAATCGGTGCAGCAACCGGCGTACCAACCACCAGCACCGCAGGCGATGCCGCAGCAACCGCCGATGCAACCGGCGTATCAACCGTCGCCGCAGCAACCGCCGATGCCTCAAATGCACCAAACAACATACCAACCGCCGCCTCCACCGCCGCCAACGGCAGCGCCGCCGCCTCCACCGCCGCCAACGGCAGTGCCGCCGCCTCCACCACCGCCAAGCAAAAAGAAACCCCCTTGGCCGTGGATAACCGCCGGCGCGGTCGCGATCATCGCCATAGTCATCGTCCTATTCGTCGTATTAAACGGCGGAAAGTACGACTCGCAAGACACTGAGGTATCCGAACAACCGACGCCGGTCACTGATGTCGCTACGCCTGACATATCTCCCGATATCCCTGACACCGAGCCACCCCCGCCGCCCCCGCCGCCTCCGGAGCCGCCGCCGCCCGATCC